>JADJWH010000005.1 GCA_016716465.1 Gammaproteobacteria bacterium
GGCGGGCGATCGACTGCACCCGCGCTGATCGATGACGATTCCCCAGCACCGGAACATGCGCGTTTCCGCTGGAGTCGTCTGCTGTCCTTCGTCGCGATCGGGCTCGGGCTGTGGGCGGCGGTCCTGGGGTTCCTGCTGATGAGCTATGGCTGGCACGGCACCCTGACGCAGATGGGCTGGTTCTTCACCAAGGCGGCGCTCGTGACCTTCGGCGGCGCCTACGCGGTGCTGCCCTATGTGTACCAGGGCGGCGTCGAGCATTACGGCTGGCTGACCGCCGCCCAGATGATCGACGGACTCGCGCTGGGGGAGACCACCCCGGGCCCGCTCATCATGGTCGTGGCCTTCGTCGGCTTCGTCGGCGGCTGGACCCAGCAGATCTTCGGCCCGGAACTGTTGCCCTGGGCCGGCATCGCCGGGGCGTGCGTGGCGACGCTGTTCACCTTCCTGCCGTCGTTCCTGTTCATCCTGGTCGGCGGCCCCGCGGTCGAGGCCAGCCGTCATGAGGTCGCCTTCACCGCGCCGCTAGCGGGCATTACCGCCGCGGTGGTCGGGGTCATCGTCAATCTCGCCCTGTTCTTCGCCTGGCATGTGCTGTGGCCGCGGGGCGTTGAGGGCGGGTTTGATGTGTTCGCCGCCATCCTGTGCCTGGCGGCGTTTCTGGCTCTGTCGCGGTATCCGGTCGGTGTCGTGCCCGTGATCGCGGCCTGCGCGGCGGCGGGCGTATTGCGCCACCTGATCCTCTGAAGGAAATCGCGTACATGTGGCAGCTGTATATGATCCGGTGCCGGGATGATTCACTCTACACCGGGGTGACGAACGATCTGGCGCGGCGACTGCAGGAGCATTCGGCCGAAGGCGCGGCCTGCGCCAAATATCTGCGTGGCAAGGGCCCCTTCCTGCTTGTCTACACCTGTACCGTGGGCGGCCGGCCGGAGGCGCTCCGCGCGGAGCATCGCGTCAAGGCACTGAGCAAGGCGGCCAAGGAACGTCTGGTATGCGGCAAGATGGCACTGGCGGAGCTGATGTGACCCGCGCTTTCCCGAGGGTTGCGCCGCTGTGCCGGGGATACCGGGTACCGCCGGGGGAAATCGGCGCGCGGCCAGCGGCCTCACTGTGGGCCCGCCTGATCCGGCCATGACACGCTCATCCGGCATCAAGTCGCTGCTCAAGCGTGTTGTCCGCACGCGTGACTGGAACACCTCCGTACAGATCGGCCTGTCGCGCGTGCTCCAGCTGGCCATCCTGCTGGTATTCGTTGGCGCCCTGTGGGAGCGGCACTGGCTGGTGGCGTTCACGGCGCTGGTCGTGCTCGCCCTGACCTTTCTGCCGGCGCTGATCGAACATCAGTTTTCCGTCCATCTGCCCGTCGAGTTTACCCTGGCGACCTCGGTGTTTCTGTACGCCAGCTTCGGCCTCGGCGAGGTGCGCGGATTTTATCTGCGTTACTGGTGGTGGGACATCCTGTTGCACAGCGTCTCCGCGCTGGTCATGGGACTGATTGGATTCCTGATGGTGTATGTCTTTTACAGCACCCATCGCATTCGAATGGCGCCGCTCTATGTCGCGATCACGTCATTCGGTTTCGCGGTGACGGTGGGGACGCTGTGGGAGATCTTCGAGTTCCTGATGGACTGGTTCTTCGGATTCAATATGCAGAAATCCGGTCTGGTCGATACGATGACCGACCTGATGGTGGATGCCGGAGGAGCCCTGCTCGCCGCCGTTCTCGGTTACCGCTACACCCGCCATGGGGACGCGGCGCTCGCGGCCCCGCTGGTACGCCGTTTCACGGCGCATAATCCGGCCATGCTGACGGGCGAGAGGCGCGAGAAATCGCCGTGAGAACAGGCGCCCCGGGCGCCGTCCCACCGGGCGACGGGGAGGTTCAGCCGACGCGGCTGCCGCGCCGTGACCCCCCGCGCATCAGCGCGGCGAATTCCTCCGCCGGGAGGGCGGGACTGACCAGATAGCCTTGAAAGCGGTCGCATCCCTGCGTGCGGAGGAAGGCCAGTTGTTCCGGGGTCTCCACGCCCTCGGCGGTCACCTCGAAACCCAGGGTGTGGGCCATGGCGACAATCGCGGCGGTGATCGCCTTGTCGTCCTCCTGGTGGGGGATGTCATCGATGAAACGCTTGTCGATCTTGAGCACGTCGATCGGAAAGTGCTTGAGGTAGGCGAGCGAGGAGTAGCCGGTGCCGAAGTCGTCGATGGCCAGGCGCACCCCCTGTTCGCGCAGGCGCTCCAGCTTCTCGGCCGCTTCGTCCTCGCGCGCCATCAGGGCGCTCTCCGTCAACTCCAGTTCGAGCCGCTCGGGCGGGAATCCGGATTCGGACAGGGCCTGTCTAACCGTGGACTGGATGTCGTTGAAACGGAACTGGTGCGGCGAGAGATTGACCGACAAGGTGAGCGGCGGAAGGCCGAGATCGATCCATTCGCGTCCCTGGCGGCAGGTCTCCCGCAACACCCAGGCACCGATCTCCGTGATCAGGCCCGTTTCCTCGGCAACCGGGATGAACGCGCCCGGCGGCACCAGTCCGCGCTCGGGATCGTGCCAGCGCAGCAGGGCCTCGGCGCCGGAAATGCTGCCGTCGGACAGGTCGATCTGCGGCTGGTAATAGACCCGCAGCTCATTCTGTCTCAGCGCCCGGCGCAGCTTGGATTCGATTTCCAGGCGATTACGCGCCGATTCGGTCATATCATCGCTGAAGAATCTGGCGCAACCGCGGCCTTCCGATTTGGCCCGATAGAGCGAGGCGTCAGCCTGCTGCAGCAGGGCGTCGGCGCTTTGTCCGTGCTCGGGAAAGAGGCTGATGCCGATGCTGGCGCCGATACGCACCTCGATGCCGTTGGAAAGATGCCATGGCTCGCTGAGCAATTTGATGATGTCGTTCGCGATGCGCAGGGCATCTTCCTGATGCGCGGGATTGTCGAGCAGGACGGCGAATTCGTCGCCACCCAGTCGGGCCACCGTGTCCACGCCGCGCAGCCGTCCGCTCAGGCGTTTGCTGACCTGCTGGAGCAGTTCGTCGCCGGCAAGATGACCGAAACTGTCGTTCACGTCCTTGAACTGATCCAGGTCGAGCATCAACAGGGCCAGGCGGCGGCCTTCGCGCCGGGCGACCTCGACGCTGTGCTCGAGGCGGGAGTGGATCAACAGGCGATTGGGCAGCTGGGTCAGTGAATCGTGATGGGCCATGTGTTCGAGCCGGGCCTCGGTCGATTTCTGCATGGAGATGTCGGTGAACACCCCGACGGTGTGGGTAACCTGTCCCTCGTTGTCGTAGATATTGCTGACGCTGACCAGGACGGGGGATAGCTCGCCGCTGCGATGCCGGTTCCAGGCCTCTCCCTGCCAGTAACCGGTGGAGGCGAGGCTTTCCTGCATGGTGGCGTAGAACTCACCGTCATGGCGCCCGGACTGGAGCATGTCCGGTGTCTGTCCCAGCAGTTCCGGTTCCTCATAACCCTTGAGTTCGCAGAAGGCCCGGTTCACCAGCACGATGCGTTGCTGGGCATCCGTGACCATGACGCCTTCATGGCTGTTCTCGAACACAGCGGCGGCCAGCCGCAGACGCTCTTCATTCCTGCGGCGTTCGGTGATGTCCTGGATCGTGCCGAGCATCCGGCGGGGCCGGCCGTCCGGATGCAGCTCCAGGCGTCCGAGCCCGTGCAGCCAGCGCTCGGCGCCATCGCTGGGGCGCACGATCCGATATTCGCGGTTGAACGGATTCCGGCCGCCCAGGACGTTATCCTGCAGATATTTCAGCATCTCGTCCCGCTGTTCCGGATGAATGAGTCTGAGCCAGCTTTCTACATCCCTTGGATAGGACGCATCGATTCCAAAGACTTCATCCAGCATGTCCGAACTGGTCCAGGAACCGCTTTCGATATCGAAAACGTAATGTCCCAGTGCCGCGATGCGCTGGGATTGCCGGCGGATCTCCTCGCTCTCCAGCAGCTTCAGTTCGATTTCCTTGCGCTCGGTGATGTCCTGAGACGTTCCGAGACCGCCGATCAGTTGGCCGGCGGCATCGAAATTGAGCTCGGCGCGCTCCCGGATCCACTTGGTTCGTCCGGAGACAATGATCCGATGTTCGATATCGTATGCTTCACCCCGTAGCGCTTTCTGCCATGCCTGATCCACGTATCCACGATCATCGGGATGCACGAGGTCGAGAAAAAGCTCATAGGTCAGGGGTGTGCCCTCGGGCACATCGAAGATCCGGTGCGTCTCGGTCGACCATTTCAATTCATTGCGTCGCGTATCGAGCGCCCAGCTTCCAATGTGGGCGATGCGCTGGGCCTGGTTCAAGTTCGATGAGATTTCGCGCAGGGCATGTTCCATGGTCTTGCGCTTGGTCGCATCCTGAATAGTGGCGATTGTTAGCTCCGGTTCTCCGTCCGGTTTGCGGACACACTGCGAGTTGACGGTGATGTCGATGACGGCGCCATCCCTGCGGATGAGCCTGGAATCTCGCGCGTAGGTGGAGATTTCACCATTCAGCAGCCGGGCGTATTCAGCGAGATCCGCGTCACGGTGTTCCGGATGAATCAGTTCAGGCCAGGAAATCCGCAGCATTTCGTCGTGAGAATAGCCGGTGATCTTGCACAGCTCGTCGTTGACTTGAAGCGTCTGCTTGGTGACGGGAGAGGTTATCGCCATGCCGATCAGCGAAAGGTCATAGAAATGTCTCAACACGCGATCCTTCTCGGCCGCCTGGGTCTGTAATTCCAGGCTATAGGTCCGTGCCTGTTGCCGCCAAAGCATGAAGAACGCCGCACCAAGGCATGCCGTGGCGAAAATCGATACGACGGAGACCCAGAACGCCAATGCCCGCAGGGGGGCGATCACCTCATCGCGGTCGATTTTGGCAATGATGCTCCATGGGGTTCCGGGCACCGGCTGGATGGCGGCCAGTACGGTGACGCCGCGATAATCCTTTGTCTCCAGCACCTGTTCCGGATTTTCCGTGCCGGGAAGATCGATCTCGATCGGCGCCTGCTCCGGCTGGAGGACGCGTGTATGGTGAAATTCACTGAGCAGCCTGAGCCTGTTCCCGTCCCGGCGTACCAGCAGGGTCTCGGCGCTGGCGCTGGACGTCGGCCAGGTATCGATGAGCGGGTTGAGAAAGTGTTCCGCCGGGGCATGCATGACCAGATTGCCGACGGCGCGGTTACCGTCGACGGGATTACCCAGCAACAGCGGGACGACGAATTCCAGATGAATCTGGTCCTTGCCGTCGCGATAGATATCGCGGTACTGCACCCGGCCGCTGTGCAGTGCGTTTGCCAGATGGTTTTGCAGTTCCAGATCGGAAGAATCGTCGTGTATAAATGTGGAGTAGACCTTCTGGCCGGAGGAATCATAGATGTCGGTTTCATAAGCGAAGATCTGCTTGAGCCTGTCGAGCCGCGCAAGCACCCGTTCCCGGGCGACCGGGTCACTGCGCAGCATCGCGGCGACGCTTTCGATGAACCCCATGCTGGACGCCATGATTTCGGCATCGCCACGCCGCTCATGCAACCAGAAATCCATCTGTCTGGCCTTGAGTCCGGCGATGGCGCGTAGATCCTCATAGGCGGTTTGCCGCATGTGCGGGCCGTGCAGGTGGATGATTCCGAAGCTGATCAGCGGCGCCACCATGCCCAGGGCACCGAACACCAGCAACAGACGCAGAGGGCGCGGTTGAGGGCGACTCTGTTCCATCTCTATAGTGCGCGCCGACGACGGGACCTGGGTGCGCAGCAGGAGATACAGCAGGGCGGCGGTGACGGCGACGAACATGAAGCCTTTTCCCAGGTTGAGCTTCTGGGCCAGGGTGGGATCCCTGATGAGCATGCCGAGCAGGTTATCGGTGATGAGGATCCACAACCCGGCAAACGCGGCGTAAACCAGGGAGAGACCACCGGCCCCGAGACCGCTGATTTTTATTGAAGATTTGAATGGCATGCCAAAAATATCGGCAAAACATTCGATAACTTCAGCAGCTTAGGGATTACGGCGACCCGTCACGGCGACTGCACGGGATGGCGGAAATTGCGGGATCTTCCGGCGGGCACGTCCTTCAGGCTATCCACCCCGGATTCTTGGCGGCGAGGGTCACTGCGATGCGGCCCGGCAGCCGGGGATTCGGATGGACAACCCGGGTTATCCCCTGCCAGGCGCCGGTGCGTTTACCCGGGCGCGGAGCAGCTGATGGGCCTTGTTTGGCCCGCTGCACCGTCTGCTGGCCGGGTGGTACCATACTCCCTTCCAGGGCGGACGATGCCACATCCCTATGAAAGTCACTCGTTGTCAGTGGGCCTGCGATACCTTCCCCGCCTATGAGCGCTACCACGATGAGGAATGGGGCGTGCCCGTGCATGATGACCGGGTACATTTCGAGTTTCTCATCCTCGAGGGCGCACAGGCCGGCCTGAGCTGGGCCACCGTCCTCAAGCGTCGCTCCGGTTACCGCACGGCCTTTGGCGGATTCGACCCGCGCAAGGTCGCACGCTTCAGTCCGGAAAAAATCGAGCGTCTGTTGCAGTTCGATGGGATCATCCGCAATCGACTGAAGGTGGAGTCCGCCGTCAGCAATGCACGCGCATTTCTCGCCGTGCAGGAGGAATTCGGCAGCTTTGATGAATACATCTGGGGTTTCGTCGGCGGAAAATCCCGGGTCAATCGACGGCGGACGCTCAGGCAGGTTCCGGCGACCACCCGGGAATCCGATGCCCTCAGTCGCGATCTCAAGCGGCGCGGGTTCCGCTTCGTCGGCAGCACGGTCATGTATGCCCATATGCAGGCCTGCGGGCTGGTCAATGACCATACCACGGATTGTTTCCGCTACCGCGAGATCGTGCGTGAGTATCACCAGGGGTGAAGGCCGGATGATGAATGGATCGATCAGGCGCGCGACGGATGCGGAAGAGTATCTCTCGGCCGAAGGGTGCTACATCCAGGAGCTTTCGAACAGCCTCGACGATGATACGGTCTCCATCGCGCGCGCCCGGGTTGTGCCCGGCGTCACGACCCGCTGGCACCGGTTGTCCGGGACGACAGAGCGGTACGTGATCGTTTCCGGGTGTGGCAGCGTCGAACTGGGTGCGCTGCCGCCGCGGCCCGTGTGCGCGGGCGATGTGGTGATCATTCCGCCCTCGCTTGCGCAGCGAATCACCAATACCGGGACGACCGACCTGATATTCCTCGCCATTTGCAGCCCTCGTTTCGAATGGGCGGCCTATGAGGATATCGAGGCACTGCGAGTACCCCCGCCGGTTTAGCTGATTCGCTCCGGGATGCGGGCGTGGTGTTGCCCGGCTGCGCGTTCCAGGTGCGTCCAATGTTTCGCCGTGGTGCATTCCCCCGGCGCATCGAGTCTCGTACCACGCACAACCCAATGAGTTTTCAGTAATTCCTCCCTTGGCATGCATCCTGCTCCTATCCATGTGCGGTTCATTCGCCACAGGGACGTGGCGAGTGCTTTCCTCGCATGGATGATCACTCTGTCGGGTAAGCGCCGGCGTCATGGCCGTCAGCGGCGCACATCCCGTCGGCACAATTTCAGTTCAACGATTTCAGGCATGAGGAGTGGCTAGACATGAGGCATGGTGATATCTCCAGCAGCAGGGACACGGTCGGCGTCGCGGTCGTCAATTACAAGATGCCGAGACTGCACACCAAGGCCGAGGTGCTTGCCAACGCACGCAACATCGCCGACATGATCGTCGGCATGAAGGCCGGTCTGCCCGGCATGGATCTGGTGATCTTTCCCGAGTACAGCACCATGGGGATCATGTACGACGCCAAGGAGATGATGGCAACGGCGGCCACAGTGCCGGGCGAAGAGACCGAGATCTTCGCCGCGGCCTGCCGCAAGGCCAATGCCTGGGGCGTGTTCTCGCTGACCGGTGAACGGCACGAGGAGCATCCGGACAAGGCGCCTTACAACACCCTGGTGCTGATCGACAACACAGGCAGGGTCGTGCAGAAGTATCGCAAATGCCTGCCGTGGTGCCCGATCGAAGGCTGGTATCCGGGCGATCGCACCTACGTCACCGAGGGCCCCAAGGGCCTGAAGATCAGTCTCATCATCTGCGATGACGGTAACTATCCCGAGATCTGGCGCGATTGTGCGATGAAAGGCGCCGAGCTGATCGTGCGCTGTCAGGGCTATATGTACCCGGCCAAGGATCAGCAGGTCATGATGGCGAAGGCGATGGCCTGGGCGAACAACTGCTACGTGGCCGTCGCCAATGCCACCGGCTTCGACGGCGTCTATTCCTATTTCGGCCACTCGGCCATCATCGGCTTCGATGGCCGTACCCTGGGCGAGTGTGGCGAGGAAGAGATGGGGATTCAGTATGCCCAGCTCTCCGTGTCCTCGATCCGCGATGCGCGTGCGAACGATCAGGCGCAGAATCATCTCTTCAAGCTGCTCCATCGCGGCTATACCGGCATTTACAACTCCGGCGACGGCGAGAAGGGAGTTGCCGAATGCCCGTTCGAGTTTTATCGCAGCTGGGTGATGGACGCCCAAAAGGCACAGCAGAACGTCGAGAAGCTCACGCGCACCACCATCGGTGTCGCCGAATGTCCCGTCGGGGAACTGCCCTGCGAGCCGAAGGAAAAGTCCGCCGCGCTGGGCTGAGTGACAGGGCCGCGCTTGCCGGGCGGCGGGCCACCCGGCGGCTGCAGCAATGCCTTTCATCAATGACATGCTGGCGGAGTTGAATCGGGAGCGGGCGTGCGCCGCTGTCGCGCCCGAGCCGGTTCCGATCCCGCCCGCGGGTCCTGTATCTCGCTTCCAGTTCGTACCGCAGGAGGTCATGGCGCGTCTGCGCGCCCGCATCGTCGGGCAGGATGAGGCGCTGGCGATCATCGAATCGATGCTGAACCTGGTCAAGGCCGATCTCGGCGATCCGCGCCGTCCCCTGTACGTTGCACTGTTGCTGGGGCCCACCGGGGTGGGCAAGACGGAGATTATCCGCGTGCTCGCCGAGGCCATCCATGGCAGCGCTGATGCCTGCTGTCGCATCGACATGAATACACTCGCCCAGGATCATTACGCCGCCGCGATCACGGGCGCCCCTCCCGGCTATGTGGGCAGTCGCGAAGGGACGACGCTGCTCGATCTCGACCTGATCCAGGGCAGCTTCGGGCGGCCTGGTATCGTCCTCTTCGACGAGATCGAGAAGGCGGGCAAGGAGGTGATCCGGGCGCTGCTCAATGTTTTCGATCATGGGCGTCTGACCCTGACTTCAGGCGCCCGGACCATCGACTTTCGCAACACCCTGGTATTCATGACGAGCAACCTCGCTGCGCGCGCGATCCAGCGCTATGAAGATGGGTTACGGCGGGGCTGGCGCCGGTTGCTGCCTGTTTCCGGTCAGGTCCGCCGCCGTCGCCTGCAGAGAATCATGGAGGCGGCACTGCACCGTAGTTTTGATCCCGAGTTCATCAATCGTATCGATCGTGTGGTGCTGTTCAACAGCCTGGATCCGGAGACCTACGACGCGCTCATCGAGCTGGAGCTCGGCCGCCTCAACAATCGCCTGACACGTTCCGGCTGGACGGTCGCGCTCGATCCAGTCGCGCGTGCCTGGCTTGCGCGGCGGGGATACGACCGCCGTTTCGGCGCCCGTGCGGTCTCAAGGACCTTCCGGCATGAAGTAACCGCCCCGCTGGCGGAGGCCATGGTACGATCCACGCTCCAGCCTGTCGGAGGGGCCGGACGTGTCCTGGTCGGGCGGCTCGAATCGGGCTGCATCCGTTTCCATTCCGACGTCGAACCTTCTTAGCCCCCCGTCGTTCCGTGCCGGTCGCGGTGCGCCAGTCCAGCGGGTGGGCTTATGTTTGTCGGCCGAACTCCGATACAGGAACTAATCCCCTTCAGGTGCTCCTTTTGGGAGGCGAAGATGAGATTTCATCGGTATTTTTTCCCGGCGGCCTGTCTGCTGGTTTTGTCCGCCTGCTCGGGGGGTGGCGAGCCGGCGAACGACGGGTCGAGTGACCATGCCTGGAAGACACAGGAAAACGCCTACAGAAAGGCGCAGGCGGTGGCTCCGATGCTGGATGAAACGGACCGGCGCCAGCGTGAACTGATGGAGGAACAGGGCGGCTAGGGGGCCGATCTTTCATTCCATCCACAGATCGTTGTCGATACGGGTCTCGTGGATCGCGTATGATATATCCGTCGTCGATTCACGCGGAACTTCCCCTTCCGCGGTGGCGTCTTAGGGGAAAGCATAATCAGGCCGCATCCCGCGATTCAGGCGCACGGTTTCTTCTCGTTTCACGCCGGCCGTTATTACAGGGCAGTATTCATGCATTGGAAACGGTATTGTTGGATGATCCTGGGGCTGTGCGCACTGCTGCCGGCCTTTTCGCTTACCGCTCACGCCGAAGAGACTGGCTGGTATGTCGGTGCCGATGCAGGTATCGGCATGGTCGATCTGGATGAGGCCTTCTGGACCGACAGCTCGATCACTGGCGCCAGTATCGATAAATCCGGTCCGGCGTTTCACCTGTACGCGGGTTACCGCCTGCATCGGTATGTCGCCCTCGAGGTGGGTTACCTGAGTTTCGCCGATACGGTGTTCAGCGGAAATTCCAACGGCGCCGGCTCCATCTGGACCGCGGGTCCGGTCGAGGGTCGCACCGAGATCCGGGGCTTGACGATACAGGGTCTCGGGCTGCTGCCACTGGACCGTCTGAATTTGACCCTCTTTGTTAAGGGTGGTTTCTTCATGTGGGACTCGCGGATCGTGTACAGCGCCACGATCAATGACATCAATCGTTTCAACGATGACGGTGGGTCACTGATCGGGGGCGCAGGGGCCGAGTTGAAGGTGTGGCGGGACTGGCGCCTCCGGGGCGGGGTGGAACTTACCGCGGCCGGGCTGGCGAACCGCGAGATCGTTACTGCGGCGACCGCGACGATCGGCGTGATGCATCCGCTTTAATCGAGCCGGCTGAGCATGAAGAAATACATGTGCGTCATCTGCGGTTTTATCTATGACGAGGCGTTGGGGCTGCCCGAACACGGGATCAGCCCCGGCACGCTTTGGAAGGATGTGCCTCTGACCTGGCGCTGCCCCGACTGTGGTGCGGGCAAGGAGGATTTTGAGATGATCGAGATCTGAACGCGCTATAAAGTCCAGTCGCACACGCTTTCCCCACCCACTCTGTTTTTACTGCGTCGTTCCATACCGTCGGTCGCAAGCGTCACAAATAAAAAAGGGAGCGCATTCGCGCTCCCGAGACACGCGCTGTGAGGAGGGTCATACGCGTGGTTGGTTGAGATGTTGGCCGGGCGCCGGGACCCATGTCCGACCGCATGGAAGGCAGTATATCCAGCACAGGCCATAAATGCAAATAATTCTCATTTATTAAAATCCCGCCCCTGTTCGGGGTGGCCGGGCAGCGGGATTTAACGTGTCGGCAGTGGGCGGGGAAAAAAGAAAAGCCGGCCCGTCAGGGCCGGCTTTTACAGGTACAACGATGGCCGAATGATTACAGGCCGAGGATGAAGTCCACCAGCGTGCCGATATCGGCATCAGAGACGCGGGGCGAGTAGGGGGGCATCGGAACGCCGCCTGTGACCTCGGTCCAGTTGCCCTTGCCGCCGGCCTTCACCTTGTCGACCAGGTGGCCCTTCGCACTAGCGTCGCCCTTGTATTTCTTGGCGACATCCGCCCAAGCCGGACCCACGACCTTCTTGTCGATCGCGTGGCAAGCGGTGCAGCCACTCGAAGCGGCCAGCGGCGGCATATCAGCAGCCATGACTTGGCTTGCACCCAGGGTCAAGGCGGCGGCAGCCGTCAGATTCAACCAACGTGATTTCATGATAATACTCCCTCCTTACGGACGTGTCTTCGTTGTAGTGATCTTACAAGGAGCCCGCAGTGCATTGTTCACGGCTGCGATGCGATTCGGAATTCAGTCGAATATGCTGGCCGAACTCGAATATTATTGTTTGCCTTAAAATTGGCGGTTAATTATGCCGATGTTCTTTTTTGCCTGTCAAGCCGCAGGATGAAGAGAATCGGGAAATTGAATCAGCGAGTTAAGTGATGGCAAGCCTTGGGGTGAACCTGGGCGGGAAGGAAGCCCGCCGCCAGCGATCTTGGCGGGGGCAGAATCGATGACAAAGAAAAAACCGCCACCGTCTGCTGCTCCGGTGTTACGGTCCCCGCCGAGATGATCAGCGGGGGGGATGATGGCGGACGTGCTGCGGATATTTCAGCGGTGCAGCTCTTCGTTACCGCCCTGGCGGCGCGCGGCCCTGTACAGGTGGATCTCCAGATCGAGCGAGCACCAGTCGCTGTATCCGATGATCTTGCGCTTCCCGTTCAGGTACTCGATCACCACTCTGGCAGGACGGCCGGAAGAGTAGCCGACGGCCCACACCTTGATCAGTTGGCCCGTCATGTTCATATACCAGTTGCCGACCACCGCTTTCTGCTTCACTGACATATATATTTCCTCTCTCGGGTACATATATTTATGTTATGTACGGATACGGAGTATAACACAGTCAGGAAATTGCCAAATGGAACATAAGCTTAATACCGTAGAAACAATTGCTTACCGCGCCGTGTGATCAGGCGGGGCCGGAATGATGCCCGGCCGCCCCGGTCAACCGCATTTGGAGTCACCGCAATTCAGGCAGGTCAGGCACCCGTCCATCTGGATCATTGCCTTGGTATGGCACTTGGCACAGAGCTGTGCCCCCTCGGGGAAGGCGCCGGCGGACTCGTCGGCCTTCTGACCCGGTGCCTGATCGTATTCACGCCGTTTTGCCTCGACGAACTGCTTCTGATGCTCGTCCAGCCGCTCACCCTTGATCAATCCGATGAAGCGCAGGTGGTTCTCGATGACGTCGCCGATCTCGGCGACCAGCGAGGGCATGAATTTCCCGCCGCGCTTGAAATAGCCGCCCCGCGGATCGAACACGGAATGCAGTTCCTCCACCAGGAAAGTGACATCACCGCCCTTGCGGAAAACGGCGGAAATGATGCGGGTAAGCGCCACGATCCACTGGAAGTGGTCCATGTTCTTCGAGTTGATGAAGATCTCGAACGGACGCCGCAGTTCATGCTCCGTGTCCGGGTTCAGCACGATGTCGTTGATCGTCACATAAAGCGCATGCTCGGTAAGCGGCGTCTTGACCTTGTAGGTCGAGCCGAGCAGCATGTCCGGCCGCTCGAGCTTCTCGTGCATGTGAATGATGTTCGAGGTCTTGGTGTTCTCCTCCGACTCCGCCTCGTCCTTGGCCACCTCGTAGCCGATGATCTTGTTTTCAATCTTTATTGCCATGTCCGGGGTTTCTCCGTGCAGAATGTCGTCATCCGTCAATACTTGCCGTAGTAGCCTTCCTTGAGGGCATCGTACAGATTTGCGGCGGAATGGGTTTCGCCGTCGTACTCGATCTCCTCGTTGCCTTTCGCCTCTACAGTCGTGCCGTCCTGCAGCTTGAAGCGGTAGAGGGTGTTCGCGAGATCCTTTTCCTTGACCAGCACGCCCTGGAACGCCTCCGGGTTGAAGCGGAAGGTGGTGCAGCCCTTGAGTCCCTGTTCATAGGCGTAGAAATAGATGTCCTTGAATTTCTCGTAGTCGTAGTCGCTCGGGACGTTGGCCGTCTTCGAGATCGAGGAGTCGACCCATTTCTGCGCGGCGGCCTGAACGTCGACGTGTTCCTTAGGCGTGATATTGTCGGCTGAAACGAAATATTCCGGCAGGCGCTCCCCTTCCTTCTCGGAGTCCGGTACGGCCTTGGGGTTGATCAGCTCGCGGTAGGCGAGCAGCTCGAAGGAGTAGACGTCGACTTTCTCCTTCGTCTTCCGTCCCTCGCGGATGACGTTGCGGAAGTAATGGTGGGCGAAGCTGGGCTCGATGCCGTTGCTCGCGTTGTTGGCCAGCGACAGCGAGATCGTGCCGGTGGGCGCGATCGAGGTATGGTGGGTGAAGCGCGCGCCGATGTCGGCCAGACGGTCGACCAGTTCGGGCGCGACCTCGGCGATGCGCTGCATGTAGCGGCTGTAGCGGGCGTGCAGGATCTTGCCCTTGACGCGGTCACCGAGCTTATAGCCGTCGCGCGCCATTTCGGGCCGTTTGCGCAGCATTTCCGCGGTGATCGAGAATTCCTGCTCCAGGATCGGGGCCGGTCCCTTCTCGATGGCGAGGTCCAGCGCGGTTTCCCAGCCCACCAGCGCCATCTCGCGCGTCACGCGCTCGGTGAATTCGAGCGCGTCCCTGGCGCCGTACTTCATGCGCAGCATGGTGAGGGTGGAACCCAGCCCGAGATAGCCCATGCCGTGACGGCGCTTGTTCCGGATCTCGTCACGCTGTTGTTCGAGCGGCAGGCCGTTGATCTCGACTACGTTGTCGAGCATGCGGGTGAAGATCGCGACCGCCTTGCGATAGTTGTCCCAGTCGAAGTAGGCACGATCGGAAAAGGGGTTGTGCACGAACTTGGTCAGATTGATCGATCCCAGCAGGCAGGAGCCGTAGGGCGGCAATGGCTGTTCGCCACAGGGATTGGTGGCGCGGATGTTCTCGCAGAACCAGTTGTTGTTCATCTCGTTGACCTTGTCGATCAGGATGAAGCCGGGTTCGGCGTAGTCGTAGGTGGAGGTCATGATCAGATTCCACAGGTGCCGCGCCTTGATCGTGCGCTCGATCTTGCACGCCACCAGCCCCGACTCGTTGGTGATGTAGCCTTCCCTGGTCGGCCACTCGCGCCATACCACCTGTTCCGGGTTGGCGAGATCGAGCTCACCGTGCTCGATCATCGCGGGCGAGGCCGGGAATGCGAGCTGCCAGGCGCGGTCATGCCTGACCGCGTCCATGAATTCCTGGGTGATCAGCAGCGAGAGATTGAACTGGCGCAGACGGCCATCTTCGCGCTTGGCGCGGATGAAATTGATGACGTCCGGATGGCCGATGTCGAAGGTGCCCATCTGGGCGCCACGGCGACCGCCCGCCGAGGAGACCGTGAAGCACATCTTGTCGTAGATATCCATGAACGACAGCGGGCCGGAGGTGTAGGCACCGGCTCCGGAGACGTAGCCCCCGCGTGGCCGCAGGGTGGAAAATTCATAACCGATGCCGCAGCCGGCCTTCAGCGTGAGTCCGGCCTCATGCACCTTGCCGAGGATATTGTCCATCGAGTCCTGGATGGTGCCGGATACCGTGCAGTTGATGGTCGAGGTCGCCGGCTTGTGATCCAGCGCGCCGGCGTTGGAGACGATGCGCCCGGCCGGGATCGCGCCGTTACGCAGGGCCCACAGGAACTCTTCGTTCCACTGGTCGCGCTTTTCCTGCGTCTCTTCCGCGTCCGCCAGCGCGCGGGCGATGCGTTTATAGGTGTCATCGATGGTTTGGTCGAGCACGCGACCGCTTTTGCTCTTCAGGCGGTATTTTTTGTCCCAGATGTCGCGGGAAGCGGCTTGCAGCGGAATGTCGGAGGCGTCGGATGCGACCACGCGCAGGTGTACAGATTCCATCGTTGGTAATTCTCCTTATTGATCGTTATCGTTTTTTATGCGACCCCATAAGCATCGACACAATATATTGTGTCGATGCTTATGGGACGGGATGTTTTAGTAAGCGGGATCAATAATCTCCATAAAAAAATATGGAAATAAAATAATTTATATATAAAACAAAATGATGATGCTTTATATCGGACATCAATTCGACCGAGATCCCGGTCTCGACGAATGAGGGTGAATGATGCTCCTTTCAGATTAGAAACACAATATATTGTGTTTCCTGTGTATAAGCTTGGGAATGTCGGGGCAAAATGATCGAGCAAGCTGTGGATAAGCTGTGAATCTTGGAATATCGCGGTATGGCGGCCCGGAATGCGGGAAGATAGGAACAAATCGCTTTGAGGCTCGGTCGAATGCGGTTAGTCGCAGTCATTCAGAGGAATTTGGAGAGGTCATGAAAGGAAAACGCCGTGTTTTTTTGACGACGGTCTGTATTCTCGCCCTGTGTACCGGCGCCACGATTACCGCCGGTGCGTCCGCGTCGCTGCCCGCCGTCGATGCGCAGGGCGAGCAATTGCCGAGCCTCGCCCCGATGCTGGAGCGGGTGATGCCGGCGGTGGTGAATATTTCCACCCTCAGCCGGGTGCCGGTACAGAACAATCCGCTGCTGAGCGATCCGTTTTTCCGCCGGTTCTTCAATCTGCCGGAGCGCCCGCTGGAACGCCAGGCGCAGAGCCTGGGATCGGGTGTGATCATCGACGCCGAGAAAGGCTATGTCCTCACCAACAATCACGTGGTGGACAAGGCGACGGAGATCCGCGTCACGCTGATGGACGGCCGCCAACTGACCGCCAAGCTCATTGGCGCCGATCCGGAGGCGGATGTCGCGGTCATCCAGATCCCTGCCGAAGGCCTCACCGCGCTGGCGCTGGCGGATTCGTCCCGCCTGCGCGTCGGTGATTTCGTGGTCGCCATCGGCAATCCCTTCGGGTTGGGCCAGACGGTGACTTCCGGGATCGTCAGCGCGCTGGGGCGCAGCGGTCTCGGGATCGAGGGCTATGAGGACTTCATCCAGACCGATGCCTCGATCAACCCCGGAAATTCCGGCGGCGCCCTGGTGAATCTGCGCGGGGAGCTGGTCGGCGTGAACACGGCGATCATCGCGCCCGGCGGCGGTAATGTCGGCATCGGCTTCGCCATTCCGGCCAACATGGCCTCGCAGATCATGGCGCAGCTCGTCGAGTACGGCGAGGTTCGGCGCGGACAGTTGGGCATCGCGGCGCAGGATCTCACGCCGGAACTTGCCCAGGCCTTCGGGGTACACGATCTGAGCCAGGGCGTGGTGGTGGTTCAGGTGGGTGACAACACGCCCGCGGCCAAGGCGGGGGTCAAGAGCGGGGATATCATCGTCAACATCAACGGCCGCGAGATCCGAACCCGTTCCGAGTTGCGCACGGCGATCGGTCTGCTGCGGATCGGCGAAAGAATCAAGGTCGAGATCGTGCGCGACGGCAAGCGCCGTACGCTGACCGCGGAGATCACCGCGCCGGTGCAGGAGCAGATCGCGGGCGAGACGCTGAATCCGCGCCTGGCCGGCGCCCTGTTCGGTGACCTCGACGAAAGTTCGCCGCTGTACGGCCGCATCGAAGGAGTGGTCGTCGTCGACATCAAGGCGAGCAGCGCGGCGCAACGCAGCGGACTGCGTCCGGGCGATGTCGTGGTGGCGGTCAACCGGCAAGCGGTGACATCGATCGAGGAAATGCGGCGGGCGATCAATCCTGGCGACAACCGTCTCCTGCTCAACGTTCAGCGTGGAGAACTGGCGCTGTTCATCGCGCTGCAGTAGCGCAACGGACATCCGTCCATAAAAGGAAACGCCGCCCGCGGGCGGCGTTTCCTTCGGAGCCGCGGCGCCGGCTTATTTGGCGGAGTGTCCGCTCAGTTTCACCTCGACACGGTCTTCGTCCTTCAGGTTGGCGTAGTATTCCCGCAGGACCTCCAGCACTTCCGGTCGGCTGAACTCGGGCGGGACATGGTCGTTCTCCGACAGTGCCTTGCGCAGCTTGGTGCCGGAAAGGAGCAGGCGATCCGATCCCTCATGCGGGCAGGTGCGCATGGAGGCCATGCCGTTGCACTTGAAGCACCAGAAGGTCCAGTCGATCTTGAGCGGCTTGGTTTCCAGCGCATCGGCCGGGATCTCGTCGAAGATGTGCTGCGCATCGAAGGGGCCGTAGTATTCGCCGACGCCGGCGTGGTCGCGGCCCACGATCAGGTGTGAGCAGCCGTAATTCTGGCGGAACAGGGCATGCAGCAGCGCCTCGCGCGGACCCGCGTAGCGCATGTCGAGCGGATAGCCCGACTGCACCACGGTGTCCTTCACGAAATAGTTTTCCACCAGGGCGTTGATGGCCTTGACGCGGACATCGGAGGGGATGTCGCCCGGCTTGAGCTTGCCGAGCAGGGAGTGGATCATCACGCCGTCGCAGATCTCGATGGCGATCTTCACCAGATATTCGTGCGAACGGTGCAGCGGGTTGCGGGTCTGGAACGCCACCACCGTGCTCCAGCCCTTGGCCTCGAACAGTTTGCGCGTCTCGGCCGGTGTCATGTAGACATCGGCGAAGTCGATCGGGAAACGGCCCTGCGACAGTACCTTCACCGGGCCCGCCAGATTCACGTCGCCCTGTTCCATCACCATCTTCACCCCCGGATGGGCGGGGTCGGTGGTCTTGAACACCATGGCGCATTCGTGTGCCTTGTCGATGGCGTATTTCTCGGTCACCCGCATGGTCGCCATGATCTCGCCGCTCTCGCGGTCCACCAGCGCGACCTCGCCGCCGGTCTTGATGCCCTCGGCTGTCGCCTTGTCGGTGGAGAGCGTGATCGGGATGGGCCAGAACAGGCCATTGGCCAGCTTCATGCCGTCGCATACCCCCTGCCAGTCGGCGCGGGTCATGAAACCATCGAGCGGGGTGAAGCCGCCGATGCCGAGCATGATGAGGTCGCCGGTTTCGCGCGAACTGATGTGTACCTTGGGCAGATTCGCGGCGCGCGCCCGTTCGGCGGTCAGCGCCGTGCCTTCCAGCAGCAGGGGCTTGAGGGCGGCGCTGCCATGGGGTCTGACGAGATTGGACATGGTTCAACTCCTGAAGAATGGGATACCCGATGCTGGGGGATATTCTAGCAGAACAGCCCGAAACTGCGCGGAGGCTATTCCCCGGTCAGTGATCGGCGCGGCGCCCTAACCACTCTGATTCGCCCGCTTTGACTGGGCGTCCATGCGGTGGAGGCGGGTCGTGCGCATGGCCGGCTCCGGCTGCAGGGTGACATGCTCGATGTCGAATCGCTCGTGAAGCAGGTGCTGCAGCTCGGCCAACTGGTTGTCCCATTGAGACATATCGTGGATCACGACATGCGCCGAGAGCGCCACCCGCCCGCTTGCCAGCGTCCAGATGTGCAGATCGTGCACCTCCTTCACGCCCGACAGGCCCGCCATGGCGGCGCCGACCTGGCGCAGATCGAGGTAGTGGGGCACGCCCTCCATGATGACGTGCAATACCTCACGCAGAAGCCGCAGACTGGACATCAGGATCAGCGCGCAGATCAGGAAGGACAGGATCGGATCGATGGCGTTCCATCCCGTGAAATAGATAACGATACCGGAGGCCAGCGCCGCCGCCGAACCGAGCAGATCGCCCAGGACGTGGAGCAGTGCCGCACGGACATTGAGGGATTTTTCGCTGGCATGCAGCAGGCGGAATACGATCAGATTGATGGCCAGGCCTGCGGCGGCGATCACGATGACGATGCCGCTGTCGACCGGGGTGGGCGCCTGCAGGCGCTGCACGGCGTGCCAGCAGATGCCGATCACCACGGCGACCATCAGTGAGCCGTTGAACAGGGCGGCGACGGCCTCGGCGCGCGCCAATCCATACGAGTGGCGCGGGGAGGGCGGCTGGCGCGAGACCCAGGCGGCCAGGGCGGCGAGACCGAGCGCCGTCATGTCCGAAAACATGTGCCCGGCATCCCCGAGCAGGGCCAGCGAATCCGCCAGCCAGCCGCCTACCGCCTCGATCAGTGCAAAGCTCAGCGTGAGCAGAAAGGCCCACAGCAGGGAACGGTCAACCGTACCGCTCCGGTCCGCCATATGGGCATGATGGTGGTGGCTGTGTTCGGGCATGGTGATGGAATGGCGGGATCGTCCCGCTCGTCGTGTCCGTGGAGTTACCTTAGCACGACTCTCGCGTGATCCCGTAGCCCCCGGTGGTGCCGCGGGCGTATTCGTTGCGCGGAGAGAACCTTTTACCTATGCTTGGTACCGCTCAGTCTCGGAACACAAGCCAAACTACGTCGCTGGCGCGCATCGCAGCGCCGCATGAACCGGAGGGGTAGCACCGCCGCGATAGTTCAGATCCTGCCGTCAGCCGTTTGGCCAGCCACGAACGCCGCCGTTCTTTACAACAAAAGAGAGGGGGAAATCATGGTCAGTCTGCAAATGGTACCACCGGTATTGGGAGTGTTGGGTCTCTTGGTCGCCTTCCTGCTGTATGTCGCGATCCGGCGGTATCCCGCCGCGGAGGGCCGTATCGCCGAGATCGCCGAGGCCATCCAGCTCGGCGCGATGGTCTTTCTGCGGCGCGAGTACAGCATCCTCGCCATCTTCATCCTGGTGGTCGGCCTCCTCATCCTGATGTCCCCGCTGGGGGTCAATACCGCCTTTGCCTTCGTGCTGGGCGCGCTGGCCTCGGCCGCGGCCGGGTATATCGGCATGTACGCCGCCACCCGCGCCAATGTGCGCACTACCATGGCGGCGCACAATGCCGGCGCTCCGACCGCGCTCACCATCGCCTTTTTCGGCGGCTCGATCATGGGTCTCACCGTGGCCTCCATTGGCCTGATGGGGCTCGGGATTTTGTACCTGCTCTTCGGGGGTGACCCGCAGAGTTCGTTCGCCATCCACGGCTTCGGGATGGGGGCTTCCAGCGTCGCGCTGTTCTCGCGCGTCGGCGGCGGCATCTACACCAAGAGCGCGGACGTCGGCGCCGATCTGGTCGGGAAGGTCGAGGCCGGGATTCCGGAGGACGATCCGCGCAATCCGGGCGTGATCGCGGACAACGTCGGCGACAACGTGGGCGATGTGGCCGGCATGGGTTCGGACATCTTCGAATCCTATTGTGGCGCGATGATCGCGACCATCGCGATGGCCTCCACCATGGCGCTGGACAAGCTGGCGCAGCTCGGCGAACGCCAGGACCTGATGTTCCTGCCATTGGCGCTCGCATCGGCCGGCCTGGTCTGCTCGGTGCTGGGGATCCTGCTGGTGCGACAGTTCTCTTCCAGGTCGCCCGAGGTGGCGTTGCGCACCGGCACCATCAGCGCCTCGGTCCTGTTCATCGTGGCCGCCTACTTCGTCGTGCAGGCCGTCGGTATCACAGCCTCGGTATGGGGGGCGGTGCTGGTCGGATCCGCTGGCGGCATCATCATCGGCCTGGTAACGGAGTACTTCACCGGAGGCAAGCCGGTGCGGCGGCTGGCGCAGTCGGGCGAGACCGGGCCGGCCACGGTGATGATCACCGGGATCGCGACCGGGATGTACTCCGTCGTGATTCCGGTACTGACGATCTGCGCCATCATCTTCATCTCCACCCAGCTGTGCGGGCTATATGGTGTCGGCATCGCCGCCGTCGGCATGCTGGCCACCGTCGGTATCACGATGGCGATCGACGCCTACGGACCGGTGGCGGACAATGCGGGTGGCATCGCCGAGATGGGCGGGCTCGGCGCCGAGACGCGCAAGATCACCGATTCGCTGGATGAGCTCGGCAATACCACCGCGGCGATCGGCAAGGGATTCGCGATCGGCGCCGCGGCGCTGGCGGCCCTGGCCATCATCACCGCCTTCGTCCAGGACGTCTCGCTGCATGTGCCCGATTTCAGTCTCGATCTGGGCGATCCGGAGGTGTTGACCGGGCTGTTCCTCGGCGGCATCTTCCCGTTCCTGGTGGCGTCCCTGACCATGACCGCGGTCGGCGATGCCGCCTTCGACATGATCAAGGAGATCCGCCGTCAGTTCCGCGAGATCCCCGGCCTGCTCGAAGGCACCGCCCGGCCGGATAATGCCCGCTGCGTCGACATCGCGACCCAGGCCGCGCTCAAGCGCATGGTGCTGCCGGGGGTGCTGGCCGTGGTGGCGCCGGTGGTGGTCGGCTTCGGCATCGGGCCGCAGGCCCTGGGCGGCATGCTGGGCGGCGCGCTGTTGGGCGGCGTGTTGCTGGCCCTGACCATGTCGAATGCCGGCGGGGCGTGGGACAACGCCAAAAAATACGTCGAAAAGGGCAACCTGGGCGGCAAGGGTTCCGATGTCCACAAGGCCTGTGTCGTCGGCGATACGGTCGGGGATCCGTTCAAGGACACCTCCGGTCCCTCGATGAACATCCTGATCAACGTGCTCGCCATCGTCAGCCTGGTGATCGCGCCGCTGTTGCGATGACGGTGGAATCGCGCGGGCGGCACTTGCCGCCCGCGCAGACCCTTACTTCAGTTCGAATCCCGCCGTGAGCCGTTTCGGAACCGGCACGTTCTTCGTCCGTACGTACGCCGGCAGGCCGTTCTTGTAGGGCGGATAGTCCTCTCCCCGGATGAGCGGCAGCAGATAGGCGCGGCACGCCGCGGTGATGCCGAAGCCGTCCTTCGTGATGAAATTCTTCGGCATCATCTTTTCCACGTTGGCGACCTTGTCGAGTGGGGCCAGCCCGATCTTCCAGCGATACGGGCGATTGGAGAGGCGCTCGATGGTCGGCATGACGGCGTTGTGACCCTTGAGCGCGAGCTGCACCGCGGCCTTGCCGACGGCGTAGGCCTGATCCACATCCGTCTTCGAGGCAATGTGGCGCGCGGCCCGTTGCAGATAGTCCGCCACGCCCCAGTGGTATTTGAGACCAAGTCGTTGCCTGATCAGAGCGGCGATCACGGGGGCGACGCCACCGAGCTGCGCGTGACCGAAGGCGTCGCGCAGGCCCTGATCGGACAGGAACTTGCCGTCGCTTCCCCGCACACCTTCGGAGACCACGACCGAGCAGTAGCCATATTGACGCACCATGGCGTCGACCCGGGCCAGAAACCGGTCCGCCTCGAACGGGATCTCCGGGAACAGGATGACGACCGGCAGGTCGAGGTCCGCGTCGGCGGCGAGTCCTCCGGCGGCGGCGATCCAGCCGGCATGGCGGCCCATGACCTCGAGCACGAAGACCTTGGTGGAGGTCTTGGCCATCGATGCGACGTCGAAGCTGGCCTCGCGCGTCGAGACCGCGACGTACTTGGCCACCGAACCGAAGCCCGGGCAGTTGTCGGTGATCGGCAGATCGTTATCGACGGTCTTCGGGATGTGGATGGCCTGGACCGGGTAGCCGAGACTGGCGGATAGCTGTGAGATCTTGAGACAGGTATCCGCGGAATCGCCGCCGCCGTTGTAAAAGAAATAACCGATGTCGTGCGCCGCGAATACCTCGATCAGGCGCTCGTATTCACGCCGGTTCTGTTCCAGTCCCTTGAGCTTGTAGCGGCAGGAACCGAACGCCCCGGACGGTGTGTGGCGCAGCCCGGCGATGGCGCGGCGGGTTTCCCTGCCGGTATCGATCAGGTCTTCGGTCAGGGCGCCGATGATGCCGTTACGGCCGGCATATACCCGGCCGATCCTGTCCCGGTGCTGGCGCGCGGTCTCGATCACGCCGCAGGCGGAGGCATTGATGACGGCGGTGACGCCGCCGGACTGTGCGTAAAAGGCATTGCGTCGGGTCATTGCGGATCCCCTCCCTAGTCATGACATGGCCGAACAGAACGCGAACGCTTCGACTCCATAAAATACGCTTTGCAGGGAAGAGAAAAAACGGTATAAGCATACGTCATGTCATTTGTCTGCCTGATGAGCGCCGTCATGGATGCGGCCGCTCCGCTCCTTGAGTTGACAAGATATTGAAATCGTTGATCTTTATGAAAAAAGACCAATAATTTAGGACGGGGTAAACGATATGAGAATCGTATTGCTGGGGGCGCCAGGCTCGGGGAAGGGGACACAGGCCAAGTTGCTGACGGAGCAATACCGGGTGCCGCAGATCTCGACCGGGGACCTGCTGCGCGCCGCGGTCAAGTCGGGGACGCCGCTCGGCCTGCAGGCCAAGGCGGCAATGGATGCCGGCCGGCTGGTATCGGACGATCTGGTGCTGGCGATGATCCGCGAGCGTCTGTCGCAGCCGGATGCCCGCAACGGATTCATTCTTGATGGATTTCCCCGCAATCTGGCGCAGGCGCAGACCCTGGATGCGATGCTCGATCGCATGGAACAGCCGCTTGATGCCGCCCTCCTGATCGATGTCGACCTCGATATCCTGATGCAGCGCATGACCGGGCGCCGCACCTGCGAGTCCTGCGGCCAGACCTACAACATCTACAGTTCGCCGTCCAAGCTGGAAGACCGCTGCGACAAGTGCGGGGGCAATCTGCGTCACCGGGCGGACGACAACGAGGAGACCATCGGCAACCGGTTGCGGGTCTACGAGGCGCAGACGTCACCGCTCATTGAATACTATCGCGCGCAGAACCGGCTCAAGACCGTGCAGGGTGTGGGCGAGATCGCGCATATCTTCGCCGCCATCAAGCAGGTCGTGCAGGAGGCCCAGCGCGCCACGCAGGTGGCCAAGGCGGCCATGGCCGCGCCCGCCGTCCCGGCTACGCCGGCAGTGACCGCAAAAGCCGCCGGCGGCAAGCCGGCGGTGAAGAAGACGGCGGCGGCCAAGGCGAAGCCCGCCGCAGTGACCAAGAAGGCGGCGCCGAAGAAGAAACCCGCTGCGAAGAAGAAGCCCGCCACCAAGAAGAAGCCGTCAAGACCAACGGGCAAGAAGACGGCCGTGGCCAGGAAGAGGCCCGTTGCGAAGAAGAAACCCGCTGCCGGCAAGAAGGCGACCGTCAAGAAGAAAACGCTCGCCCGTGCGAAGCCCGCGCTGAAGAAGAAGGGCGCGACGAAAAAGAAGGTCGTTACGAAGAAGACCGCCGCGAAGAAAAAGCCGGTGCCGAAGAAAAAGGCCGTGATAAAGAAGAAGGTCAAAGCGAAACGCCCGGCACGCCGCAAGTGACGGCTTGGGCCGTGCGCGGCTGCTGAGATATGACTTCATCATCCAGAGATTTTTCGGGCCGCTATCCGGGTCGGCGCCTGCGTCGCATGCGGCGCAGTGATTTCAGCCGCCGCCTGATGCGCGAGACCCGCCTCAGTGCTGACGATCTCATTTACCCCGTTTTCGTGCTGGAAGGCGAACGCCGCCGCGAGGCGGTGCCGTCCATGCCGGGCGTGGAGCGGCTCAGCATCGACGAACTGCTGGGCGAGGCCGCAACGGTCGCCGCGCTGGGCATCCCGGCGCTGGCGCTGTTTCCGGTCACCCCGCCCGAGCGCAAGTCGCTCGACGCGCGCGAGGCCTACAATCCGGACGGCTTGGCGCAGCGCGCGGTGCGCGCGCTAAAGCAGGCGCTGCCCGGTCTCGGCGTCATCACCGATGTCGCGCTCGACCCGTTCACCACCCACGGACAGGACGGGCTGATCGACGACACCGGTTATGTGGTGAACGACGCGACAGTCGAGGTGCTGGTGCGCCAGGCCTTGTCGCATGCCGAGGCGGGCGCCGATATCGTCGCGCCCTCGGACATGATGGATGGCCGCATTGGCGCGATCCGCCGGGCGCTGGAGGAGGCCGGCCACGTCAACACCCGCATCCTCGCCTACGCGGCGAAGTATGCCTCCAATTTTTACGGTCCCTTCCGCGACGCCGTCGGTTCGGCGGCCAATCTCGGCGGCGGCGACAAGTACAGCTACCAGATGGATCCCGCCAATTCCGATGAGGCCTTGTGGGAGGTGGCGCTCGATCTGGAGGAAGGCGCCGACATGGTCATGATCAAGCCGGGCCTGCCTTACCTCGACATCGTGCGTCGCATCAAGGACGAATTCGGGGCGCCCACGTTCGTCTATCAGGTCAGCGGCGAATACGCCATGCTGAAGGCGGCGGCGGAGCGCGGCTGGCTGAACGAGCGCGCCGTGGTCATGGAAAGCCTGCTGGCGATGAAGCGCGCCGGCGCGGACGCCATCCTGACCTATTTCGCCCGCGAGGCGGCCGCCTGGCTGAAGACCTAGCGCGGGAAAAGTGTGGAATCCGGGGGTCGCGCACCGTTCCCGGACTTCCGGCGCCCCGCGTCCGCACCATGACCCGGATTCTTGTATCTTTCCGCCTGACTCTTTAACCTCGATTCATGTCTTCGCTGTTTGATTTCGACGCCCCCCCGGACCGCTACGCGGTGATGGGCAATCCGGTCTCGCACAGCCTGTCGCCCGCCATCCACGCCGAGTTTGCGCGCCAGACCGGCCAGCGTCTGGTCTACGAGGCGATCCAGGTGGACGAGGGCGGGTTCGAGCAGGCGGCCGGGAATTTCAGCGCCGCCGGCGGCAAGGGGCTCAATGTCACCGTGCCCTTCAAGCGCGTTGCCTGGGACTGGGTCGAGCGGCGCAGCGCGCGCGCCGAGCGCGCCGGTGCGGTCAATACCATCCGCTTCGATGCAGATGCCACCTTCGGTGACAACACCGACGGCGTGGGTCTGGTGCGCGACATCACGCTCAATCTGGACGCCGCCATCACCGGCCGGCGCGTGCTGATCGCGGGCGCGGGCGGCGCGGTGCGCGGGGTGCTGGCTCCCATTCTCGAACAGGGTCCGCGCGAACTGGTGATTACCAACCGCAGCGTCGACAAGGCCCTGGAACTGGCGGAGCAATTCTCCGACGCGGTGTCGCGGGTGAGCGCTTGTTCATTCGAGGCCCTGGCCGGACGCGAATTCGATCTGATCATCAACGGGACGGCGGCGAGTCTGCACGGCGCGGAACTGCCCCTGCCGCCGTCGGTGCTGGCGCCGGGCTGTGTGTGCTACGACATGATGTACGCGGCGCGGCCCACGCCGTTCCTGCGGTGGGCGCAGGCGCACGGCGCGGCGCGCGCCGTGGACGGTCTGGGCATGCTGGTCGAGCAGGCGGCGGAATCCTTTTTCCTCTGGCGCGGCGTGCGGCCGGAGACCGCGCCGGTGATCGTGAAGATGCGCGCGCTGCTGTCTTCCCGGGCGGGCTGAGCACGGCGCGGCGGATTCTGCGCGAAATTTCTGTGACCTGCGTCTAAAGTTCTCCCGGATTTCATCCGACACAGGGCCGTATCCCTGTCCACGGAAGCGATCGATGAATCTTGCCAATGTCAGCGCCTGGGGTGCGAGTCGGCACCCGGCGGCGCATTCGCACCGAGACGGATCGGCAGCGACGCGATCCGGTGCGGTGCGCGGCGCCGACGCCGCGCACCGTTGCCGCGGGGCGCATGCCAAGGCGCCGACGACGCTGTCGACCGAGCGCGCATTGGCCGTGGATATGAGCCAGTCGCGCAGCCTGCAGCTCGATATCACGACCGCGGAAGGGGACCGGGTCACGCTCACCTTGTCCGATGCCCGTTCGCTGCGCCTGGCGGCGAGCCAGGCATTGGATGGTGCCTCATCGGCGTTTGCCCTGGACGCCTCCGTGTCGATGCGCGGGAATATCGCCTACAGCGTCGAGGGTGAACTGAGCGCGGAGGAATCCGCTGCCATCGACGGGCTGCTCGCCCGCGTCGACGAACTCGCCGGCCGCTTCTTCAGCGGGGATATCGCGGGATTGCTCACGCAGGCGGGCGAATCCGCCTTCGACATGGAGGGCTTGGCCTCGTTCTCCCTACAGATGGACATGAGCCGCGATATGCAGGCTACGGCCGCCTACCGTTCGGTGCAGGCCATGGCGGGCGGAGCCGCGATCGAGACCCTGACCGGTTTCATCAGCGCCCTCGACGTAGCGCGCGAGTCCAGCGCCGGATACAAGGATCTGTTCGATGGCTTGCTGAAGGCCGCCACGGAATTACTGGGTTCGGCATCGGGCGCCGGACCGGCGGACGCGGTTGCGAGCGGGAATTCCGCCCTCAGTCTGCTCGATCGCATGCTGTCCGCGCTGGATACGGCGCAACCCGCAGCCACGGAAACGCCGGCCACTGCGGCGGCATGATTGCTCGCCGGATTCAGCTCGCGGGCGACTCCTGCAGATGGCGGTCCTTGAGTTGGACGTAATGCCGCGCCGAAAATTCCAGGTACTCCAGTTCCTTTTCCGTCAGGGCCCGCGCCCGTTTCACCGGGCTGCCGAGGTATAGAAACCCGCTCTCCAGCACCTTGTTCGGCGGCACCAGGCTGCCGGCGCCGATCATGACGCGGCTTTGGATGACCGCGCCATCGAGCACGGTGGAGCCCATGCCGACCAGGACCAGATCCTCCACCGTGCAGGCGTGCAGGATGACGCCATGGCCGACGGTGACGTCAGCGCCGATGATCAGCGCCCGTCCGCCGGGGTTGAAGCGGTTGTCCTGCGTGACGTGCAATACGGAGCCATCCTGGATGTTGGTGCGCGCGCCGATGCGGATCGCCTGCACATCGCCGCGCGCGACCGCCATCGGCCACAGCGAGACATCGTCGCCGAGGACCACATCACCGAGCACCAGCGCGGACGCATCGACGAAGGCGCGCGCGCCTAGGAGCGGTGTCTTGCCGGAAAAATTTCGTATTGCCATGATATGCCTCGGCCGATTCGGGTGCGAAGCTCAAGGGCCGCATGTGTTTGGCATCCGGTCCTGAGTTGACCACGGCCATGCGCCATGGCCATGATGTCCCCATGGTACATTACCGGGACGGACCGGTGAACGGTAGGGAGCAGGGCGCGGCGCATGGATACGAATACAGGGGCTCAGATGGACAATCCGCTGCTGGCGGCCGAGGGACTGCCGGCTTTCCACGCGATCCGGGCCGCGCACGTCGTGCCCGCCATCGAGCGCGTGCTGGCGGATAATCGCGCCCGCATCGACCGGCTGCTCGAGGCAGGCGGGGAGTGTGACTGGGACACGCTGGTCCGTCCGCTGGAGCATCTCGCCTACCGCCTGAACCGGGTGTGGTCGCCCGTGGGCCACCTGAATGCGGTGGTCAACACGCCCGAGCTGCGCGAGGCCTACAATACCTGCCTTCCCCTGCTGAGCGCCTATGCGAGCGAGCTGGGCCAGAACGAGGGACTCTATCGCGCGTACCAGGCCGTCGAGCGCCGCGCGGATTTCGGCCGCCTGCAGCCGGCGCAGAGGAAGATCGTCGAGAACGCGCTGCGCGACTTCCGCCTTTCCGGCATCGCCCTCGATGAGCGCGACAAGGCGCGCTACCGCGAGCTGATGCAGGAGCTCTCCCTGCTGACCGCCCGCTTCGAGCAGAACCTGCTCGACGCCACCCAGGCCTGGAGTCGTCACGTCGAGGATGAATCCCTGCTCGCCGGATTGCCGGAGCTGGCGCGCGCCATGGCGCGGCAGACGGCGCAGCAGCGCGGACAGGAGGGCTGGCTGTTCACCCTGGAATATCCCTCCTACAGCGCGCTGATGACCTACGCTGATGATCGCGGGCTGCGGCGTGAGATGTACGAGGCCTTTGTCACGCGCGCGTCCGATCAGGGGCCGCACGCCGGGCGTTGGGACAACGGGCCGGTGATGGAGCGGATCCTGGCGCTGCGCCACGAGGAGGCGCGCCTGCTCGGTTTCGCCAACTATGCCGAGCGTTCGCTCGCGACTAAGATGGCGCGCGATACGCGCCAGGTGGTCGAATTCCTACGCGATCTGGCCGCCCGGTCCCTGCCGGGCGCACGGCGCGAACTGGAGGAGTTGCGTGCCTTCGCCCGCGCGCAGCTCGGACTGGAGGAGCTTGAGGCCTGGGATGTGATGTACTGTTCAGAGCGCCTGCGCCAGCATACCTACGCGGTCTCGCAGGAGGAATTGCGGGCCTATTTCCCCGCGCCGCGCGTGCTGGCCGGGCTGTTCGAGATCGCGCGCCGGCTCTACGGGATGTCCATCGCCGAGATTCCAGGCGTCGAGACCTGGCACCCGGACGTGCATTTCTACGAGATCCGCGACGCGCACGGCGAGGCGCGCGGACAGTTCTATTTCGATCTCTACGCGCGTCCGCACAAACGCGGCGGCGCCTGGATGGACGAGTGTCTCGGACGGCGGCGCCTGGACGGGGAGACCCAGATCCCGGTGGCCTACCTGGTCTGCAACTTCACGCCCCCGGTCGGCGCCGAGCCGGCCTGTCTGACCCATGACGAGGTGCTGACCCTGTTCCATGAGTTCGGGCATGGCCTGCACCACATGCTGACACAGGTGGACTATCCCAGCGTGGCCGGGATCCAGGGCGTGGCCTGGGACGCGGTGGAACTGCCCAGCCAGTTTATGGAGAACTGGTGCTGGCAGTCCGAGGCGCTGGGCCTGATCTCGGGCCATCGCCATACCGGCGCGCCGCTGCCGGCGGAATTGTTCGAACGCCTGCTGGCGGCGCGCAATTTCCAGTCGGGCATGAAGATGCTGCGCCAGCTCGAATTCGCGCTGTTCGACTTCCGCCTGCATCTCGACTACGATCCGGCCCGTGGCGGGCGCGTGTACGAGATCCTGCAACAGGTGCGCGACGAGGCGGCGGTGCTCAAGCCGCCTTCGTTCAACCGCTTCCCGCACAGCTTTTCCCATATCTTCGCCGGCGGTTACGCGGCCGGCTATTACAGCTACAAATGGGCGGAGGTCCTGTCCAGCGATGCCTTCTCGCTGTTCGAGGAGCGGGGGGTGTTTGATATGGAGACGGGGATCCGTTTTCTCTCCACCGTGCTGGAACAAGGCGGATCGCGCGATCCGCTCGAGTTGTTCGTGGAGTTCCGCGGGCGCGAGCCCCAGATCGACGCCCTATTGCGTCATCACGGCCTGGTGGCCTGAAGAAACACGGGACTCTGCAGAGGGGACGGATTTCAGATCTGTCCCCGGCCGATCATCTCAGGCGGCCGATGCCGGGCGGGCGGGAGATTGCGGTGGTGGCGGTTTGCGCCAGGCCGTGGTGCGGTTGCGGCCTCCGTTCTTGCTCTGGTAGAGCGCCGCATCCGCCTTGTCCATCAGTTCCTGGCTGTTGATGGCGTCGTCGGGACAGGTGGCGATGCCGATGCTGACGGTGGTCGAGACGCGCGCGCCGCTTTCATCGAATGAGCAGTTTTCCACCGCCATGCGGATGCGTTCCGCGACTTCGAGCACCTGGCTGGTCGAGGTTTCCGGCAGCAGCAGGACGAACTCGTCGCCGCCGTAGCGCGCGAGCGTGTCGGCGTCGCGCATGCGTTCGCGTATGGTATTCGCCACCATGATGATCAGGCGGTTGCCGGCCTCGTGTCCGTAGCGGTCGTTGACCTCCTTCAGGCCGTCGGTGTCGATCATCATCAGCGAAAAGGGATGGCCATAGCGACCGTAGCGCTTCATCTCCCGCTCGTGCAGGGTTTTGAACGCGCGCATATTGGGCAGTCCGGTCAGCTCGTCGGTTTCGGAAATCGACACGATGCGCCGCTTCGCATGATGGATGTCCGCCGACAGCATGGTGGTCAGGTAGGCGACGAGCAGGAAGGGGCCGAAGGTCGACATCAGTTCGCTGAAGGTCTGCAGCGAGAATACCTCGGTGCCGTAGGCCGAATACCCCATGAGCAGATACCAGCAGGAGATCAGCGCCACTTCCATCAGGGTGACCAGTTTGCCCAGCGTGAGCGCACAGGCGATGATGACGAGCAGGTAGAGATTGAACAGCGGGCTTTCGACCTTGCCGGTATGCCACAGCAGCACGCTGATGAAGGCGATCATCGCCCAGGTTTCAAGCGCCAGTTTCCAGCGTGATTCGGAGCGGTAGAAATTGATGTAGCGGAAGGCGATGACGAAGGCGGCGAAGCCGACCATGGCGCCGACGACATGGCCGCGATCCGTGATGACCGCGGTCGGCACGAAGAGATACAGCAGTCCGAGGATCAGCAGCAGCCATTCGATCTCGGCGATGCTGCGCGAGAATCCGCGCAGTTCTTCCTGTTCGACGTCCGGCTGGCGGGCGGCCGTGTTCGTTTTTTTCATTGTGCGTCGATCCGTCTTCCCGGTCCGTCTGGCGCCGGAGCGGCCGCAATCCCGGAAGCTTCCGTGATCCCGGCTCGTCCAGGGCCGGGCCGGCGGCGGGCGCAAGGCTCCGCGGCGCAGCCGGCTTGCGAAGCATAACGGCGCGCGGCGGAATATCTTGAATGAAGCCGGGGCGTCCTCCAGCGCTGGAACGTCTCCAGCCGGAGGTGCTTATAAGACGGATTCGGAAGGCTCAGACCTGCTTGTACAGCAGGGCGCCTTCGCGGGTGAATTCCGCGGCCTTCTCCGACAGACCCTCGTCCAGGGCGGCCACGGCATCGCCGATGCCCTTGTCGCGGGCATAATCACGCACTTCCTGCGTGATCTTCATGGAGCAGAACTGCGGACCGCACATGGAGCAAAAATGCGCGACCTTGTGGCCATCCTTGGGCAGGGTTTCGTCATGGAAGTCGCGCGCCCGTTCCGGATCGAGGCCGAGGTTGAACTGGTCTTCCCAGCGAAACTCGAAGCGTGCCTTGGACAGGGCGTTGTCACGGATCTGGGCGCCGGGGTGGCCCTTGGCCAGGTCCGCCGCGTGGGCGGCTATCTTGTAGGTGATGATGCCCGCGCGCACGTCCTCGCGATCGGGCAGGCCGAGATGTTCCTTCGGCGTGACATAGCACAGCATCGCGGTGCCGTACCAGCCGATCATGGCCGCGCCAATGGCGGAGGTGATGTGGTCGTAGCCGGGGGCGATGTCGGTGGTGAGCGGCCCCAGAGTATAAAAGGGCGCCTCGCCGCATTCGCGCAGCTGCTTGTCCATGTTCTCCTTGATCATGTGCATCGGGACATGGCCCGGGCCCTCGATCATGGTCTGCACCTCGTGTTCCCAGGCGATGCGGGTGAGCTCGCCCAAAGTCTCCAGCTCGGCGAACTGGGCCGCGTCATTGGCGTCGGCCACGGAACCCGGCCGCAGGCCGTCACCCAGCGAGAACGAGACGTCATAGGCCTGCATGATCTCGCAGATTTCCTCGAAGTGGGTGTAGAGGAAATTCTCCTTGTGATGCGCCAGACACCATTTCGCCAGAATCGAGCCGCCGCGCGAGACGATGCCGGTGAGGCGGCGGGCGGTGAGCGGAACATATGCCAGCCGCACGCCGGCGTGGATGGTGAAATAGTCCACGCCTTGCTCGGCCTGCTCGACCAGGGTGTCGCGGAAGATCTCCCAGCTCAGTTCCTCGGCGCGGCCGTCGACCTTCTCCAGCGCCTGGTAGATCGGCACGGTGCCGACCGGCACCGGTGAGTTGCGGATGATCCACTCGCGCGTCTCGTGGATGTGCTTGCCGGTCGACAGATCCATCGCCGTGTCGGCGCCCCAGCGAATGCCCCACACCAGCTTCTCGACCTCCTCGGCAATGGAGGAGGTGACGGCGGAATTGCCGATGTTGGCGTTGATCTTGACCAGGAAGTTCCGTCCGATGATCATCGGCTCGACTTCCGGGTGGTTGATGTTGGCCGGGATGATCGCGCGTCCGCGCGCCACCTCCGCGCGCACGAACTCGGGGGTGATGTCACGCGGGATGGCGGCGCCGAAGGATTCCCCCGCGTGTTGCTGCGTCAGGACCTGCTCACGCAGCTCGGCGCGGCGCAGGTTTTCCCGGATGGCGACGAATTCCATCTCCGGGGTGATGATGCCGCGCCGCGCATAATGCATCTGCGTGACGTTGCGCCCGGCGCGCGCGCGGCGGGGTGGGCGGATGTGCGCGAAGCGCAGCGGCGCGAGGGCGCCGTCGCCGGCGCGCAGCCGGCCGTACTCCGACGTCGGAGCGGACAGCAGTTCGGTGTCCGCGCGCGCCTCGATCCACGGCGCGCGGATGGCGACCAGGCCCAGGCGCAGGTCGATTCCGACGGCGGGATCGGTATAGGGACCGGAGGTGTCATAGACGGTGATCGCCGGATTAGGTTCACCACCGGCCTGTGTCCGCGTCTCGGCCTGGCGGATCCGTCGCATCGGCACCCTCAGGTCGGCGCGGCTACCGCTGACGTAGACCTTTTCCGAGTTCGGGTATGGCCGGATGACCGTTTCGTTGAGACGAATGGCGTCGTCGAGAATGGTTTCAGGGATCGCGCTCATTGTATCTACCTCCGGCGTGTTGCGCCGCCTCCGGATCGGTGTCTGCGGATGGACGGCGGGGCGGCGGCGCGTGACCGCGCGTGAATTCGTGGCAAGCCTTCGCGGGATGGTCCGGCCCGGGTCTCCGGGAGGCCTCGGGCCGGGCTTCAGCGCCGGGCTATTCCTTAAATGTAATACAGAACACTACAGGGCAACGCCCGCCGGACACGCTGACCATTCGTTCGCCTCCCCGCGTCCGCGCACCACGGGACGGTGCCGCGCACAATGCGCTTGAATCTAGCCGATATGGTAATCCGATGCAAGCAAGCTGCCGGTAAAATCCTTGTGTATCAGACGGTAATAACCGTGTGCGGACCCGGTTCCCGGCGCGGATTCTTGCGCGCCCGTGGCAAAACGAATACCCTTGACGAGCACTTGGGGACGCGACAGGCAACGGTTAAGAAGCAGGAGAGATGGACCGATGGAACTGAAAGCGGCACGGTTCAACATGATCGAACAGCAGATCCGTCCATGGGACGTCCTCGACCAGGGGGTGCTGGATCTCATCGGGGAAATTCCCCGCGAGGATTTCGTTCCCGAGCCCTATCGCAGCCTTGCCTACGCCGACACCGCCATCCCGCTGGGCCATGGCCAGGTGATGATGCATCCCAAGGTCGAGGCGCGGCTGTTGCAGGCGCTGGACCTCCATGCCACCGATACCGCGCTCGAGGTCGGCACCGGCAGTGGTTATCTGACCGCCTTGCTCGCCAGTTCGACGCACCATGTCTACAGCGTCGATATCCTGCCTCATTTCAAGGAACAGGCCGAGGAGAGGCTCGCCGTGCATGGCATTGATAATGTCACCCTGGAAGTCGGAGACGCCGCGCGGGGCTGGCCCAGACATGGCCTGTATGATGTCATCGCGATCACCGGTTCCTTGCCGGAGCTGCCGTCCGCCTTTCTGCAGTCACTGAATCGCGGTGGGCGCCTCTTCGCCGTGGTGGGGACGGCTCCCATCATGGAGGCGGTGCTGATCCGCCGGGTCGGCGACGCCGAATGGAGCCGCGAAAGCCTGTTCGAGACCGATCTGCCGATGCTGATCAACGCCCCGGCCACCGCCCGTTTCGTCTTTTGACAGGCCATCGCGTTGAGCCGGGTCGGTCGCGCAGTGTTCCCCAATGAGGAAATCCATGCGTAATAAATTGGTGTCTTGCGTGAGCGCCGTCGTTCTCTCGTTCGGCAGCTTCACGGCCATTGCCGAAAACCTGGGGGATGTGTACCAGCTCGCGCTGCGGAACGATCCGGTGCTGAAGTCCGCCGCCGCCGCGCGCGACGCGGCGCTGGAGGCCAGGCCGCAGAGCCGCGCCCTGCTGTACCCGGCCCTCTCGTTCAGTGCCGGCTACGATCGTACGCGCGAGGACGTCAAGGAGATCGGCGTCGGCACGCCAGGCGTTTCGACCTTCGACAGCAGGGTCTATGCATTGTCCCTGAACCAGCCGCTGTTCAATCGCGACTATTTCGTGCGCCTGCGGCAGGCGGATGCGACGGTGGCGCAGGCGGACGCCGTCTACCACGCGTCGGAACAGGACCTGATCGTGCGCGTCGCGGCGGCCTATTTCGGCCTCCTCGCCGCCGACGATAACCTCGAATTCGCCCGCGCGGAGAAGAACGCCATCGAGCAGCAGCTCGAACAGGCGAAGCAGCGCTTCGACGTCGGCTTGATCGCAATCACCGACGTGCATGAGGCGCAGGCCGCGTTCGACCTCGCCAAGGCGCGCGAGATCGTTGCCACCAACCAGCTCGCGAGCAGCCGCGAGGCGCTCTACGAGATCACCGCCCAGGCGATCGATACGGTGGCGCCGCTCGGGGCCAGGATCCCGCTCGCCAGTCCCGATCCGGCCGATATCGAACACTGGGGCCAGGTCGCGCTGGAACAGAATTTCGCCCTGCTCGCCGCGCAGTTCGCCGAGGAGTCGGCGCGCCAGGAGGTCAGCCGCCAGCGTGCGGGCCATTATCCGACCCTGGATCTTACGGCGAGCCTCAGCCGTGCCAATGACGACGGCGGCGTGACGGGAGAGACCGATGTGGAAGACCGCACCATCGGTCTGCAGTTCACCCTGCCGCTGTATCTCGGCGGGGCGGTGAACTCGCGCACGCGCGAGGCCGCCTACCGGCTGACGCAGGCGCGCGAGGACGTGGTGAGCCAGCGCCGCGCGATCCTGCGCCAGACCCGCGATGCCTATCTCGCGGTGGTCGCCGGCATTAACAGCGTGAACGCCTTCGAACAGGCCAGGGTATCCGCGCAGAGCGCCCTGGACGCCACCCAGGCCGGGTTCGACGTCGGCACCCGCACCACGGTCGATGTGCTGGCCGCGCAGCGCGATCTGTTCGCGGCGCAGCGCGAATACGCCCAGTCGCGCTACGACTACATCCTGAACCTGCTGCGCCTGAAGCAGGCCTCCGGCCTGCTGGTGCCGCCGGATGTCGAAGAGATCAACCGCTGGCTGCAGTAAAATGCAGGGCTGAGTCCTCAGGACTGAGGACCAAGGAGAAACCCTTAAAAAACTGCGGTGCGGACGGGTGTCAATGTAGCCCGGATGAAGGCGCGTGGCGCCGGAATCCGGGGAGACCGAATTCCCGGATTCCGCTGCGCTCCATCCGGGCTACGATTTGATCTTTCACTCAGTCCTTAGTTAGTCCTTGGCACTAAGTCCTGTAGTTAGCATTTCCCCGATCATCCCCAACAGGCGTTCCAGCGCCCCGCGATTTCGCAGGACGACGCCGTGCGCCCGTTTGCCCATGTCGGCGGCCTGTTCCGGATGGCGCAGCAGATCGATCACCGCCCCGGCAAGTTCGCCCGCATCGTTCACTTCGCGTGAACCGCCGGCCTCCCGCAGCAGCCGGCAGATCTCCGAAAAATTGAAAACATGCGGTCCGTGCAGTACCGGACGGGCGAGGGCGGCGGGCTCGAGCGGGTTGTGCCCGCCACTGGGCACCAGGCTGCCGCCGACGAAGGCGACGTCGGCCGCGGCGTAGAGCAACATCAGTTCGCCCATGCTGTCGCCGAGGTAGACCGCCGTATCTGGCGCGCAGGGCCGTTGTTCACTGCGGCGGACGACGGGCATGCCATGTGTCCGGCACAGTTCCGCGACGCGGTCGAAGCGTTCCGGATGTCGCGGCACGAGCAGCAGAAGGAGGTCGGGTATTTGCCCGCGCGCGCGCGCATGGGCCTCGAGCGCGAGCGCTTCCTCTCCATCATGGGTGCTCGCCGCGATCCAGACCGGACGGCGTTCCCCCCACCCGTCACGCAGGGCCTGCCCGCGTTCCCCCAGGTCCGGCGCGACGGCGAGATCGAATTTCAGATTGCCGGTCACGCGCACGCGGTCGCGCGATGCGCCCAGGGCGAGGAAACGCTCCGCATCGGCCTCGCCCTGGGCGGCGACGAGCGTGACCTGTTCCAGTGTGGCGCGCGCGAGCCGCGCGACACGGCGGTAACCGGCGGCGGAACGCGCGGACAGGCGCGCGTTGGCGACGATGAGCGGGATGCCGCGCGCGGAACAGGCGGCGTACATGTTCGGCCACAGTTCGGTCTCCAGGATGACGGCGAGCGCCGGACGGGTGCGCGCGAGAAAACGCGCGACGGCGCCCGGCAGATCGTAGGGCAGATAACCATGGAGCACCCCGGCGCCGAATTCCCGGGTGACACGTTCCGAGCCGGTCGGCGTCGTCGTGGTGAAGATGATCGGCCGCTGCGGATGGCGCTGCTGCAGTGCGCGCACCAGCGGGAAGGCGGCGATGGTCTCGCCCACCGAGACCGCGTGGATCCAGATGGCGCCGGGAGGCGGCGTGCGCGGAAAACGGCCGAAGCGCTCGGGCCAGCGCCGCAGATAGGCCGGTGCGCGCAGGCCGCGCCGCAGCAGGCGCAGCAGGACGAACGGCAACAGCAGGTAAAGCGACAGGGTGTACAACAGCCTCATGGGCATGGCGCCGGACGTCTCATGTCCCCGGCCGGCGCCCGCCCGGGCGGCTCATTTCCCGGTGTCTCCGCCTCTCGGCGCGACGCCGTGGCGGATCGCCTCGATGATGCGGCTGGTGGAGCAGTTCTCGACATAGTCGAGGATGACGACGCGGCCGCCGCGCGCGCGGACACAGTCGCCGCCGGCGACATCGGCGGCATTGTAGTCCCCCCCTTTGACCAGCACGTCGGGCTGCACGTGGCAGATGAGCTGTTCCGGCGTGTCCTCGGAGAACGGCACCACCCAGTCCACGCTCTGCAGCGCGGCGAGGACGGCCGCGCGCTGCGCCAGCGCGTTGACCGGCCGGTCGGCGCCCTTCAGGCGTTTCACCGAGGCGTCGTCGTTGACCGCCACGACCAGGCGGTCGCCGAGACGGCGCGCCTGATCGAGATAGCTGACATGGCCGGCGTGCAGGATGTCGAAGCAGCCGTTCGTCATGACGACGGTCTCCCCGCGCGCACGGGCGCGCGCGACGCGGCGCAGGAGTTCGTCCGCCTCGGTCACCCCGGATTCGATCTTGTCCTGGTCGTACAGGGCGTGATCGAGCTCCTGCAGGCTGACGGTCGCGGTCCCGAGCTTGCCGACCACCACCCCCGCCGCGATATTGGCGAGCGCGGTCGCCTCGGCGAGGTCGGTGCCTACGGCGCAGGCGGCGGCGAGCACCGCGATCGCGGTATCGCCCGCGCCGGTGACATCATAGACCTCGCGCGCGCGCGCGGGCAGGTGCAGGGGCGGGTGGTTTTCGCGCAGCAGGGTCATGCCGCGCTGGCTGCGCGTGATCAGGAGTGCTTCCAGCTGAAGCTCGCGCCGCAGCGCCTCTCCCCTGGCGACCAGATCCTCGTCGCCGGTGCAGTGACCGACGATGGCCTCGAATTCGGCCAGGTTCGGCGTGAGCACGGTCGCCCCGCGGTAGCGGGAAAAGTCGCTGCCCTTGGGATCGACCAGCACCGGCTTGCCCAGCGCGCGCGCGGCGGCGATCAGCGCCTGCACCTCATGCAGCGTACCCTTGCCGTAGTCGGACAGCAGGACGACGTCGGCCTCCCGCGCCAGTGCGGGGAAGGAGTCGCGCACCTCCTTGAGGTCTCCGCGCGCGAAGTTGTCCTCGAAGTCGAGACGGATGAGCTGCTGGTGCCGGCTCAGTACGCGGAGCTTGGTCACGGTGGCGAACTCGGGACGGCGGATCAGGCGGCAATCCACTCCGGCCTGGGCGAGCCGCTGCGCGAGGACATCGGCCGCCTCATCCGCGCCGGTCAGGCCCATGACGGTGACCCGGGTGCGCAGGGCGGCGATGTTGAGCGCGACGTTCCCGGCGCCGCCCGGTCGTTCCTCGGCATCGCGAACCGCGACCACGGGGACCGGGGCCTCGGGTGAGATGCGCGAGGTCTCCCCATGCCAGTAGCGGTCGAGCATCAGGTCGCCGACCACGAGTACGCGTCCCTGCTCGAAGGGGGGAATTCCGATCTTCATCGTCGCAATCTCCGCCGGCACGTCAAAAAAGCTGCCGGAATGATACCACAGGGACCGGACCCGGACGTTTGCCGGGGTGGTGCCAGCATACTAGAATGCGCGGACGAATTGATCCCGCGCGCATGCCGATGACCGCCCCGCCGTTTCCATTCCGACTGCTCTCGCCCCGCCATTGGCCGGCCTGGCTGCTGCTTGGTCTCGCCTGGATTACGGTGCAGCTGCCGTATCGCGCCGTGCTGGCCGCGGGTGGTCTGCTGGGGGCGCTGTTCCGGCACCTTTCGCCGCGCCGCCGCCGGGTCGCCGACACCAATCTGCGGCTGTGTTATCCGGGGCTGGATCCCGAGGCGCGCGCGCGCCTGTTGCGCGATCACTTCCGGGCGCTCGGCATCGGCCTGCTCGAGACCGCCATGGCGTGGTGGCTGCCGCAACGGCGCCTGCGGCCCCTGATCGCCGAGGTGGAGGGGCTGCGACATCTGCAGGAATCGCTCGCCGGCGGGCACGGCGTGATCCTGCTGAGCAGTCATTTCACCACCACCGAGCTGGGGGTACGGCTGCTGGATTTGCTGGTGCCGATCAATCCGATGTACCGCCGCCACGAGAATGCCGTCGTCGACGATATCATGCACCGCAGCTTCGGTGCCTACTTCGAAACGGTCATCCCGCGCGATGACGTGCGCGGGATGCTGCGCTGTCTGCGCCAGGGCCGTGCCGTGTGGTATGCGCCGGACCAGAACTACGGCCGCCGCGGCCATGTCTTCGCGCCCTTCTTCGGGATTCCGGCGGCGAGCAATCCGGCGACGGGCCGCTTCGCGCAGATGGGCAAGGCAGCGGTGATCCCCTATTTCGCCAGTCGTCTGCCCGGCGCGCGTGGCTACCGGCTCACGCTGCTGCCGCCGCTGAGCGGATTCCCCAGCGGTGACGAGGTCGCCGACACCGCGCGCGTCAACGCCATTGTCGAGGCCGAGGTGCGCACGATACCGGAGCAATACCTGTGGGTGCATCGCCGTTTCAAGACCCGCCCGCCGGGTGAGCCTGGTTTCTACGATACGCCCGCCCGTTGAGAGCGATCGGCGGCGGCGCGATTCCGCGGCGGCAAATGGGGTAATATGGTAGGCCATTTCCCGTAACCGGTCGCAGCATGAACAGCCGAGCGCTTTATTTCCGTTTGTTGGGATATGTGCGGCCGTACCGCCGTCTGTTCGCCTTCGCCCTGCTGGCGATGGTGGTCGCCGCCCTCACCGAGCCGATGATGCCGGCGCTGATGAAACCCCTGCTCGACGAGACCTTCGTCAACCGGGATCCGGCGGCGATCCGCCTGATGCCGCTGCTGCTCGTCGTCCTGTTCGTCGCCCGCGGCGTGGCCTCCTATGTCAGCACGGTGGCGCTGGCCTGGGTCGCGAACAAGGTGATACTCGACCTGCGCGAACTGATGTTCGCCCGCCTGATCGAACTGCCCGAGAACTACTTCGCCGGACATTCCACCGGCGAGATGATCTCGAAGGTGACCTACAACGTGAACCAGGTCGCGACCGCGGCCACCAACGTGCTGGTGGTACTGGTGCGCGACAGCCTCGCCGTGCTCGGACTGTTCGGCTGGATGGTCTACCTGGACTGGAAGCTTGCGCTGATGTTCCTGCTGGCGGCGCCGGTCATCGCATTGGTGGTGAAGACCATCAGCTTCCGCCTGCGCCGCCTGAGCCGGGCCCAGCAACAGACCATGGGCGGGATGACGCAGGTGCTGGAAGAGGCCGTCAAGGGCAGCCGTGTGATCAAGGTCTACGGCGGCCAGCGGCATGAGGCGGGACGCTTCCACGACGTGGCCAACTGGGTGCGCCGCTACAGCATGAAGATCACCACCGCCGCATCGGCGAGCGTGCCCCTGGTACAGTTGATCACCGTCGGCGCGCTCGCCATGGTGATCTATATCACCGCACAGAATCCCGCCATGACGGTGGGCGGTTTCGTCTCGTTTTTCGGCGCCGCGGCCATGCTGTTGCCGCCAATCAAGCGCCTGACCGGCGTGAACGAGCAGCTGCAGCGCGGCCTCGCCGCCGCGGAGAGCGTGTTCCAGCTGTTCGACGAGCCGCCGGAGACGGATGCCGGAACGCGCAGCCTGGGCCGCGTGGCCGGCCGCGTCGAATTCGACGGCATCGGTCTTGCGTACGAGTCGGCGGCCGGCGCGGCGCTGCAGGACATCACCCTGGCCATCGAGCCCGGAGAGACAGTCGCCCTGGTCGGAACCTCCGGCGCGGGCAAGTCCTCGCTCGTCAATCTGGTGCCGCGTTTCTACACGCCCTCGGCGGGCCGCATCCTGATCGATGGCATCGACATCCAGCAGATCCGGCTCGCCGACCTGCGCGCGAACATCTCGCTTGTGACCCAGGACGTGGTGCTGTTCAACGATTCGGTCGCGGCGAACATCGCCTACGGGGCGGCACGCGGCTCTTCCCGCGAGGCGATCGTCGCGGCGGCCGAAGCGGCCAACGTGATGGAGTTCGTGGCCGGATTGCCGGAGGGGCTCGATACCGCGATCGGCGAGAACGGCCTGCGCCTTTCGGGCGGCCAGCGCCAGCGCCTGGCGATCGCACGCGCGCTGCTGAAGAACGCGCCGATACTGATCATGGATGAGGCGACCTCGGCGCTGGATTCGCGCACTGAGCGCCAGGTGCAGGCGGCACTCGACAACCTGCGCCGCGGCCGCACCACCATCATCATCGCGCACCGTCTTTCCACGGTGGAGAACGCTGATCGTATCGTGGTGCTGGAGCGCGGGCGCATCGTCGAGACGGGCACGCACCGGCAGTTGCTGGCGGCGGACGGGGCGTATGCCCGTCTCTATCGGGCGCAGTTCGCCGGGGAGGACGCGGGCGCACCGTCGGCGGTCCCGCCCGCCGCGGAAGCCTGAGCACCGGCCGCCGCGCTCAGGCGCGCAGCAGCGTCCGGTAGAGGTCGAGGTAGGCCGCGATGACCGCCGTCTGGCTGAACTGCATGCCGACCTTGGCGTGTCCCGCCTGTGCGAGCCCCGCGCGCAGCGCGTCGTCTTCCAGGAGGATCCCGATGGCGCGCGCCAGCGGCGATGCCTCGCCGCAGGGCACCAGCATCCCGTCGATGCCGTCGTCGATCAGTTCGAGCGCGCCCTCGTTCGCGCTCGACAGTACGGGTCTGGCATGCGACCAGCTTTCCAGGATTACGTTGCCGAGCGGTTCGTGTCGTGAGGGACAGACGAACAGGTCGGCCAGCGCGTAATAGGGCCCCGGTTCCGTTTGCCATCCGGCCCAGCGCAGCCGATGCTCCAGGCCGAGCTGCGCGGCCTGCCGTTGCAGCCCGGGGCGCTGCGGTCCGTCGCCGACCAGCACGGTGAATACCGGTCGGCCGCTGATCCGCTCCGGCAGCTGTGCCAGCGCCGCGAGCAGCAGATCGAATCCCTTCTTGGTCTTGTGGCGCCCGACGGCAAGTACCACCCAGGCGTCATCGGGCAGCGCGAGCTGTCGGCGCAACGCCGCGCGCGCGCCGTCCGGCAGCGGGGCCGGGTCGCCGACGAAGTTGCCGATGTAATACACCCGTTCCGCCGGCAGACCGCCGCGGATCAGGTAGTCGCACAGTCCCCGGGTATTGCCGATCCAGGCGTGGGCATGGCGGAAGTGGTCGATCTTGTAGTAACCGCCCAGGCGCGCAATATGGACCGGTCGCCGGCCGGCCGGCAACCGTGTCAGCAGCGTCGCGCGCGTCATATAGGTTTGCACGAGATCCGGTTGCCGGCGCCGGATCGCTCGTCCCAGCAGCCAGCGCGAGATGGGGTCGCGCTGATTGAACATCGGTACGCGGACCTGCGCGACCCGTCCCTCCAGTTCGTCACCGACCCGGCTGCCGGGCCGGCTGACGGCGATGACCTCCTCACCCGCCGCCTGGAGACCGAGCACCAGACGCATGAAGAAACTCTCCGCTCCGCCCAGTTCCCGACTGCCTATCACGTGCATGGAACGCATGATCCGGGTTCTCTCTCAGCTGCTCGTCTCGCCCAGGACCTCCGCGTAGACGCGCAGGTTGCCTTCCACCATCCGGTCGATGGAGAATTCCTCCCGTACCAGCTCTCGGCCACGCCGGCCGAATCCTGCCGCGCGTTGCGGATCCGCCAGCAGGTCTTCCAGCGCGCGTGCGAGCGCATCCGCATCGCCCGGCGGGACGAGAAGCCCATTGACGCCGTCGCGCACCGCCTCTGGAATACCGCCGGCGCGGCTCGCCACGACGGGTACGCCCGCGGCGGCGGCCTGCAGCAGCGACACTCCCAGGCCCTCCATCTCGGCCGGATGCACGACGCCGTACAGGCAGGGCAGGAGGCGCGCGAGGTCGGTGCGAAATCCCGCCAGACGCACGCGCCCGCGCCAGGAGGCTGCCGCGATCGCAGCCTCCAGTTCGGCGTATAGCGGCCCCTGGCCGAAGCAGATGACATGCAGATCGGGGTGGCGGCGCAGCAGATCGGGCAGCGCGGCGAACAGGTGGCGATGGCCCTTGCGCGGGATCAGCTGGGCGATCACGCCGAGCACGCGCGCCTCGGCCGGAAGATCGAACTCGGCCAGAAACCAGCCCCGTTCACAGGCGTGCGCGTAGGGCGCGGCATCGACCGCGCTGGGGACGCAGACCACTCGCTGCGGTTCCACGCCCTCGGCGAGCAGGACGCGGCGAATGCCGTCCGAGATCGTGATGACGCGACCGTAAAGACGGTATTTCATGCGCGCCCACGCCGCCGCTTCGGGGTTGTCCACGCGGCGCGACAGCACGCAGCGTATGCCCGCGAGGCGCGCGGCGATACCCCCCAGCAGATCGGCGCCGCGCCGGCTGTGGAGATGGACCAGGTCGGGGCGTTCCCGCCGCAGGAGCCGGCGCAGCCGGGGTACGAATCCGAGGTCGGCGTCGCCGCGCAGCGCCAGTTCCGTCACGCGCAGGCCATGCGCGCGCGCGGCCTGCGCGATCGCGCTGCCGGGCGGGCAGACCAGCAGATTGTCGCAGCCCCGGTCGCGCAAGCCCTCGAGCAGGTACAGCACCTGCTGCGCGCCGCCGTAGAGGTGCATGCCGGCCTCGACGTGGACGATCTTCATGCGCGCGTCTCCCCGTTCATCAGGAGCGCCAGGGTATCCGCCACCTCATCCACTTCGATCAGGCGCATGCAGGTATAGGCGCCGCCGCAGGTGGGGTGGCGCCGGCACGGCGAGCACTCGAGCCGGTGATACAGCACGCGCGCGTTCGCGCGCGTGGTATCGAGGTAGGGGCGGGTCGAGCCGAACAGGGCAACCGTCGGTACCTTGAAGGCGATGCCCATGTGGGTGAGGCCGGTATCCACGCCGACCAGGCAATGGGCGTATTTGATCAGCGCCGCGCTCTGCGCCAGCGTCGTGTTTCCGACCTGGCTGCGCAGGGCCGGGCTGTTATACTGCAGGCGCGCCGCCGCATCCCGGGCATCCGGGCCACCGAGCAGCACCGGCGTGAGTCCGAAGCGTGTGTGGATCCGTTGCGCCAGTTGCGCCCAGCGGTCTTCGAACCAGTGTTTCTGCGGCCGGGTCGTGAACGGACAGAGAATGGCGTAGGGCCCGGTCTCGGCGGCATAGGTGCGTGCGTATGCCTCATCCTCCGCGCCGAGCGCAATGTCCATCGCGAAGTCACTGCTGTCGAGGCCGAGCTCACGGGCGAGGTGGAGATATTCGGAGCCGATGCGCGCGTCGGCACGGGGGCGTGCAATGACCTGCGTCATCAGCAGGGCGCCGCCCTCACGCGAACCCAGTCCGATGCGCACGGGCGCTCCACTCAGCCGCGCCCAGGCGGCGCTTTTCAGCAGGCCCTGCACATCGAGCACGAGATCGAAGCGCCGGTTCCGCAGTGTCCGGACGAAATCGCGCAGGGAGGTCCACCAGGCATGGTAGCGTCGCGCGTCCCACAGGGCACGCCATTCCGCGCGCGGCCAGACGATGACCTCGTCCAGGTCCGGGTTGTCGCGCAGCAGTCCGGCGGCGGCGGGCTCGACCAGCCAGCTGAGCCGGGCGTCCGGATGACGGCGACGCAAGGCCTTGATCAGCGGCGAGGCCATGACGACGTCGCCGATGGCGCTCAGGCGGATGATCAGGATGCGGCGCGGCGACTGGGACGATGTCATGCGAGATAGGTCAGCGGGTCCTGTAACGGAGGGCGAGCGCCATCTCCCTCGACGAAGATGCGGTGCCAAAGGGCCAATTGTAGCAAGGCGCCGAGGTTACGGGTGACGCCGCGACCGCGCCGCTGTTTCTCCACCAGCAGGCGCACCGCCCCGGGCTGGAACCATTCCCGGATGGCGGGCGAGGCGGACAGGATCTTTTCCAGCCGATCCAGGGTCGCACCCCGCAGCCACGCGTCCATCGGCACGGTAAAGCCGCGCTTGGGTGCGCGCAGATGCTCCGGCGGGAGATAACGCCGCGCCCAGCGGCGCAGGAACGCCTTGCCGTGCCCCGGCGCGATCTTGAGCGTGTCGGGGAGGGCAAGGCCGAATTCGACCACGCGGTGATCGAGCAGGGGCACGCGGCCCTCGACCCCGAAGGCCATCAGCAGGCGGTCGGCCTTGACCAGCAGGTTATCGGGCAGCGCCGTCGTGATATCCACCAGCTGCATGCGCTGCAGGTCGCTCCATGCCGACGGCGCCGACCGCCAGGCGGCGATGAAGTCATCGCGCCAGCCGCGGGCGGCGTCCCGCAGGGCGGTGCCGAACACGGCGCGTTCGAGCCCGCGGAAATTGCCGGTGGTGCGGAAGCCGCCGCTGCCGGGATAGACCAGGTTCTTGAGCCAGCGCTCGAGTCGCGCGCTGCGATAGCGGTGATAACCGCCGAACACCTCGTCACCGCCCTCTCCGCTGAACACCACCTTGAGTTCGGCGCCTGCCGTCTCCGCCAGCATCAGGGTGGGCAGGTTGGCGAAGTCGCGCATCAGGTCGTCCGCGGCCCAGACACTGAGCGCGAGCCGGTCGAGCATGTCCCGGCCGGTGGGGCGCAGCACGGTGTGCCGGCTGCCGCAGTGCGCCGCGAGCTGTTCCGCCAGCTCCAGCTCGGTGCCGCGCGGCGAGTCGGCGAAACCGACCGAGAAGGTGCGGATCGGCTCCCCCTTGAGCCGACTCAGCAGCGCAAGCAGCAGCGAGGAATCGAGCCCGCCCGACAGGAACAGGCCAAAGGGGACGTCGGATCGCATATGCTCGATCATGACGCTGTGCATCAATTCGTCGAACTGCGTCGCCGCGTCCTCGAAACGCGTCGTCACGGGCGCAATGTCCTGCGGTGACCAGTAGCGCCGGCGTGACGGTGTGCCGCCGGCCTCGAGAGTAACGACCTCACCCGGCAGCACGCGCTCGACTCCGGCCCACAGGGCCCGGCGCCCGGTGCTGAACTGACATTGCAGGTACTGGGCGAGCGCGTGCGGGTCGACGACCGGCTTGCCGATGACCGGCAGCAGGGCCTTCAGTTCCGAGGCAAAGGCCCAGCCATCCGGGATGCGGGCGAGGAACAGGGGTTTGATGCCGAGACGGTCGCGCGCGAGGATCAGTCGGTCCCGCGCGCGGTCGTGCAGGGCGAAGGCGAACATCCCGTGCAGTCGGTCGAGGAAGCCGTCGCCGTATTCGGCGTAGGCGTGCAGGATGGTCTCGCAGTCCGAGCCGGTCGCGAAGCGGCGACCGCGACCCTCCAGTTCGGCGCGCAGTTCGACGTAGTTATAAATTTCACCGTTCGCGATCAGGGAAAGTCGGCCGTCATCGGCGTGCAAGGGCTGATCGCCGCCGCCGAGATCGATGATTGACAGCCGGGTATGGGCCAGGCCGGCGCCGGCCTCGATCTCGATCCCGCGGTGATCCGGTCCGCGATGCGCGAGACGGTCCGCCATGGCGGACAGCAGGGCCGGGTCCACCCTCCTGTTTACGAAGACGCCGGCGATTCCGCACATGACGTCAGAGCGGCCGCATGGATTGCCCGCCGCAAGGCGTCTGCGCTGTGGTCCGTCCGCGTGAGAAAGGCAAGTTGATACTCCTGGTTTTCCGGGCTCACCGGCCGTTGCCAGTCACTATGCCGCTGACGGTGCGCTTGCTCCAAGGGCGCAGGGTAGGCCCGCACCAATGGGCGGGGCCAGTACGCCGCCGCGCGTTAAATCGGAGAGAAGAGGGGAGACCTGCGGCGGTAAATGGCTGTTGAATCCTTTGGCAGAGAGCCCACGGACCCTGTCCGGCCACCACAGCCGAGTCGCAGGTTCGGACGGACCGCTTCCCTCCTCCGCGCACCGAGCTCCGGGCGGTGTGGCAGGATAGTAACACAGGCGCCATTTCCCTGCCTGAGCCGGCCGCTGGGCCCCGCGCGATCTCCTGATGGGTAGGAGACCCGGCATGTGCGCGAGGTGCTTGACGGTATACTCGTCCGGCGGGATCATTCGCCGGCAAGTCAGCTTCAGGGGGTGCATGGGTATTTATCTGTTGATCCGTCTGGGGGCATTTCTGCTCATCCCTTTCGCCTACTGGTCGACGGATCTGCTCAACTACAGCCAGGCGGGAAAGTCGGCGCTGCTCGGAGGATTGGCGGTGCTCGCCGTTTCCTCCTGGTCCGCCACCCGCGCGGTTTCCCGGGGCAATGCCGGTATCTGGTGGGTGATCGGCGTGGCGGCGCCGTTCGTATTCATCCTCGCCATGGAAGCCTTTCTGCGCGACTTCTTCGGCGTATCGCACGACGACGCAATCGTCATCGAGGCGCTCTTCAACAGCAACAGCGGTGAGGCGGCGGAGTTCGCCCTCGCCAACAGCCGCGGTCTGTTGAAGCATCTGATATTTTTTATCTCGGCGCTCACGCTGTTCGGATTCGCCACCAGAGTGAGCAGCCGCTATCACCCGCCCGTGATCGGCGGGAGCCTGGGCGCAGGCGGCGGGAGGCGGCGGAGTTATTGGCCGGTGTTGACCTTCGGTGGCCTGTTCTTGCTTGTCCACCTGAACCCGACGATGCGCAAGGCGGATCCGTTTCTATACTTTCCACTCCGCTATGCCAAATGGGAATACGAAATCGAGAAGACCCGCCAATTGCAGGAACTGCTGCGCTCGACACAAAACGATCCCCGTTTGCAGTCGATGCGCTATGCCGGAGAGGGGGGGCGGACGGTGGTCTTTCTGCTGGGGGAGAGCACCACGCGGTTGAACTGGTCCCTGTATGGGTACCCGCGCGAGACGACGCCGCAGCTACAGGCCGTCGCGGACGAACTCCTCGTCTTCCGGGACGTGATCACCGGATTTCCCGGTACCGACGGATCTATCAAGCAGATCTTCACCCCCGCCACGTTGCGGGAGCCGAATCTCTGGGCGAAGCAACCCGATCTCCTGACGATGGCCGGCCGTGCCGGCTACAAGACCTTCTGGCTGTCGAATCACAGCACGGATCGTCATGGCGCCGTATCCATCATTGCTTCTCACGCCGATGTGATTGCGCTCACCAACCAGGGCGGGTCGCGCGGCGAGGGATCTTATGACGAGGTCCTGCTGCCGGAATTTCAGCGGGCTCTCGCCGATCCCGCGCCGCGAAAATTCATCGTTCTGCACATGCTGGGGGCGCATCCCGCGTATCATTTTCGCTATCCGGAGTCATTCGCGGTATTCGATGATGCGGATGACGAGGTCGCCCGACAGTTGAGCGGGCAGGGTCGTGCGCCCTGGGCCGTCATGATGCGGAACGAATACGACAACGCCATGGTGTATATGGATCACCTGTTACGCGAGACGCTCGAAATGGCGCGCGCGCATGCCGCGTACACCCCGACGGCCTGGCTGTTTGCGCCCGACCACGGAGAGGATGTGGCCCATTACACCAATTTCGTCGGGCACAATTCCCGCGTACGGTCGATGTACGAGATCCCCCTGGTCTTCTGGTCTTCCGATGGGCTCGGTGGCGGGTCAAGCAAGCGCGATATTCTGTGCGCACGCCCCTATCAGCTTGATGTACTGGACAACACCTTGCTGGGGCTCCTCGCGGTCCGGGGCGACTACTACGACGCGACCGGTGATCTGTTTTCACCGGAGTTTCGCCCGGCGGCGCGAGTCGCCAACGGTTTGCCCTATCCATAAATGGCCGCCCGTTGATCCGTGCGGATGGCGTTCACTTGGGGACGGCGCCTTCGTCCGGGGACATCCCGCCTGAAAGCACGTGCAGGTAGCGCCGCGCCACGACATCGGATCGGTAGCGCTGCGCCGCTTCCCGCAGGACGGCGGGGGCAAGCGGCTGTTCCAGGCACTGCCTGATGCCGGTGGCCAGGGCGGCCGCATCGTTGGGTGGTATGAGCGGACCCCAGCGGCCGCTTTCCAGGATTTCGGCGGGACCGCTTGGACAATCGGTCGAAACCACGGGGACCCCCAGGGCCATGGCTTCGACCAGCACGTTGCCGAAACCCTCCCAGTTTGACGAGAGCGCCAGCACCGCGGATCTGCGGATAAAGCCGTAGGGATTCTTCTGATGTCCAAGAAAGGCGATGGCATCACTGTAGGGCGAGGTGCGGGCACGCTCGATGAGTCTGGGCTGTTCCGATCCCGTACCCACGAAAGCGAGCCGGCATTCCGTCGTAGTGCGCAACTGATCGAAGGCTTCGACCAGCAAGTCGGCGTTTTTCTGCGCTTCCATCCGTCCGACCCAAATGATGATCGGCATGCTTGGCGCATCAAACCACGGATGGCCGGGTGGGGTTTCCGCACGTGCGACCAGTGCCGGGGTCACGACGGGGTTCGGGATCACCGTGAGCCGGTGTTCCGGGATGTCAACGAGCTGGGAGAATGACCGGGCGACTCCTTGCGAGACCGCCACGATGGCGTCGCAGCGGGGATAATACCGCCGTAGCGCGGCAATGCGGCTGTGGCGTTTGCCGGGGCGCAGTGCCTGCAGCGTCATCCGGTAATCATTGTGAACATTCGCCACGACGGCCAGTGGAACGCGGCTGCAGGTCCGGGCGCGCAGGGCCCAGACCGTATGCCGCGCCACGGGTGTCAGGATGCCGACCGGGCGGCGGCGGCGCAGGTAACGAACGAGCCAGGGCAGTCTGGCGATCGGATGCGAACCGCCGCTTTCAATCACCGCGACCCCCGCGGGGATGTCGGGCGGTTCCGTCGGGCAGCGGTGATCGACGATAATATCGACCTCGATGCCCATGTCTCGCCAGCATGAGGCCAGATTGACGAGGTTGCGGCCGATCCCGCCGTCGAGCGCCGGGGCCGTCAGCGCGATACGCATGGATCACGCCGAATTACTGGACGGTTTGCCGGATCGGCGATCCGCGAATTCAATTTCATTTATCCGTTATCCGTCGTCCGTACGGGGCGTGCTGCCGAGCGCGCCGCCCGCCGGGCGGGGATGGCGATACTGTAGAGCGCCCCGCCGACGACTAGCATCAGATAGGCGCCCGTACGGTAGCTCACATACGATTCGAAAAAGTTGGCGACGGCGAAAAACACCAGCCATGCCACGCCGAACACGGCGAAATCCATGGCGACATGGCCGCTGCGGTAAGCGCGCACGAGACGCCTGCCGAGCACTATCAGCATGGAGCCGAATACCAGGGGGCCGGCGATACCGTAGCTGAGCCAGAGTTCGAGATAACTGTTATGAAAGTGGCCATATTGGCTAAGAGGTGCGGGCAGGTCAGCAGAGTCCAGGACGATCCTGCGCGCGGCACCGCCATAGCCCAGCAACGGTCGCTTCGAGATGGCGTCGAATGCGGTTTTCCACAAGATCAGTCGGATAGTGGAGCTGTTGAATTGGGCATTGTTGATGGCGTCCAGGCGCAGATGTTCGATGGCCTCGAGTTCGACGGTCACGCGCTTGGTCATGCGCTCGAAGGAATTCATCGACAGGCCGGCGGCAATGACCAGGCCAAACGCGACCGTGATCCAGCTCAACCGTTTGATGAGGGCGCGGCCGGACAGGCGGCTGCTCAGCAGGAAGACAATGGAGGCGATGATCGCGAACGCGAACCCCAGCCAGGTCTGCCGGGTCTGGGCGCCGAGCACGACCGTTATCGTGCCTGCGAACAGCAGTATCCACAGCGCCCCCCAGCCCACGCGCACAGCGGGCGGGCGCCGGGCATCGAAGAAGCGGAACATGAAGCTCAGCAATCCGATCAGGACCGAGCCGAACAGGAGGCCGATATGTTCCGCATTATGGACGTTGAAATCCACCCGATGCCCCTTGAACAATTGCTCCCAGGATACAAGGCCACCCTCGGTTTGAATGGTGATGAACAGGGCCGCGATGGCGATGGCAAAAACGATAAAGATGTTGCGTTCTTTGCCCCCAAGCCACCATCCTGCCATCAGAAACCAGAAGAACCTCAGATAATCCCGGCTATAGGAAAAGTGATCATACCCCCCGCCCCACGCACTGGCGGCCCACCAGTTCATTGCCAGCATCAGGCCCAGAAACAGGAACATCACAAGATAGAGCCAGGCATCCGGGTCCTCGCGACGTATCTGCCCGCCGGCGAGCAGCGTGACGACGAGCAGGAGCCATTCGGTCTTGCGCGCCAGGGTCGGCTCAATGAAGTTGGAGAGTGAAAACAGCGCAATCGCGAACAGCGCGATCCAGACCAGGACGGGCGAGTGGGCCCTTGGGTAGGCGCCGGGGAAGCAGCGGTCGAGGCGGGGGGAGGCCGCCTCTGCGTCCCCGGTCGATTTATGCCCCCAGACCCTCATTTCAGGCTTCCCTGCGGCGTGACATCGCTCAATGTTAGCATGAAGGCGCGGGAGGATTTGTCGGGAGTAACAGCTCAGCGCGGTTTACTATGCTGGCCCCGAGGCTGTGGGAAGCTTCGGGGCCGGAGCGGAAATATCGATGATTGCCCATCCTGCCGGCGGGTTCCGATCGCGACGGTGCTTTTGCGGCGGATCATAGCATGATTCAAACCGCCGGTGAGCGCCTCGCGGCGGGGTATCGGCCCGATCCCGCATCCCTTGTACCGCGCATCCGGAACGTATCGCCCGGCCGCGGGCCGATATTCACTATCGCGGCGAGTTTGAGCGATGGCGCGATCTCGCCAGGCTGAGCCGGTCTGCCAGACTGCCGAGGTAGGCCTCGGGGGCGGACAGAAGCAGCAGCAGCTTGTCGGGCACTTCCCTGTACTGTTGGAAGATGCCGATACGGGCATTGAAGGAAGAGCGGGAAAAGCGCTTGTAATAGCTGCGCAGATTACGCCGGGTGTGGTACCGGCCGTGATCCACGATCTCCTCGAGAAAATATTGCCGATAGGCGCGGGGCGCGCTGGCAATGACGCGCCTCCGGTTCGCGCCGATGCCATCGGGGAGATGCCCGGCATCGATGGCGATGATATTGGAAAAACGGGTTTTATACCGCTTTGCAATACGGATATCGATAAGACCGGGCCGGCAATAGCGTTCGCCTGTGAATACCGGATAGGGATATTCCCGCAGCACGTCCACGCGGTATGCACTCCTTTTTTCGCCCCGGGAGCGGCAGATCAGCCGTCGTTCGACATAGGTGGAATCCAGATACGGTTCCGGATAGGCGGAGGATGCGACACCGTTCTCCAGGCAGCGGAACTCGATGCTGGCGAAGGCCTCGTGTTCCTGCGCGGACATCGACTGCCAGAGCCGCGATATCCTTTCGAGGGCGTCTTCCAGCAGGGTGTCATCCGAATCCAGGGTGAGGAACAGCGTGCCCCGGGCCAGGCTGACCGCATGGTTGAAGGCGACATGTTTCCCCTGGTTCTTCTGGTAGATATATCGGAGATCGTGATAGGTCTCGTCTTTCAGGCGGTTGATCAGCGCGCGCGTGTCATCGGTCGAGCCGTCGTCGATGACGATCAGCTCGAAGTCACGAAAGGTCGACCGGTAACAGCTGGCGATGGCGTCGCCAAGGCAGTAGGCGCGATTGTACGTCGGGAGAAATATCGTGAAAAACGGCGCACCGGTCATTGCGTCAATATTCCTTGCCGGGGCGGGATGACGAAAGCAGGAACTCGAGATTCGAACCTTGAGCGGCAGCCCCCTTGTCCTGTCGCCAATTGAGTTTGTGGACGGGTGTGGCGTGGCCGGCGATAAACGTCTTCGCGGCGTCGTTGACCGCTGCGTTCATGCCGAGACGGTTCTGCAGGTACTCGGCAGGCGTATCGTACAGATGCGTCCTGTTCTTCCAGAGGGCCTTCAGCGGCGGGTTCCGGTCCAGCATGCGTTCGAACAGATACATGTTGATGGGGTAGGGAAACAGCCGCAATATTTTCAGCACGAACCGAGAGAACCAGATATCGTTCGACACGATATGTCGCTTTCTGAGGCTCATGAGTTTCCGGATGAGCTGCCTGCCCCAATAGGTGTTTCCCCGGAATCGGTTCGCATGCCAGAAGCCGATCATATCGGCCGTCCATTGCCGCAGGAGCGGGCTTTCCGCGTTGCCGGCCAGAAACCAGGTGGTCATGACGCGATCGCGCCTTTCACTGGCGAATGCGAAGAAGTGATCCTGATAATGGCGGGGCAGCCAGGCATCCAGGGGGTGCGCGCAGTACAGGCTGGCATCGGCCCATACACCGCCATGTACCGTCAGCAGTTTTACCCTGATGATATCGGAGAGCGCCTGCAAGGGAATATCCCGCCGCTTCTCCAGGCCTTCCAGGTCGATGACCTGTCGCAGCGAGGCCTGGTCGAGCACCCGGATATCCCAGCCGGGATTGAGTATGCGCCAGGAAGAAATGCATTGTTTTACCAAGAAAGGCGCGTGGTCCTCGCCCTGTGCCCAGAAGATCCACAGGGTTCTGGCCAACCTCGTATAGTCGGTGCGTTCGCTGGTGTCCGGGGTTGTGATCATTTATGCCGGTCTTTGCGCAGGGACTCGTATCCGTCGGTCATGGCTGAATGTCGGTTGGGCGACATGTGGGGGGCGGTCATTCCATCATTATGATAGGCTGATGCGCTGCGCCGCGCAGAGGAGCCTGCGTGCGCCAACTTGCCGTCCGATCGCCCGGCGGGAGTGCGCAAGTTGATGGCAAACGAATATAAATTGATTCGGTGGAATGATCAACGAAGCGAAATGGAGGCCGAGCAAATACGTCTTCCGGGGCGACAGGCTGGTTGCGTCCCGAGACCCCGACGTCGTTGGCAAGAGTTCCAGACTGATCGCGGATATCACCGCGCGTTTGTACCAGACCCATATTCCGGGATTCGTGCGGGGGCGTCTGCTGGACCTCGGCTGCGGGCAGGTCCCGCTCTTCGGGGTCTATCGAAACTATGCGAGTGAGGTGATTTGTATCGACTGGGAGAATACCCCGCACCGGAGCGAGCACCTGGATCATGTGTGCGACCTCGGCGGGCGCTTGCCGCTATCCGACGGAGAGTTCAACACCATCATACTTTCCGATGTGCTCGAGCATATCCCCCAGCCCGAAAACCTGTGGCGGGAAATGGCGCGAATCTCGGCCGACAAGGCCATCGTGATGATGAATACCCCATTCTTTTACCGCCTGCACGAGGTGCCGCATGACTATTACCGATATACCGAGTTCGCGCTCAGGCGGTTCGCCAGCCTTGCCGGGTTCAGGATACTCCTGCTGCAGCCCGTAGGCGGAATACCGGAGATCTTTGCTGATCTTCTGGCCAAACGATTCAAGTCCCTTGCCATACCGATACAGTACCTGACGGGCCTCTTCCTGAAGACGGCGGCGGGGCGCAGGCTGTCCGAGAAGACGGGCGGACAATACCCGCTGGGATATTTTCTGGTGGCTGAAAAAGGCGATGCCTGACACCGCGCAAACGGGAAGATTCGGCAGGGATGCGGGCCGGTGGCGTATGCGCCGGTGTTTTGTGTCGGCCGGCGCATCGGTATCAAGATGAACGGGGAGCCGCGGCGACTGGCCGTGCTGGTGTCGTTTTCGGGCGATGGCGGCGTCGAACGCATGATGATCAATCTGCTGTGCGGGATGGCCGCTCACGGTACGGAGATCGACCTCCTGCTGATCAAGGCGGCAAGCACCCGCCTTGACCAGTTGCCGTCCACGGTCAGGATCATCAGGCTCGGCAGCCGCCATACCTTTGCGAATCTTCCCGCCCTGGTACGTTACCTGCGCGCGGCGCGCCCCTCGGCGCTGCTCGCCGCCAAGCACCGTGCATTGCTGCTCGCCTTGTGGGCGCGCCGCCTGAGCGGAATTCCCGTCCGGGTGGTCGGCAGGATCGGCACCACGGTGTCCGCCGCGCTCGAAGGCAAGAGCCGGTTCCGTTATGCCCTCTGGGCATGGTCAGTACGCCGGTTCTACCCCCGGGCCGATGTCGTCGTGGCGGTGTCGGAGGGCGTGGCGGACGACATTCGTGCAATGGGCGCGACAGCGGCGCGGCTGCAGGTGATCCGCAATCCGGTGGTGACGCCCGGACTCGAGGCACTGGCGCGGGAGACGCCGCCGCACCCGTGGCTGACAGAACCCGCCGGGCCGCCGGTGATCCTCGGCATGGGACGCTTCACCGAGCAGAAGGATTTCGCCACGCTGATCCGCGCGTTTGCCCGCGTGCGCGCCAGTCGCGCATGTCGCCTGATACTGCTGGGGCGCGGACGACTGCAGTCAGTGTATGAGATGTTGGCAACACAACTCGGCGTTGCTGAAGACATAGCCTTTCCCGGTTTCGCCGAGAATCCGTACAGTTTCCTGGCGTGCGCGCGCCTGTTCGTGTTGTCCTCGGCCTGGGAGGGCTCGCCCAATGCCCTGACCGAGGCGCTCGCGCTGGGTGTACCGGTGGTTTCCACCGACTGTCCAAGCGGGCCGCGCGAACTGCTCGACGCAGGCCGCTACGGCGCCCTGGTACCCGTCGGCGATGACGTGGCGCTGGCGCGCGCGATGGCCGCGACCCTGGACGATCCCTTGCCCGCGGCCGAGTTGCGCCCGGCGGCGGCGGAATATACCGTGGAAAGCAGCGCGCGTGCCTATCTGGCGGCGCTGGGCATGATCGATCGAGGAGCCTGATCCGGATGTTGCTGTCGCACCGTTACCGCTTTCTTTTCGTACACATCGCCAAGACCGGGGGGACGAGCGTTCGCGCGGCGTTGCAGCGCCGCATGTGGGCCGATCCCTGGCGCATCCCGATGTTCCTCTGCAGCCGCTTGAGTCACCTCAGCGGCCACCGTCTGGCCTGCAAATTGCCGCGTCACGCCAAGGCCATCGCGGCACGCGAGATGTTGCCGCACGAGTTCTATCAATCCCTGTTCAAGTTCTGTTTCGTGCGTAATCCCTGGGATCTGCAGGTGAGTTCCTTTCATCACATCCGGCGCGAGCGGCCGCATCTGCTGGAAGGCATCGATGACTTCGCGAGCTTCATCCGTTACAAGCTCGATCCCGAGCGTCCCTATCAGTATCACATGGATATTTCCGTCGAGCGCCAGAGCGATTATGTGACCGACCAGCACGGCAATACGATCATCGATTTCATCGGGCGGTTCGAGCGGCTGGAGGAAGATTATGCCTATATCCTGCGGCGCATCGGTTTCGAGGTGGCATCGCTGCCGCAACGCCGCACGGCGACCGACCGGCGCGACTACCGGGGTTATTACACGGACGACCTCGCGGAGCGGGTGGGCGCACATTACCGCGAGGATATCGAGCGGTTCGGTTACCGCTTCGATGACGCTGGATAGGACTGTTTCAGCGGTCGTCGACGAGGGTGTAGCGGGCGCCGCAGTACGGACATACGGCTTCGCCCGTTTCCTCGATCGGGAGGAACACCCGCGGGTGTGAATTCCACAGGCTGGTACCCGGCAGCGGGCAGTGCAGCGGCAGTTCGGCGCGGCTGACGCGGTAATAGCCGCGCGCGTCTGTCAGAGGCTCGGTTTTGTCACCGCTTTGGCCGGCAGTCGGCATGGGCGTCTCCTTATACGTAGGTCAGCCACTCGCCGTATTCGGCGCGGCGGCCGTGCACGTGGTCGAAATAGAGGCTCTGCAGCTTTTCGGTGACCGGTCCGCGCGTGCCGCGGCCGATCGCACGGCCGTCGAGTTCACGGATCGGTGTTACCTCGGCGGCGGTACCGGTGAAGAAGGCCTCGTCCGCGACGTAGACTTCATCGCGCGTGATGCGCTTTTCACGCACGCCGATGCCGAGGTCCTGCGCCAGCTGGATGATGGTGGCGCGCGTGATGCCGTCGAGCGCCGAGGTCAGCTCCGGGGTGTAGAGCACGCCGTCGCGTACCAGGAAGAAATTCTCCCCGCTGCCTTCCGTGACGTAACCCTCGTTGTCGAGCAGCAGCGCCTCGTGGCAACCACAGGCCAGCGCCTCGTTCAGGGCGAGGATCGAATTGAGGTAGTTCGCGTTCGCCTTGGCCTTGCACATGGTGATGTTGACATGGTGGCGCGTGTATGAGGAGGTGCGCACCTTGATACCTTTCTGCATGTTCTCCTCGCCCATGTACGAACCCCAGGCCCAGGCGGCGACCATGACGTGGGTCCGGAGGTTGTCGGCGCGCAGGCCCATGCCTTCCGCGCCGTAGAAGCACATCGGGCGGATGTAGCCGGATTCGAGTTTGCATTCGCGCACGGCGGAGACGATGGCCTGGTTGATCGTGGCCTTGTCGTAGGGCATTGGCATGTTGAGGATGTGCGCCGAGCGGAACAGGCGGTCGGTATGCGCCTGCAGGCGGAAGATGGCCGTGCCGCGGGCCGCCTTGTAGGCGCGGACGCCCTCGAACACGCCGAGTCCGTAATGCAGGGTATGGGTGAGGACATGCACCTTGGCCTCGCGCCAGGGCACCAGTTTGCCGTCCAGCCAGATGACCCCGTCGCGGTCATCCATCGTCGCCATGTTCATGCGAAAGCTCCTGCATTCATTCTCAAGTGATTCGAGGGGAAACCCGCGTCCAGTGCCGGGCGGGGAGGGTCGATTGTAACGAATATCCCGCCGTTTTTCACCGTCTTTCCCCGTCCGCAGGGGCGTCCGAGGGTGGCAGGAGCCGGTTCCAGATGCGCGCGATCTCCGCCCGCTGGACCTCGAATTCCGCGCCATCCACCACGGTATCGTCGACCTCCTGCAGGGCCAGCCGGTGCACCACGGCGCGGTAGTTACGGTAGGCCTCGGTCAGCAGGCGGGTGTCCTCACTGGGGAGCAGGCCGAGGCGGGCCAGGGTTTCGAGCAGGCGGATGTTGTCGGTCCAGCGCAGCAGTTCCGGGTGTTCACCCGCCCAGCGCAGTACCGCGTACTGGACGATGAACTCGATATCGGCGATGCCGCCGCGATCCTGTTTGAGATCGAAACGGTCTTTTCCACCGCGGGCGAGTTCACGGCGCATGCGTTCGCGCATGTCGCCGACCTCGTCGCGCAAGCGGTCGGGATCGCGCGAGCGGGTCAGGGCTGCTGCCCGGATGCGGTTGAATTCCACCGTCACGGCGGGATCGCCGGCGACCACGCGGGCGCGCACCAGCGCCTGGTGCTCCCAGGTCCAGGCCGCGTTGCTCTGGTAGTCCTCGAAGGCGGACAGGGAGCTGACCAGCAGGCCGGAGCTGCCGCTGGGACGCAGGCGAAGGTCGACCTCGTAGAGGATGCCGGCCGGGGTATGGGTATTGAGCAGGTGGATGATGCGTTGCGCGAGGCGGGCGTAGCCCTGAGCCAGCGCGGGATCATCGTCCGCCGCATGCAGGAACACCAGGTCGAGATCGGAGCCGTAGCCGAGTTCGATCCCGCCGAGCTTGCCGTAGGCGATGATCGCGAAACCGCGATCGAGTGGGCGTCCGGCGCCGGATCCGCGCCGCGCCAGGTGACCCGCGGCCTGGTTCAGCACCTCCGCGAGAACGACCTCGGCGATCTCGGTCAGATGATCACTGACCACCATCAGGGGCATCGCCGCCATGACATCCGCGGCGGCGACGCGCAGCACATTCGATTGTTTGAAGTGGCGCAGGGTTTCCATCTGCTGTTCGAGATCGTCTGGCGCGATCGCGTCCAGGGCGATCCGAAGTTCACGCTCGAGCGCGCCGCGATCCAGCGGGGCATAGAGTGTGCGCGGATCGATCAGCTCGTCGAGCAGCAGGGGCTGATGGGCCAGCATGTCCGAGATCCAGGGACTGGCCGCGCACAGGCGGACCAGCTGGGTGAGTACTACGGAATTTTCCCCGAGCAGGGCCAGATAGGCGGTGCGGCGCGCGATCTGTTCGATCAGATCGAGCAGCCGGATCAGGGTGACATCCGGCCGTGGCGTCGCGGCGGCGGCATCGAGTAACGGCGCCATGACGCGATCCATGCGTGCGCGGCCGCGCTCGCTGAGCGCGCGATAGGTGTGGCCGTCGCGCAGCAGGCCAAGGCGGCGGCGAATCTCCCCGCCGTCCTGGAAGCCGGCCTGTGTCAGCAGCGCGATCCCCCGCGCCTCGTCGAGTGCGCCGGACCACAGGGCGGCGTAATCCGGCGTCTTCTGTGCTTTCTGCGCCGACGTATCCGCATCCTGTCGCGGCATGTTGAATACCTGATTGAAATGTCGCTGCACGCGTGCGCGATGCTGAGCGAGCGTGCGGGAAAACCCTTCCCAGTCCGGGTAATCCATCGAGCGGGCGAGGCGCAGGCGACCCGCCGCATCATCCGGCAGCTGGTGTGTCTGCCGGTCGGCCTCCATCTGCAGGCGGTTTTCCACCCGGCGCAGGAAATGATAGGCGCGCTCCAGTTCGGTCGCGGCCTCTTCCGGCAGGTGTCCGGCGCGGGCGAGCCGATGCAGAATGAGCAGGATCTGCTGTTCCTGCAGGGCGGGCTCGCGGCCGCCGCGGATCAACTGAAAGGTCTGGCCGATGAACTCGATTTCACGGATGCCGCCCGGCCCCAGCTTGATGTTGTCCTCCAGGTCGCGCTTCGCCACTTCCTGGTTGATCAGCGCTTTCATCTCGCGCAGGGACTCGAACACATTGAAATCCAGGTAGCGGCGATAGATGAAGGGGCGCAGGATCCGGAGCAGCTGACGGCCCTGCACCCGGTCTCCCGCGACGGGGCGCGCCTTGATCATGGCGTAGCGTTCCCATTCCCGGCCCTGGGACTGGTAGTACTCCTCCATTTGCTCGAAGCTCATGACCAGCGGGCCGCTGCTGCCGAACGGGCGCAGGCGCATGTCGGTGCGGAAGACGAAGCCTTCCTCGGTCGGCGTACTGAGACAGCGGATCAGCTGCTTGCCCAGTTCGGTGAAAAATTCCTCGTTATGCATCCGCGCGCGCCGGCCGCGGGTGGAACCCTCTTCCGGGTAGGCGAAGATGAGATCGATGTCGGAGGAGAAATTGAGCTCATACGCGCCGAGTTTACCCATCCCGAGCACGACCAGGCTTTGCGGGGCGCCGGTGCTCGCCCCGTGTGGCGCGCCGCGGGCGTGTGCGAGGTGCGCGTGCAGCCAGCCGGCGGCGCCATCGATCAGGGCCTCCGCCAGCCAGGACAGTTCCCGTAACGTTTCCTCCAGGCGGGCCCAGCCCGCGAGATCGCGCCAGGCGATGCGGGTCATTTCCCGGCGCCGCAGCTGCCGCAAGCCGCGATCCAGATCTTCCTCGCTGCGCAGCTTCGACAGCGTCCGCGCGGTCAGTTGCGCATAGCGATCGGGCGCGTAGCTCAGCAGCAGGTCGCCACTTTCCAGCAACTCCCGCAGCAGCCGCGGGTCTTCGATGCAATTGTGGGCCACGAAGCTGCTGTAGGACCACACCCGGCGCAGTACCCTCAGTGTTTCCGGATGCCGTGGCAACGGCAGGCCGGTTTCCCGCGCGGCAGCGGTGTACTGTTCCCAGAACAGTTCTACCCGCTGTTGCAGGGCGGCGGGTGGCGGGGTGTCGGTGGTGATGCGCTGATTAGAGGGGGCTGCGGGGTGGGACGAGTTCATTTGCACAGCATAAAAGACCGCCAGCGCCCCGGCAACCGGCGCCTGCCGACCGAAAAATGAGAACCCGATCGCTCAAGCCGGATTGCGATCCAGTCGATAGTAACAGCGGAGGAGTCGCCAAGTTTCTCATACCCGGTCCGGCGAAGAGGCGTTCATGGAATTCACCGATTATCTGAAGTTAATGGTCGCAAAGGAGGGATCTGACCTGTTTCTGACGGTTGGGGCCCCGCCTTCCATGCGTATCCACGGCCAGATCAAGCCGATCGACAAGTCGCCCATACCCCCGGGTGCCACCAAATTGATCGCATATAAATTAATGAATGCGGAGCAACAGGCGGTTTTTGAAAAGACCCCCGAGATGAATCTCGCGATCGCCGACCCGAATATCGGGCGTTTCCGCGTCAATATCTTCAAGCAGCGCAATCATATCGGGCTGGTCATCCGCAACATCAAGGTCAAGATCCCGAGCATGGAAGAATTGGGACTGCCCCCGATCCTGAGCAAGCTGGTGATGCAGAAGCGCGGCCTGATCCTGTTTGTCGGCGCCACCGGGTCGGGTAAGTCGACCTCGCTGGCCGCCATGATCGATTACCGCAACAGCACCAGCGCGGGGCATATCGTCACGATCGAGGATCCGATCGAATACGTGCACAACCACAAGCGCTCCATCATCACCCAGCGCGAGGTGGGCGACGACACCGCCACCTATGAGGATGCCCTGAAGAACACCCTGCGTCAGGCGCCGGATGTCATTCTCATCGGCGAGGTGCGCGACCGCGATACCATGGAGTATGCGATCTCCTTCGCCGAAACCGGCCATCTCGCCATCTCCACCCTGCATGCGAACAACGCGAACCAGGCCTTCGATCGCATCATCAACTTTTTCCCGGAGGATCGCCGCAACCAATTGCTGATGGACCTGTCGCTGAACGTGCGCGGCATCGTGTCACAGCGCCTGATACCGGCCCTGGACGGCAAGCGCGCCGCGGCCTTCGAGATCCTGCTGGGTACGCCGCTGGTCAGCGACCTGATCCTCAAGGGGGAGATTCACAAGATCAAGGAGATCATGGAGAAGTCGGAGAATCTCGGGATGCAGACCTTTGATGGCGCCTTGTACAAGCTGTACAAGGCCGGACGCATCTCCTATGAGGAGGCCCTGCGGAACGCCGATTCCCAGAACAATCTTCGCCTGCGCATCGACCTGGAGGAGAAGGATGTGGAGAAGAGCGCCGAAGTCAACGGGCTGCGCCTGGAGGACAACGAGGACGACGACAAGGGATACCGGGCGATCTCGCTTTCATAACGCGGCCATACCGGATAAAAAAAGCCCCGCCAGGCATCGCCCGGCGGGGCTTTTCACTTTCCAGCCAACCGGCTCGCGCCAGAGGCTGCTTACATCATGCCGCCCATGCCACCCATGTCCGGGGCGCTGACCGGCTTGTCGTCCTGCGGGATCTCGGCGACCATCGCCTCGGTCGTGATCATCAGGCCGGCGATCGAGGCCGCGTTCTGCAGGGCGGTACGCGAGACCTTGGTCGGATCCAGGATGCCGAACTCGATCATGTCGCCGAATTCGCCGTTGGCCGCGTTGTAACCGAAGCTGCCCTTGCCCTCGGCGACCTTGTTCAGGATGACCGACGGCTCATCGCCGGCGTTGGCGACGATCTGGCGCAGCGGTTCCTCCATCGAGCGGCGCGCGATGTTGATGCCGACGTCCTGATCGTGATTGTCGCCCTTGAGGTTCTTGATCGCCTGCAGGGCGCGCAACAGCGCAACGCCGCCGCCGGGCACGATGCCTTCCTCGACCGCCGCGCGGGTGGCATGCAGGGCATCTTCCACGCGCGCCTTCTTTTCCTTCATCTCGATCTCGGTGGCGGCGCCGACCTTGATCACGGCGACGCCGCCGGCGAGCTTGGCGACACGCTCCTGCAGCTTCTCCTTGTCATAGTCGGAGGTCGTTTCCTCGATCTGGGCACGGATCTGCTTCACGCGCGCCTGGATGTCGGCGGCCTTGCCGGCGCCGTCGATGATGGTGGTGTTGTCCTTGGAGATCTGCACCTTCTTCGCGCTGCCCAGGCTGTTGACCGTGGCCTTTTCGAGCGACAGGCCGACTTCTTCGGCGATGACCTGGCCGCCAGTCAGGATCGCGATGTCCTCGAGCATGGCCTTGCGGCGGTCACCAAAGCCGGGCGCCTTGACGGCCGCGACCTTGACGATGCCGCGGATGTGGTTGACCACCAGGGTCGCGAGCGCCTCGCCCTCGACGTCCTCGGCGATGATCAGCAACGGCTTGCCGGACTTGGCGACACCTTCCAGGATCGGGATCAGCTCGCGGATGTTGGAGATCTTCTTGTCGTGCAGCAGGATGTAGGGACTGTCCAGTTCACAGGACATGTTCTGCTGGTTGTTGATGAAATAGGGGGACAGATAGCCGCGGTCGAACTGCATGCCTTCCACGACCTCAAGCTCGTTGGCCAGGCCGGAGCCTTCCTCGACCGTGATCACGCCTTCCTTGCCGACCTTGGACATCGCCTCGGCGATGATGCCGCCGATGTCCTCGTCCGAGTTCGCCGAGATCGTGCCGACCTGGGCGATCGCCTTGTCATCGGTGCAGGGCTTGGAGATTTTCTGCAGTTCCTTGACCGCCGCGACGACGGCCTTGTCGATACCGCGCTTAAGGTCCATCGGGTTCATGCCGGAGGTGACGGCCTTCATGCCCTCGCGGAGCATGGCCTGGGCCAGCACCGTCGCGGTGGTGGTGCCGTCGCCGGCGATATCGGAGGTCTGCGAGGCGACTTCCTTGACCATCTGGGCGCCCATGTTCTCGAACTTGTCCTTCAGCTCGATCTCTTTCGCGACCGAGACGCCATCCTTGGTGATGGTCGGGGCGCCGAAGCTCTTTTCCAGAACGACGTTGCGGCCCTTGGGACCGAGGGTCACCTTGACCGCGTCGGCCAGGATGTTGACGCCGTTCAGCATGCGATGGTGGGCGTCGGTGCTGAATCTGACTTCTTTTGCTGCCATGATTTGAGTCCTCTTGAATGCTTGACTGAATAGGGGTGTGGGGCGGCGCTTAGCCTTCGATGACGGCCATGATGTCGTCTTCGCGCATCACGACCAGCTCTTCTCCGTCGACCTTGATCTCCGTGCCGGCGTATTTGCCGAACAGGACCTTGTCGCCGACCTTGACGTCCATGGGGCGGATGTCGCCGTTTTCCAGGAGCTTGCCCTTGCCGACGGCGATCACTTCGCCGCGGATCGGCTTTTCCGCCGCCGAATCGGGGATGACGATGCCGCCCGGGCTGGTGCGCTGCTCCTCCAGCCGACGAATCACGGCGCGGTCGTGTAACGGTTTGATTTTCATGTGGATGCCTCCATATTTATTTGTAAAACAATTGGTTGTTGTGGCTTAACGCGATGGAATCGCGACATTCCTGGCACTCATTCCCTGTGAGTGCCAGTAATAATAGGGGCGACTGCGCGGGAGTCAAGGGGTCGCCTCGACGGCAGGGCATGGGGAGGGCATTCCGGGGCCGGGACCCGGGGTGTCAATCCTTGATCCGTTCCTTCCAGTATTCTCCCTCGATCACGCGGGGGCCGTGCTCGCTGCGGGAACTTGCCGGGCGGTCATCAGGCCGGGGCGCGCGTCCCAGGATGCCGCTGACGAGCGCCCGGCGTAAGGCAGGGATCAGGCAGAGGATGGCGACGAGATCGGAGATGAAGCCGGGGATCAGCAGAAGCACCCCGCTGATCAGCACGAAGACACCGTCGAGCAGTTCCCGGGCGGGCAATTCGCCCCGGGCGAGGGTGGCACGGACCCGCTGCAGCGCCAGCCAACCCTGCCAGCGCAGCAGCAGGGTTCCCAGCACGGCCGAAAAAACCACGAGCGCGATGGTAGGGATCGCGCCCAGTATACCGCCAGCCTGGATCAGGACGTACAGCTCGAGCAGCGGAAACGCGATGATCAGGAGCAGGATCAGATAAGGCATGCCTCGCCACTATAACACCTTTGACCGCCGTTACCGATGGTGTATCGTGATGCGCATGGCGGCGGACCATTATCTTGTTCTCACCACCTGTCCGCATGAAACGGCGGCGCGCGAACTCGCCGGAGCGCTGCTCAATGAGCGGCTCGCGGCCTGCATCAACATCATCCCGGGTCTCCGGTCCGTCTATCGCTGGAAGGGTGAAATCGAGGAAGGGAGCGAAGTATTGCTCCTGATCAAGGCGGCGCGCGCGGTGTATCCACGGCTGGAGGAACGGATCCGCGCCTCCCATCCCTATGAGCTTCCCGAGATCATCGCGCTGGATATTGCCGCCGGATCGGCGGCGTATCTCGCCTGGCTCGCCGAGAACTGCCGCAAAGGCTGAGGGAGACGATGTGCGCCGGTTGGCAGAATCAGGGTGACATCATCAAGTTTTCATAGGCTTTTCCGACATTTTATGCGGGCCTCCGCGTTGTTCATCTGGTGTCCGGGGCGCGTGCCGGACATGTGCTAGTATGTGTGGCGTTTCGTGCGCCGCGTTTTGATACCACGCTGTGTTCCCGCAACCTGCGGGTGCCTGATCGTCGGTTGAGGTCCATTCGCTCCGGTCATTCTCCGGTCTCTAACGAGTCTCGTGCATACCATGATCAAGATTCCCGGGTTCAGTCTCCTTGTCTCGCTGCTGCTGAGTGCCTCCGCCGGTTTCGCTGCTGATGGCGGCGCCTCGTCCTCACCGCTCGCCTCCATCGGTGAGCGGCTTGGTCTGGGCAGGTCCGAGCCTGTCTTTCTCGAGCCGGACCGTGCCTTTGTTTTTTCCGCGGACGTTTCCGCTCCCGGTACGATCTCCGCGCGCTGGGAAATCGCGGACGGCTACTACCTCTACCGCGACAAATTCACGTTTCGATTGGTGGATCCTCCAGCCGGCGTGACGCTGGGGGAGCCCCGGTTTCCTCCGGGCGAGTTCAAGGAGGATGAATATTTTGGCCGCATGGAGGTGTATCACGGACCAGTGCAGGCCGAGGTGCCGGTGGAGCGGCGGGAGGCGGCGCCGATCCCGGTGATGCTGGAGGTGGGGTACCAGGGCTGCGCGGACCAGGGATTCTGTTATCCGCCAATGAAGCGGACACTGAGCCTGGAGTTACCGGCAGCGGATGCCGCAGCGGTTGCGCCCGCGAACCCGCTTGTGGCGGGCGGACTCGTGGAGGCCCCGCTGGAGGACCGGATCGCGCGTTCCCTGGCGGAGGGTAATCTGTGGCTGAACCTGGCCGGGTTCTTCGGTTTCGGCCTGCTCCTCGCGTTTACCCCCTGTGTCCTTCCGATGGTCCCGATCCTGTCCAGCCTGATCATCGGACAACGCACCCAGGTAACGACGCGCCGGGCCTTTCTGCTGTCCCTGAGTTATGTGCTCGCGATGGCTCTGACCTATACCCTGGCCGGAATCGCGGCCGGCCTGTTTGGCAGCAATCTGCAGGCGGCGTTTCAGAATCCCTGGATCCTCGGCAGCATAAGTCTCATATTCGTGCTGCTCGCCCTCGCCATGTTCGATGTCTACCAGTTGCAGTTGCCGCCTTCCTGGCAGGCGCGCCTGAACGAATTCAGCAATCGACAGTCCGCGGGAACCTATATCGGAGCCGCGGTGATGGGCCTTCTCTCGGCGCTGATCGTGGGGCCCTGTGTGGCGGCACCGCTGGCGGGGATCCTCCTGTATATCGGGATCAGCGGCGACGCCCTGCTGGGCGGGGCATCGTTGTTCGCGCTCAGCCTGGGCATGGGCCTGCCGCTGCTGGTGATCGGTACGTCCGCCGGCCGGCTTCTGCCGAAGGCGGGGGGGTGGATGACGACGGTCAAGTCGGTGTTCGGCGTGCTGATGCTCGCGGTCGCGGTCTGGTTTCTCGACCGGATCGTCCCGCCCCAGATCAGCATGATTTTGTGGGCGGTCCTGCTGGTTGGCACAGCCGTCTATCTGGGCGCCTTCGACCGTATGGAAGCCGGGGTCCCGGGCTGGCGGCGGTTATCGAAAGGCGCGGGTCTGATCGTGTTCATCTATGGTGTCCTGCTGATCATCGGCGCCGCCAGCGGCGGCAAGGATCCGCTGCGGCCCTTGCAGGGAACCTCGATCGCCGGCGGCAAGGTGCCGGCGGCGGAGGCGCTGGAGTTTGCTCCGGTCAAGGGCGTGGAAGGCCTGCGGCAGGCCATCGCGCGCGCGGCCGGCCGGCCGGTCATGCTGGACTTCTACGCCGACTGGTGCGTCGACTGCAAGATCATGGAGCGTCGCACCTTCACCGATCCCGGTGTGCGTGCCGCGCTGGCCGGTGCGGTGCTGCTGCGCGCGGACGTGACGGCGAATGACGAGATCGATCAGGAATTGCTCAGGCAGCTTGGACTTTTCGGACCGCCTGCGATATTGTTTTTCGGCGCGGACGGGAAGGAACTGAGATCGTTCCGCGTGATCGGCTACACCGGTCCCGAGGCATTTACACGCCATATACAACAGGCACTGATGTAACTCCCTGACCCCCGATGGCGGGCTGGCTGAAGCGTCCCAACCTGGTTTTACTGCTGATCGCGGTATTCGCAGTGGTCGCGGTCGCGGTGAACTTTTTCTATCGGCAGCACTTGCAGGACAAGCCCCAGGTAGCGACGGAATCCGGCACGTCTGCGAGCGCCGTTCTCGGCGAGAACAGGCCTGCATTTACCTTGCCGGATGACCTGGGCTTATCGCGCGACGTGGGCGAGTGGGACGGGCAGGTGCTGGTGGTGAATTTCTGGGCCACGTGGTGTCAGCCCTGCGTCCGCGAGATCCCGGCCTTCGTGGAGTTGCAGGGACAGTATGCCGGTCAGGGGGTACAGTTCGTCGGGATCGCCCTCGATACGCTGCCCCAGGTGCAGGCGTTTTTCGACAGGTTGGGGCTGGCGCTCAACTACCCGAACCTGATCGGCGGCACCAACGCGATCGCGGTAGCCGAGGCCTATGGAAACAATGTTGGTATCCTTCCTTACACCGTGCTGGTGGATCGGTCGGGCAAGATCGCCTATGCACAGTACGGCGAGTTGACGCGGGATTCCGCGGAGCAGATGATCCTGGAACTGCTGTGAGCGGCTGGTTTCAGTCGTTCACATTTCGCTGATCGGCCTCTAACTTCGTCGATCGGGTCGAGATTTCCAGGTCAGATAGACATTTCCCCGGGGACATTGCACAATAGCCGCCGTAATGGGCGACCGAAGTCCGGCTGAGCGGGCGGTTTTCGCATAATCCGTTCCGATCAGCGCTTATCGTGCCGGGAACGAACAGAATCGAATGGCGATGATCCTTGTACTCAACGGGCCGAATATGAACCTCCTCGGGCGGCGGGAACCCGGCCATTATGGCGGGCAGTCGCTGTCCGAGATCAACAAGCGGATTACGAGCCTGGCCAAGGAACTCGGCCACAAGGTGTCGTTCTTTCAAAGCAATGCGGAGCACGAACTGGTCGAGCGTGTGCACAAGGCTCCGGAAGAGTCGGTCCGCTTCATCATCATCAATCCCGCCGCCCTCACCCACACCAGCGTAGCCTTGCGTGACGCCCTCGCCGCCGTCGCGGTGCCCTTTATCGAGGTGCATCTGTCCAATATCCATGCGCGCGAGGCATTTCGCCGGACATCGTATTTCTCGGATCTCGCTGCCGGCGTGATCAGCGGACTCGGTGCTGCGGGCTACGAACTGGCCCTGCGGGCGGCGGCGCAACATCTAGACAAGCACAAGGATTCATAATTGCCGGTATGGATATTCGAAAGATAAAGAAGTTGATCGAGCTCCTGGAGGAATCCGATCTCGCCGAGATCGAGGTCCAGGAAGGCGAGGAGTCGGTACGCATCAGCCGCCACGGCAAGGCGGTGCAGACGGTCATGGGAGCCGCCCCGATGATGACCGCGCCCGCCCCGGCGGTTCAAGCTGCGGCCCCCGCGGCTCCGGCCGGCGAGCCGGCGGCGCCCCCGCCGCCCAAGGGGCACACCATCACCTCGCCGATCGTCGGCAGCTTCTATCGCTCGCCGGCCCCCGGTTCGCCGGCCTTCGTCGAAGTGGGCCAGCGGGTCAACGCCGGCGACACTCTGTGCATCATCGAGGCGATGAAGATGCTCAATCAGATCGAATCGGACAAGGCCGGTGTTGTGGCCGCCGTTCTGGTCGAGAACGGCCAGCCGGTCGAATACGGTCAGCCGCTGTTCATCATCGAATAGGCAACGGGTTTCATGTTCGAGAAAATCGTCATCGCCAATCGTGGTGAGATCGGGCTGCGCATCCTGCGCGCCTGCAACGAGATGGGCATCAAGACGGTGGCGGTGCATTCGTCCGCCGACCGTGATCTGATCCACGTCCGGCTGGCGGACGAGTCCGTGTGCATCGGGCCGCCCGCCTCGGCGGAGAGCTATTTGAATATCCCGGCCCTGATCAGCGCCGCCGAGGTCACCGACGCGGTGGCCATCCATCCCGGTTACGGGTTTCTGTCCGAGAACGCCGACTTCGCCGATCGGGTCGAGAAGAGCGGCTTTGTCTTCATTGGCCCGCGTCCCGAGACGATCCGCCTGATGGGCGACAAGATTGAGGCGATCAAGGCGATGAAGGCGGCGGGCATCCCCTGTATTCCGGGTTCCGATGGTCCATTGAGTGAGGATCCGGAGCGCAACCTGGAGATTGCGCGCAACATCGGATTTCCGGTGCTCATCAAGGCAGCCGGCGGCGGCGGCGGGCGTGGCATGCGGGTCGTGCACAGCGACGCTGCCCTGGCGAATGCCATCAGCATGACGCGTTCGGAGGCCGAGGCCGCTTTCGGAAACGCCACGGTCTATATGGAGAAGTACCTCGAAAATCCGCGCCACATCGAGATCCAGGTGCTGGCCGATGGCCAGGGCAATGCGATCCACCTTGGTGAACGCGACTGTTCCATGCAGCGGCGTCACCAGAAGGTCATCGAAGAAGCCCCCGCGCCGGGCATCAGCGAGGAACAGAGGGGCCGCATCGGCGCCCAATGCGTCAAGGCCTGCCTTGAGACCGGTTATCGCGGCGCGGGCACCTTCGAGTTTCTCTACGAGAAGGGCCGTTTCTACTTTATTGAGATGAATACCCGCCTGCAGGTGGAGCATCCGGTGACCGAGATGGTATACGGCATCGATATCGTGAAGGAGCAGATCCGCATCGCCGCGGGCGAGTTACTCACGCTCCGGCAATCCGACATCAGGCCGAACGGGCACGCGATCGAGTGCCGGATCAATGCCGAGGATGCGCGCACCTTCACGCCATCGCCGGGGACCATCGCCCAGTACCATCCGCCGGGCGGTCCGGGTATCCGCATCGATTCCCACATCTATAACGGCTACACCGTGCCGCCGTTCTATGATTCCATGATCGGCAAGGTTATCGCCCAGGGCCATACGCGGGATTCCGCCATCGCCCGCATGCGCATGGCCTTGACCGAATTCATCATCGAAGGGATCAAGACCAACCTCGCCCTGCATCGTGACCTGATGAACGACGCTGCGTTCCAGGCCGGAGGGACCAACATCCACTATCTGGAGAAAAAGCTGGCCGCCGCGGCGGCCGCGCGCGAGTGAGTCGCCGTCGACAGCGCACTTGTGACGCTTCAAAGCCTCTTGATGAGTACCTGGGAGTTGCGCTGATAGTTGTACATGGCCTGGCGCGCCACCGGCAGTTGGCCGCTTTCCCCCGCCTGAAAGCCGCGCTCCTGGAACCAGTGCGACGCGTGCGTGGTGAGCACGAACAGTCGGTCTATCCCCCGTTTCAAGGCCTCACTCTCGATCAGCCGCAGCAGGGCCTCACCGTGCCCGTTGTGGCGGTAATCGGGGTGCACCGCGAGACAGGCGAGCTCGCCGACCCGTTCCTCCGCGAAGGGTTGAAAGGCCGCGCAGGCGATCACCATGCCGTCGCGTTCAATGACGGTGAACTGACCGATTCCGATCTCCAGATGTTCGCGCGAGCGGCGTACCAGGATACCTTCCTGTTCCAGTGGCGCGATCAGGTTAAGGATGCCGCCCACATCCTCTATGGTCGCCTGGCGGGTCCCCTCGTAAAGATCCGTGGTGATCATGGTGCCGATACCGTCGCGGGTGAACAGCTCGAGCAGCAAGGCACCGTCACGGCGATGATCGATCAGGTGCGCCCGCCGCACGCCGGAACGGCAACACGCGATCGCATGTCGCAGCACCTCGACCATCGTCTGGGGCAAGTCAGGTTTGCCGGCGATTTCATGCTCGGCGGTGGAAGGGGTCAGTTCGCGCAACAGTCGCCCGCTTGAGTCTTCCAGTCCGTGTGCCTCGACCAGGCACAGCATCTTGTCGGCCTTGAGCGCGACCGCGGCCGCCGAGGCTACCTCGAGTGCCGTCAGATTGAAGATCTCCCCGGTCGGGGAGTAGCCGATCGGGGAGAGCAGCACGATGGCGCCCGCGTCGAGTTGCTGTTGTATCGCCTGATGATCGATGCGGCGCACCTTGCCGGTATAGAGATGATCGATGCCTTCCAGGATGCCGAGCGGTTGCGCCGTGACGAAGTTTCCCGAGGCGACACGGATGCGCGCCCCCGCCATCGGGGTATTGGCAAGCCCCATGGACAGCATCGCCTCGATCTCGACCGAGACCACCCCGGCAGCTTCCTTCACGCACTCGAGTGAATCCTTGTCGGTGATACGCAGGCCGTGCATGTACTGGATCCGCAGCTTTCGCTCACGCAGGCGCTGCTCGATCTGGGGACGGCTGCCGTGAACGAGGACCAGGCGAATGCCGAGACTGTTCAGCAGGGCGATGTCATGCGCGAGCCCCGTGAAGCGCTGTTCGGAGATGACCTCGCCGCCGAAGACGATGACGAACGTGCGGCCGCGGAAGGCATTGATGTATGGCGAGGAACTGCGAAACCAGTCGACGAACTGGGGATTGTCGGCATGCATCAGGCGAGTGTCTCCGAGTATTTTGTCTTCGCATTCTACGGCATCTAGGCGGACCGGTGATCTCCCCTGTGTCCGGCGCGTTTCATGCAGGGCGGGCGAAGCCTGACTGAAATGGTCGGAAATACCTTATTAAATATACAATTATAAAAATTGTAACTACAATGGGTGCCATGGCTGCATACGTCGGAAGTGAGTGACAACGGCCGTGTTTCAAACATCAAGATCCTAAACGAAGGGGAGAATCGCCATGGAGAATACAGTTTCAGTCCTGTTGAGCCTCGTGCTGATCGGCGTGTCGCTGGTACTGTTCGTCAGCCATATGTCCTGATCCGGTCATCGGATAAACATATTAAGAAAACAAGCACTTGATGCCAGGGATGGCGTCAGTTGCCCATCCCGGTCACAGCACGCCGGGTGCCCCTCCCGGGAGGGCGCCCGCAGTCGAGTCTCCCCCCGTTCCTATTTCCTTATTAATTTGCTAAGGTAAGCGCTCGCTTGGCCCGGAAATCGGGTGCGGGCGAATGCGTCTGGATACAGACTTAACGGGTCTAGGGGGAACTGAGAATGTTCGAGCAAAAAGTATCTGCCGTGCTGGGGGTGGTCGGGATCGCGGTTTCGGTGGCGCTCTTCGTCGCCCATCTCTGAGAGGGCAGCTCTCTGACGGTATACCCGCCTGCGGCGGGTGAGCTGTTGAAAAAAAGGCCGATCGCTGTGCGACCGGCCTTTTTTATCGCCTGACCGGCAGACCTGCGGGTTCAGCGCGCGGCGGTTTGAGACAGTCTCGTACGAATCAGGTGATCGAACGACAGTCTGCCCGGTCCGTGCACGAAGTACAACAGCAGCAATATTCCCCAGAAGTAATGATCCCGCAGTCCCGACTCGGAGAGTTCGGGGTAGGAAATCACTGCCGTGAGGTTCAGCATGAATAAAGCAGCGGCTCCCGCGCGGGCGCCCAGTCCCAGCGCCAGCAGCGCCGCGCCGCCGATTTCCACGGCGGTCGCCAGAACCGCAGCTGCTTCAGGGGGCAGCAGGGGCACCTGGTATTCGTAGTTGAACAACATCAGGGTGGTGGACCAGCTGCTCAGTTTGACGAGGCCGGATTTCCAGAAGACGTTCGCCAGCCAGAGCCGGACGAGGAGATCCGCTGCCGGACTGGCGCGATCCAGCATGCCGACTGTCCAGAGGCCAACACGGATGATGCGGGCAAATATGCGCATGATTTAGCCCTGTCTTGTGTCTGGTGGTAGAAACAACCCGATCAATACCCCGGCGCCGGACTGACGCGCCAGCGCAGCCGCGAGATCGAAATCCGGCAGGCCGTTGAGCGCCTGTTCCAGGCACATCCCCCGGCTCGACTGGAACAGCAGTTGCCATTCCGCGGGATCGAGACGCTCGATTTCGATTCCAGTGGACGTCCTGCGCACCAGCAGGGTATCGCTGCCTTGCGACAGGCTGACGGAGGGATCGCCATCGTAGGAGGACTGATTCTTCCGCCAGATGTCGAGAACCGGATAGGGGGATTTCAGCAAGCGCACGGCAGGATGCAGCCTCGGGACCAGGCGCCCGTAATCCTCCGGCGCGACGGTCGTCAGGTGGTCGAATGAGTCTTGACTCGCCTCGGGCGCGCCATGGACTTCGTGACAGGTCCACTCCAGGGCGGCCACATCGGCCAGGTATGGCAGCGCCGCCGCCGGCTGGAACGAGCGAAGGAATGCGGGGAATTCCGCTCCGTAGCGGTTGAGATCGCCACTGGTGGAGGGGGTAATGTCGATATGCTTCTCCGCGGCGAGTGTGAAGAATCCCGTCCCGACGAGCCGCTCGACGACCGGGTAAACCCCGCGCAGCGTATTGTGCAGGTTGGCGCGCGCGGTGTTGCAATAGGCCGCCAGGCCGCGGATGGCCCGCGCGCCCGGACGGATGAACGCAGGGATCTCCGCGTTTCCGCCCAGCGCCAGGACGCGCATGACTTCCTGTTGTATCTCACGCAGCGACGGCATCATTCGCCTCCAGCATCGCCGCCGCCTTGCCGGCCTCATCGAGCAGCACGTCCAGCGCGGGGAGATCGCTGTCCCATTCGATGAGGGTCGGCCGCGCGCCGAATCTGTTCAGCGCCAGACGATAAAGCTCCCAGACCTCGGTTCGTACCGGTCGGCTATGCGTGTCGACCAGCAGTCCGGCGCCTTCTTCGCAGCCCGCAAGGTGAATTTCACCGATCGAAGCCGGGTCGATGCTGCGCAGATAGACCGCCGGATCGTCACCGTGATTGATTGCGCTGACGTAGACATTGTTGATATCGAGCAGGATTCCGCAGCCGGTTCGGCGCGCGAGCTCCGAGATGAATTCCCATTCCGGGATCACGGAGCTGACGAACTGGAGGTAAGTCGAGGGGTTCTCGAGCAGGATCCGGCGGGCGAGATAGTCCTGGATCTGATCCACGCGTCGGCACAGATGGAGCAGCGCCTCTTCGGTATAGGGGAGAGGGAGCAGGTCGTTGGCGAAGCGTCCGGCGAAAGAGCTCCAGCTCAGATGTTCCGATACCAGGACGGGTTCGCTGCGGATGATGAGCTGCTTCAGTCGGCGCAGATGATCCGCGTCGAGCGGGTCGCAGGAGCCGGGTGACAGCCCGACACCGTGCAGGCTGAGCGCATAGTCGGCGCGGACACGTTCCAGCACGCGCAGGGAAGGACCGCCGTCGGCGAAATAATTTTCGCTATGCACCTCGCACCAGGCGATATCCGGCCGCGTGGCGAGGAATTCCGTGATATGCGGGGCGCGTAAACCGATCCCGGCGCGAGCCGGGATCGTATCGTGCCTGGATTGCTGCGCCGTCATGACGCGGTGGTTGAACCACCTGCGATCTTCTGGCAGGTGCCGGACGGTACATACACAAAGTCATAGGATGCCCGGTCCTGTGTGGATTGACCGGCGCAGGCATGGGGCGCGCTCTTGCCCGCACAGTCGTTCATTCCGGCCTTCGCGATGCCGAAACATTTTTCGGCCCCCTGCGGCATCTTGGCGGGCCCGGCCATTTTCATGGCCTCGTCCGCCATGGCCAGGTTTCCTGCGCCGGACAGGCCCAGGGCGATGAGACCGGCAACGGCGGAACGCAAAGCGGCTTGTTTGTTCATGGATGGCTCCCTATATGTAAGTGGTTTGAGAGTGGAAGCGTCGTCCGCCACAGGATGAAAAACGGTTCCGTGGCGGATGATGCCCCCGCGTCAGATAACGTGACGGCGTCACTGATCGCCGGCGTTACATCAGTTAGTCGGGAGGTGGTGCGAATACTTACAGCGGCGGCACAAACCGTCACGCGGTCCACGCCGGGGCATGCGCGGACCGCCGGCGCGGACTGGACGGTGGGGTGGATTTACCAGAGGGCCTGGGGGGATTCCTCGGAGCGGTGGGCCGGCGTCGTGCCATCGTCGTGCTCCATCAGGGATTCGAGCTCACGGAAGTTCCACAATGAGCGGTCCATGAGCTGGCTGACCTGAAGATTGCCCAAGGCATTGAGGATATTGCTCGGCACCTTCGGGTTGTCGCCGGCCAGGTCCTGGATCAGTTGCTTCACCTTGCGCCGCGTCATGTTTTCCTGCGAACCACACAGATTGCAGGGGATGAGCGGAAAGTCCCGGAGCTGCGCGTAGGCGAGGATATCGCGTTCCTGGCAGTAGGCGAGCGGCCGGATGACGATGTGCCGCCTGGTGTCCGTCAGCAGCTTCGGCGGCATGGAACGGATCTCGCCGCTGTAGAGTATCGACATCAGCAGGCTCTGGATCAGGTCGTCGCGGTGATGGCCGAGGGCGATCTTGTTGAAACCGTGTTCCGCCGCGAAGCGGTAGATGTTGCCGCGGCGCAGGCGTGAGCATAGTGAACAGTAGGTCTTTCCCTCTTCGATCTTGTCGATCACGACCGAATAGGTGTCGCGCGCCTCGATGACGTGGGGGATACCGCTGGCCTGCAGCCAGGCGCGCATGGCGCGGTCATCCCAGCCCGGCTGCCCCTGATCGAGGGTGTAGGAGAAGATCTCGAAACGACCGCGCGAACGCAGGCGCAGCTTGTTCAGCAGCGTGAGCAGGGTATAGGAATCCTTGCCGCCGGAGAGGCATACCAGGATGCGGTCGCCGCGCTGGATCATGCTGTAGTCGGCGATCGCCTTGCCCATGTAGTTGAGCAGCTTGCGTTCGAGCTTGTCCTCGTTCATGGCCTTTCCCCGGGATAACAATGGCTTGAAGTGACGTCTGAGCGGTGTCCGCGGGCCGCGCCGGTGCGGGAGGGCGGTCCGTACGCTGAGTTTCCGCATCACTCTTTGCTATGCTGTAGGGTCTGTATTATACGTTCAAATGTTTGCCCGTGGATTGGAGAAGACGATGTCCCGCAAGTTAAACACGTACAGCAGCCGTATCACCGCCCCGAAATCCCAGGGTGCCTCCCAGGCCATGCTCTATGGCACCGGTCTCCGCGAGGAGGATCTGGCCAAGGCCGAGGTCGGCATCGCCAGCGTCTGGTGGGAGGGCAATACCTGCAATATGCATCTCAATGACCTCGCGGCCTACGCGAAGGAGGGGGTGCAGGCGGCCGGGCTCGTCGGCATGCGTTTCAACACCATCGGCGTCAGTGACGGGATCTCGATGGGGACGGAGGGCATGAGCTATTCCCTGCAGTCACGCGAGATCATCGCCGATTCGATCGAGACCGTGATGGGCGCACAGTGGTATGACGCCAATATCTCAATCCCGGGCTGCGACAAGAACATGCCCGGCTGTATGATCGCGATCGGCCGCCTCAATCGCCCGGCGCTGATGATCTACGGCGGCACCATCAAGCCGGGACATATCGGCGAACGCACCCTCGATATCGTCTCGGCCTTTCAGAGCTACGGCGAATTTATCGCGGGTCGCATCGACGAGCCGACGCGAGAGGGTATCGTCAAGAACTCCTGCCCCGGCCCCGGGGCCTGCGGCGGCATGTACACCGCCAACACCATGGCCGCCGCCATCGAGGCGCTCGGGATGAGCCTGCCCTACAGTTCCTCGACGCCGGCCGTCGACCCGGGAAAGATCGAGGAATGCCGTCGCGCCGGCGCGGCGATACGCGTCCTGCTGGAGCGTGACATCACGCCGCGCGACATCATGACCCGGGCCGCATTCGAAAACGCGATGGTGGTGGTGATGGCCTTGGGCGGTTCGACCAACGCGGTGCTGCACCTGATCGCCATGGCCCGCGCCGTCGATGTCGGGTTGTCCATCGACGATTTCCAGGCCGTGAGCGACCGCATCCCGTTCATCGCCGACCTCAAGCCGAGCGGCAAGTACGTGATGGAGGATCTGCACAAGGTCGGCGGTACGCCGGCGGTCATGAAATATCTGCTCGCGCATGGACTGTTGGATGGCGGCTGTCTGACCGTTACCGGACGCACCCTCGCTGAAAACCTGGCTGAGGTCCCGGGGCTGGCGCCGGGACAGCAGGTGATCCTGCCGCTGGAGCACCCGATCAAGGAGAGCGGGCATATCCGCATCCTGAAGGGCAACCTGGCGCCGGGCGGCGCCGTGGCCAAGATCACCGGCAAGGAAGGCGTGCGCTTCTCGGGGCCCGCGCGCGTATTCGACGCCGAGGAGGACATGCTGGCCGCGCTCGAGCAGGGGAAGATTCTCAAAGGTGATGTGGTGGTGATCCGCTACGAGGGACCCAAGGGCGGGCCGGGCATGCCCGAGATGCTGACGCCGACCTCGGCGATCATGGGGGCGGGCCTGGGCAATGACGTCGCGATGGTCACCGACGGGCGGTTTTCGGGCGGCTCACACGGCTTCATCATCGGCCATGTCGTGCCCGAGGCCCAGGAAGGTGGGCCGATCGCGCTGATCCGCGACGGCGACCTCGTCACCATCGACGCCGCCGCAAACACCCTGTCGGTCGCGCTCGACGACGCGGAGCTGGCACGGCGCCGGGCCGACTGGCGCATGCCGCCCTACAAGGCGACGCGCGGCACACTGTACAAGTTCATCAAGAACGTGAAGGACGCCTCGCAGGGCTGCGTGACGGACGAATAGACGGGGCAGGGGGCGGATCAATCCCGTCCCGTTCATCATTTTCAGAAAATGGAAAATGGGGACAGATTTATTTTCCATCCATTTATGGATGTGTTTTCCCAGATGAGTGTGTAGCTATTAATGTCTGGGGACAGATTTGAAATCTGTCCCCAGACTGAATTTATTGCCGGTACCAGCGCATGCGCAGCGCGTCCAGTACCCGTTGCGGGTAGCTGTTCATGTTGATCAGCGGACTGCCGTTGTAGCGCGCCAGCGCGCGCCGGAGATCGCCGCGTTCGCGGTCGAGATAATGCCGCAGGATGGTACAGCCCAGGCGCAGGTTGATGTGCGCCTGCTGCAGGCTGTCGTCGGGGCGGCCTAGCTCGGACAGCCAGAACGGCATTACCTGCATCAGCCCCTGCGCGCCGGCGCTCGAGACCGCCCAGCGGTCGAAATTGCTCTCCACCTCGATCACCGCCAGCACCAGTTCGGGTGGTACGTTCACGCGGGCGGCCTCGTAGTGGATCATCTTCAGCAGCGCGATGCGTTCCTCCGTGTCCGGCACCTTCTTGCGCAGCCGGCTGGACATGTCCATCAGCCAGACTTCCGCCTCGAAACGATCTTCGAAGCTGTTGTTGTCCTGGATCGCCGCGAGCAGGGCGGTACGCAGTTCGGGGTCGTCCCGCTGCTCGACGACAGCGGCGTGCGCCGTGGCGGCCAGCAGGAGGGGGAGCAGCAGAATGGCAAGGTGTCGATACATGGCGAGGGTCGGGGCGCATGGGCCCGGTTACCGATCCGCCGCCCCGCCCGGTCTGGCGGGGCAGGGCGCGGATACCCTCTAAATATCGGTTGCGGCGCGCGCGGACTTGAGGAGGGGAATGAGCTCGGACAGGGGAATGTGTCGCACTTCCCCGCCGCGCCGGTGCTTGTATTCAATGGTGCCGGCGTCGAGGCCCTTCTCGGCCACCACCAGGCGGTGCGGGATGCCGATCAGGTCGGCATCCGCGAACATTACCCCCGGCCGCTCGCCGCGGTCGTCGTAGAGGGCCTCGATGCCCTGTTCCCATAACTCGCGGTACAGCCGATCCGCCGCCTCGCGCACGCGATGCGACTTGTGCGCATTGAGCGGGATCAGCATGACCGTGAATGGCGCCAGCGCCTCCGGCCAGACGATGCCGCGCTCGTCATGGTTCTGCTCGATCGCGGCGGCGACGATGCGCGAGACACCGATGCCATAGCAGCCCATGGTCAGCGTGACGCTGCGACCCTGCTCGTCCAGGCAGTCGGCCTGCATCGCCGTGCTGTATTTCTGGCCGAGCTGGAAGATGTGTCCGACCTCGATGCCGCGCCGGATGGCGAGCGTGCCGCGGCCGTCGGGCGACGGATCGCCGTCGACGACGTTGCGCAGGTCGGCGGTGCGCGGTTCGGGCAGGTCGCGGCCCCAGTTGACGCCGGTCAGGTGGAAACCGTCGCGGTTCGCGCCGCAGGCGAAGTCGGCGGCCTGCGCCGCGGCACGATCGACGATGACCGGAGCCTTGAGTCCGACCGGTCCGAGCGAACCCGCATTGCAGCCGGCGGCGGTGCGTATTTCCTCCGCGCTGGCGAAGGTCAGCGGGTCGGCCACTTCGGGCAGCTTCGCGGCCTTGATCGCGTTGAGCTCGTGATCGCCGCGCAGTACCAGCGCCACGACGCCCCCCTCTCGGCCTCTCACCAGCAGGGTTTTCAGGCACTGTCGTGGCGCGACGCCGAGGAAGGCGCTGATATCGGCGATACTGTGCTGGTCCGGCGTGGCGACCTCGCGCAATGCGGTCGCGGCCGCCGCCCTCGGCTGCGCCGGCGGCAGGGCCTCGGCCAGTTCGACGTTGGCCGCGTAATCGCCGTCGCTGGCGAAGGCGATGGCATCCTCCCCTGAGGTGGCGAGGACATGGAACTCATGCGAGTGGCTGCCGCCGATCGCGCCGGTATCGGCGCGCACCGCGCGGAATTCGAGTCCCAGCCGGGTGAAGATGCGCGTGTAGGTGCGATACATCTCGTCGTAGGTCTCCTGCAATGAGGCCTGGTCGAGATGGAATGAATAGGCATCCTTCATCAGGAACTCGCGCGCGCGCATGACGCCGAAGCGCGGACGGATCTCGTCGCGGAACTTGGTCTGGATCTGGTAGAAGTTCGCCGGCAGTTGCTTGTAGCTGCGGATCTCGCGCCGGATCAGGTCGGTGATGACCTCCTCGTGGGTCGGGCCGAAGCAGAAGTCACGCTGGTGGCGGTCCTTGATGCGCAACAGTTCCGGGCCGTAGTAGTCCCAGCGTCCGGATTCCTGCCACAGCTCGGCGGGTTGCACCGCGGGCATCAGGACTTCCTGCGCGCCGGCGCGGTCCATCTCCTCGCGCACGACGGCCTCGACCTTGCGCAGCGCGCGCAGGCCGAGCGGCATCCAGGTATACAGGCCGGCGGCGAGACGGCGGATCATGCCGGCGCGCAGCATCAGCTGGTGGCTGATGATCTCGGCATCGGCGGGCGTTTCCTTGACGGTGGCGAGGAGATAACGGGCGAGTTTCATGGGGTTCCGGTCGGGGGCTGGCGGCTATTCTGGCCGCCATTATGCAACGACCGGCACGTTTGCGAAAGCGCGCGGATCAGTCTTCCCGCGCGCGCAACTTGCGTTCCCAGCCCAGCGCCGTTTCGATGATGAAATCGAGGTTGTCGTAACGGGGTTCCCAGCCAATGACCTCGCGGATGCGGCGCGAGTCCGCGACCAGGGTCGGCGGATCCCCCGGCCGGCGCGGTGATTCGACGATGTCGAGCCGGGTTCCGGTGACGCGTTGCACCGCGTTCAGGACCTCGCGCACGCTATAGCCGTGTCCGTAGCCGCAGTTGAGCACGGTCGAGGCACCCTCGCCGCGCAGATAGTCGAGCGCCTTGAGGTGGGCGCCGGCGAGGTCCTCCACATGGATGTAATCGCGGATGCCGCTGCCGTCCGGGGTCGGGTAGTCGGTGCCGAAGACATGGACCTGTGCCCGCTTGCCGGTCACGGCCTCGCAGGCGATCTTGACCAGATGGGTACATTCCGGGGTGGACTGACCGATCCGCCCGCCGGGATCGGCGCCGGCGACGTTGAAATAGCGCAAGATGACGTAGTGCAGCGGGCTGATCCGCGCCAGGTCGCGCAGCATCCACTCGCTCATCAGCTTCGAGCTGCCGTAGGGATTGATCGGAGCGGTCGGAGTCTGCTCCGGAATCAGGTCAACCGGTGGCGTGCCATATACCGCGGCGGTGGAAGAGAAGACGAAATGCTCGATGCCGGCGCGCGCGCAGCACTCGAGCAGATTGCGCGTATTGGCGGTGTTGTTGCGATAGTATTTGAGCGGGTCCGCGACCGACTCCGGCACCCAGATGTGGGCGGCAAAATGCATGACCGATCGGATCCCGTTGTCGCGCAGTAAGCGCTCGACCAGCGCCATGTCCCCGCTGTCGCCCTGGACAAACTCGCCGTACAGCACGGAGTCGCGGAAACCGGTGCACAGATTGTCCAGCACCACAACTCTTTCGCCGCGCTCGCCCAGCTGTTTGACGACATGGCTGCCGATGTAGCCCGCCCCTCCGGTGACCAGGATTCCTGACTTGCTCATGGTGCTTCCACCCTCGTGAAGAAAAAAATGCCGCGCCGCCTGAACTGGCTTCCGCCCGGACGGTTTATCGACCAATCTAGCACGACACGGAGATGGTTTTCCGGCGATATGAGATGGGTAATGAGCGCACATCCCGTCATCTCGGTTGCCGCCCGGCGTCAACTCTCGTAAAATGGCGCACTTTGTTGCCTTTGCCGCCGGTCGATTAAAGGCCAGCGGATTCAAACACTTTTCCAGGTCTGCAAGCGGGGTCGCAAGCAATGCCGATACGCGTGGGCGTAGCGCGGGAGACCGTTCCCGGTGAGCGCCGGGTCGCCTTGGTGCCCGAGACGGTCGCCCGTCTGGTCAAGCAGGGCTTTGAGGTTCTGGTCGAGGCCGGCAGCGGGACGACGAGCTACTGCCCGGATCGGGCCTATACCGAGGCCGGCGGCCGCCTGGTGGCGGATGGCGCCGCGTTGTGCCGCGATGCGGAGGTGGTGGTCAAGGTCCAGGCGCCGACCACGGAAGAGATCGCGCAATACCGGCGCGGCCTGGTGCTGGTCAGCTATCTGCAGCCCCATCGCAACGACGAGACGATCCGGCGCCTGCGCGATCAGGGCGTGACGAGCTTCGCCATGGAACTGGTGCCGCGCATCACCCGGGCCCAGTCCATGGATGCGCTGTCCTCCCAGGGGACGGTCGCCGGCTACAAGGCGGCGCTAATCGCCGCGGACCTGTGCCCGCAGTTTTTCCCGATGCTGACCACCGCGGCGGGCACCATCCGGCCGGCCAAGGTCCTGGTCCTGGGCGCGGGTGTGGCGGGCCTGCAGGCGATCGCGACCGCGCGCCGCCTCGGTGCCGTGATCGAGGCCTATGATGTGCGCCGTGCCGCGCGCGAGCAGGTCGAGTCCCTGGGCGCCAAGTTTCTCCAGGTCGAACTCGACGCCGAGGCCGAAGGCGGTTACGCGCGCGAACTGACCGCCGAGGAGAAGGAGCGCGAACAGGTCCTGCTGCGGCGCGCCATTTGCCAGGCCGACGTCGTGATCACCACGGCGCAGATCCCGGGCCGCACCGCGCCGCAACTGATCGCCGCGGCGACCGTCGAGTCGATGAAGCCGGGTGCGGTGATCCTCGATCTGGCGGCGGAAAGCGGCGGCAACTGCGCCGTGACACGTCCGGGGGAAAAATTCGAGCATCATGGCGTGACGGTCTATGGGCCGCTGAACGTGCCGAGCATGCTGCCGGTGCATGCCAGCGCGATGTATTCGAAGAACATCCAGAACTTCATGGGCCTGTTGCAGGGAGAGGGCGGCGTGCTCCATATCGACTGGGCGGACGAGATCCTGGCCATGAGCGCGGTCACGCACGATGGCGCGATCCGTCATGCGGCAACCCGTGAACGCATCGAGGGAGGCGCGAAATGATCGAGGGTATCTGGGCGGCGCTGTTCATCTTCCTGCTGGCGGCCTTCACCGGCTACGAGGTCATCAGCCGTGTGCCGGTCATTCTGCATACCCCGCTCATGTCCGGGTCGAACTTCATCCACGGCATCGTGCTGGTCGGCGCGATGGTCGCGCTGGGGCATGCGGATACCGTGCTCGAGCAGGCGATCGGTTTCATCGGGGTTCTGCTCGCCGCCCTGAACGCGGTCGGCGGTTATGTGGTGACCGAGCGCATGCTGGAGATGTTCGAGGCCAAGAAGAAAGGCAGGGGGGCCTGACGTGGAGCATCTGATCCAGGGGGCCTATTTCCTCACCGTTTTTCTGTTCGTCCTCGGCCTCAAGCGGATGAGCTCGCCGGCGACGGCGCGCAGCGGTATCAAATGGGCGGGCGTCGCCATGGGGCTCGCCATCGTCATTACCATGCTGACGCCGGGCCTGCACAACATCGGGCTGATGCTGGTGGCGATCCTGATCGGCGCGGGCGTCGCGTGGTATACCGGCGGCAAGGTCGCGATGACCGACATGCCGCAGATGGTCGCCATCTACAACGGCATGGGCGGCGGCGCCGCGGCCGCCATCGCCGCCGTCGAGCTGCTGCGCGGCGAGATGGACCAGACCGGCATGATCCTGCTCAGCGTGATCGGCGGCCTGATCGGTGCCGTGGCGTTCAGCGGCAGCATGATCGCCTTCGGCAAGCTGCAGGGCCTGATCAGCGGACGCCCGATCACCTTCCCGGCCCAGCATGCGCTCAATCTCGTGGTGCTGATGGTCTCGCTGCTGCTCGGCGCGACGCTGCTCGGCGGCGATCCGATCACGATCATGATCGTGCTGTTCTTCGTCGCCGCGCTGGCCTACGGCGTCCTGATGACCCTGCCGATCGGCGGCGCCGACATGCCGGTGGTGATCTCGCTCTACAACGCCCTGACCGGCATGGCCGTCGCGTTCGAAGGCTTCGCGCTAGGTAACGCGGCGATGATCGTGGCGGGCACCGTGGTCGGCGCCGCCGGCACGCTGCTGACCCAGCTGATGGCCAAGGCGATGAACCGCCCGATCTCGAACGTCCTGTTCGGTGGATTCGGCAAGACCGTCGAAGGCGGGACAGGCGAGATCAAGGGCAGCCTAAAGCAGATCGAGACCGAAGACGCCGCGGTGATGATGCGCTATGCCTCCAAGGTGATCATCGTGCCCGGATACGGCATGGCGGTGGCGCAGGCACAGCACAAGATCCGTGAGTTGATGGACCTGCTCGAGGGACTGGGGGTTGAGGTGAAGTTCGCCATCCATCCGGTCGCGGGCCGCATGCCGGGTCATATGAACGTGCTGCTGGCCGAGGCCGGTGTGCCCTATGACCGGCTGCACGATCTGGAAGACATCAATGCGGAATTCAGTTCCGCCAACGTGGGTATTGTCATCGGCGCCAACGATGTGGTGAATCCCGCCGCGCGCACCGACGCCTCGAGCCCGATCTACGGTATGCCCATACTCAACGTCGACAAGGCGGAGAACGTGCTGGTGATCAAGCGCGGCCAGGGTACCGGCTTCGCCGGCATCGAGAACCAGCTTTTCTACAAGGACAACGCCCGCATGCTGTACGGTGACGCCCAGGGCGTGGTGAGCGAACTGATCCAGCAGTTGAAGCAGCTGGGCTGAGCGCGGGCCCGGCACTCGCCGGTATCATCGTCTACGAATCGTTCCCGGAGCCTTCTTGCCCGAGCGCGTGGCGGATGCGCACGGCCGCCGCGGGCGGCAAGTCCAGCTCCCCGGAGGCAAGCTGCTGCATTCGCATCACCAGCGCGCGCGCCATGTCCCGAATGATGACAGTCTGGCGGCGATAGGTGCGGCACATCGAGCAGGCGCACAGATGCAGGCCGAGGGCCAGCCGTTCGCGCAGGGCGAGCGGACGGTCCATCGACAGCGATATCAGTTCACTCGCCTTGCGGCAGGAAATCATGCGTCCCGGACCTCGGCCGTGTTGAACCAGTGTCGATCGAGACACTCGCGCAGGCGCATGCGCGCCCGTGAGAGCATCACCCACATATTATTAGTAGTCGAAATCTCCAGAACCTTACACACGTCCTGGCTCGGCAGGTCGTTGATTTCGCGCAGGATGAACAGGTCCGCCAGGTGCGACGGCAGGTTGTGGATACAGGCGCGGAAGACGCGCCAGAAGTCCTGCGACTCGAGCGCACCCTCCGGATTCGCCCAGGCCGCGGGCGGCTGGGCCCAATGACCCGAGGGCCCGAACAGGCCATCGACGAAGGCCGCGTCGTCCGCTTGCCCCTGTTCCGGGCGCGCGTTGGCCTGGCTGCGGAAATGATCGATCAGTTTGTGTTTCAGGATGCCGATCAGCCAGGTCTGTTCGGAGGACTGGCCGGAAAATCGCGCGCGGGCGCCGAGGGCGGCCAGGAAGGTCTCCTGTACCAGGTCCTCGGCCAGCGCCGCGTCCTGTGTGCGCAGCAGGGCGTAACGGTAGAGGACGTTGCCATGTCGTTCCACCCAGGTGGCGGGATCCGAGGTCGTCACGGTGGTGGCGCGGCCTAGAACACCACCGTGGCGGCGTCAAAGACCGGGCCGTCCACGCACACACGCTTCATCGCCGGTCCGTCCGCGGTCAGGATGCGTACCGTGCAGCCGGCGCAGCCGCCCACCGCGCAGGCCATGAATTCTTCCAGCGAGACCTGGCACGGGAGGGCATAGTCACGCGCCAGCCGTGCGGTCGCCTCCAGCATCGGATGCGGGCCGCAGGCGAAGATCTCGACTTCCTCGCGTTGCGCCGGCGTCAGCGCGTCGAGCCAGCGGCGGGCGAGATCGGTGACGTAGCCGTGAAAGCAGCCGGGGTAGCCCTGGAGCGAGGCGAGCCGGCTCGGGATGCCCCAGTCGTCCATCAGCGGCATCGCGGCAATGGCCCCTTCCGGCATGCCGGGCACGAGGATCTGCGAGGGGCGGGTGGTGAACGGGAACGGCACCTCCGAACCCATCAACACCAGCGGCGAGTGGCCGCCGCCGCGACGCATCTCCTCCACCAGGAAGATCATCGGCGGGATGCCTACCCCGCCGCCGAGCAGCAGCGCGCGGGGGCGCTCCGGGCGCGGCGTGAAGGGACGGCCGATCGGACCGATCAGGCTGAGCCGTGTCCCGGATTCGTGGGCGGACAGCAGGCGCGTCCCAGCGCCGAAGACCCGGTAGAGCAGTTCGATCCAGCCCGCCCGGGCATCCGCGCGCATGATCGACAGCGGACGGCGCATCGGCAGCAGGGGGTTGCACGTGAGGTGAACGAAGCTGCCCGCGCGCGCGCGCTGCGCGATGCGCGGCGCCTGCAGGCGCAGGATGAATTGTTCTCCGGGGTGTGCCTGGTGGCTGAGGATCTCCGCCTCTTCGACCAGCAGTGTGTCTCGATGGGTCATGGCGCTTGGTGCGGGATCAAGATTTGTATTCGAAGACCGGCACGCCGCCGAGCAGGGTGTGGGTGACCCGCCCCTTGAGCTCCCAGTCCAGGAACGGCGTGTTGTGTCCCCGGCTGACCAGGCGGTCCCGGCTCAGCACCCAGTAGTGGTCCGGGTCGAAGACGCAGACGTCGGCCCGCCGCCCGGGTCCCAGGTCGCCGGCCTCGACGCCGAGGATGCGTGCCGGGCGCAGGGTCAGGCTCGCGATCATCTCGTTGATGGTCAACACACCGTCGTCGACCAGGCGCAGGCTGAGCGGCAACAGTGTCTCGAGGGCGGAGATGCCGGTCGCCGTTTCGCCGAACGGGGCCAGCTTGGCGTCCGCTTCGTGCGGTTGATGATCGGAGCAGATCGCGGCGATGGTCCCGCGTGACAGCCATTGGCGCAGGCCGTCGCGATCGCGCAGCGTGCGCAACGGAGGCATGACGTGGCACTGGCTGTCGAAATCGAGCACGTCGTTTTCCGTCAGGTGCAGGTGATGGGCGCTGACGTCCGCGGTGACCGGCAGCCCGTCGTGCTGCGCGCGCGCGATCATCTGCGCCGCCCGCGTCGTCGAGAGCAGCGAAAAATGGGTGCGTACGCCGATCTGCTCGACCAGGGCGAGGCAGGACGCCACCGCCACCGTCTCGGCCGCCGCCGGGATACCCGCCAGTCCGAGACGGCCGGACACCGCGCCGTCATGCGCGGTGCCGTTGTTGGCCAGGTGTGGATCCTGCGCGTTGACGAACACGGTGAGATCGAAGGTGGCGGCATATTCCATCGCCCGGCTGAGGATCAGCGGATTGTCGAATGCGCAGAAGTCGTTGCTCACGCCGGTGCAGCCGGCCTGCCTGAGCGCCGCCATCTCGCTCAGATGCCTGCCTTCCAGTCCGCGCGTCAAGGCGCCGAGTGGGAACACGCGGGCCTGGCCGGCGATCTCCGCGCGACGGATGATCAGCGAGGCGACCGCCGGTGTGTCGACCGCCGGTGTCGTCGTGGGCGGACTGCACAGCGTCGTGACCCCGCCATGGGCGGCGGCGCGGGTCTCGCTCGCGATCGTGGCCTTGTGCTCCTGTCCCGGTTCGCGCAGGTGGGCGCGCAGGTCGACCAGGCCGGGGCAGACGACCCGGTTGGTGGCGTCGATGTCGATGTCGGCAGTGAAGCCGTCAGGGGCGCGGCCGAGCGCGACGACCTTCCCGTCCGCGATGAAGAGATCCTGGCGGCCGTCGACGTCGTTGGCGGGATCGATGACGCGGCCGCCGCTGATCCGCACGCGCATCAGTGCAACTCCCTCGCGGGCAGGCTCGGCAGCCGCTGCATGGCCTTGGCCATGATCGCCATGCGTACCGCGGTGCCGTGCGCCACCTGATTCAGGATCACCGAGCGGGGACCGTCGGCGACGGCGGAATCGATCTCCACACCGCGGTTGATCGGTCCGGGGTGCATGATGATCGCATCAGGTTTCGCGAGGTCGAGTCGCGCCTCGGTCAGGCCGTAGAGCTGGAAATATTCGTGTTCACTTGGCAGCAGCGCGCCGGTCATGCGTTCGTGCTGCAGCCGCAGCGTGATGATGACATCAATGTCGCGCAATCCGCTGCGCAGGTCGTGATGGACGTGCACACCCAGGGTGTGCGCCTCGAGCGGGATCAGGGTCTTGGGCCCGATCACGCGGATCTCCTCCACCCCCAGCGTCGAAAGCGCGTGGATCTGCGAACGGGCCACGCGCGAGTGGAGGATATCGCCGACGATCGCGACACGCAGCTTGTAGAAATCGCCCTTGTGACGGCGGATGGTGAACATGTCCAGCATCGCCTGCGTCGGATGGGCGTGGCGGCCGTCACCGGCGTTGATCACGCTGACGTGGGGGGCGGCATGGCGCGCGATGAAATGGGCGGCCCCGCTCACGGCGTGGCGCACCACGAACATGTCGCACTGCATCGCCTCGAGGTTGCGCTGCGTGTCGAGCAGTGTCTCGCCCTTGGTCGTGGCGGAGGCATTGACGTTGATGTTGAGCACGTCGGCGGAGAGCCGCTTGGCGGCGAGCTCGAAGGTGGTGCGCGTGCGCGTGCTGGATTCAAAGAACAGATTGACGATGGTCTTGCCGCGCAGCAGCGGCACCTTCTTCACCGTCTGTTCGGTCACGGACGTGAACGATTCCGCGGCGTCGAGGATGTCGACCAGCATCTGTCGTTTCAGGCCTTCGATGGTGAGGAAATGGCGCAGCTGTCCGTCGTCGTCCAGCTGGATGTTCCGCTTGTCCATCGGTCCTATCCCTTCATCGCGCGCCGCTGACCCGGCTCAGGCGCAGCGGCTGCGGTCCGTGCAGCTTGATGTGTTCGCCGGCGGCGAGATCGATCCGGGTGCCGACCACATCGGCCTGGATCGGCAGTTCGCGGCCGCCGCGGTCGACCAGCGCGGCGAGCAGGATGGAGGCCGGCCGGCCGTAATCGAACAGCTCGTTGAGGGCGGCCCGGATGGTACGGCCGGTATTCAGCACGTCGTCGACCAGGATCACATGGCGATCCTCGATGTTGACGGGCAGCAGCGAGGGTTTGACGGTCGGGTTCATGCCGACGCGGGTGAAGTCGTCACGGTAGAAGGAGATGTCGAGGGTGCCGAGCGGGTTTTCCAGGCCAAGCAGGCGGTGCAGACGCTGGGCGACCCATACGCCCCCGGTATAGATGCCCACCATGAGGGGGTCGGTGATCCCCTGGCCGGCAAGCAGCGCGCGCAGGGCCGCGGCCATGTCGGCGATGAGCTGTTCCGGGTTGAGGGAGTCGATATCCACGCGGGTCTTACCGTCGTCGGGTGCCTAATCTTACTATGATTCTTCCGCCGCGTCCCGGTGTGAAGCTGCATCCCGCGCCTGCTGGCTGAACCAGGTTTGCAGGATCAGATGCGCCGCCACCTCGTCCAGCTCGCGACGGCGGCGCGAACGCCGCGTGCCGGAATCGGTCGCGGACTCGCGCAGGAGCCGGCCGGCCTCGACCGTCGAGAGCCGTTCGTCCGCGAGATGCACGGGGAGCCGGTAGCGGCCTTCCAGACGGCGCGCGAAACGCCGCGCCGATTCGGTCATCGGCTGTTCCGTGCCGTCCATGTTGAGCGGGATGCCGACGACCAGCGCGGCGGGCCGCCAGGCCTCGATCAGCCGGGTGATAGCGTCCCAGTCGGGGTTTTCATTGCGGCTGGCAAGGGTTGCCAGCGGCGTGGAAGTGGCGGTCAGTTCCTGTCCGACGGCCACGCCGATCTGTTGGGTTCCATAATCGAATCCGAGCAGCGTGCGGCCGGATTCCGTCATGCGTGGCCGATGTGGCTGGAGATGCGGTTCAGATCCACGCCGGTGAGAGCGGCGGCCGCCTCCCAGCGCTGTTCATAGGGCACGTCGAAAAAGATGCGGTCATCGGCGGGGACGCTCAGCCAGGCATTCTCCCGCATTTCGCGTTCGAGCTGGCCGGGACCCCAGCCCGCGTAGCCGAGCGCCACCAGACACTGGTCCGGGCCCTCGCCCGCGGCGATGGCCTCCAGGATGTCGCGCGAGGAGGTTACCGCGATCTCGTCAGTCACCTTCAGGGTCGCCTCCCAGTCGCCGTGCGGCTTGTGAATCACGAAGCCACGTTCGCATTGCACCGGCCCGCCGAGGAAGATCGGCTGCTGGATGACGGCATCGATGCGGGTCTCGATGTTCATCTGGCTGAGGACCTCGCCCAGGCTGATGTCGAGCGGCCGGTTCACCATGATCCCCATCGCCCCCTCCGCGGTGTGCTCGCACAGGTAGGTGACGCCATGAAAGAAATTGGGATCCTGCAGCGCGGGCATCGCGATCAGGAACTGGTCGATCATGTAGGTCGATTTGGCCATGATGGTATTAGTATCGGTCGAATGCGGGCGTGTTTACAAGTGATCGGGCAGCACCGTTCAGCGCGAGGCATCGAGACGGTGGCTGTCGAGGAATTCCCACGTGCGGGTGATGTGAAGCACGTCGGTGTCACTGCGTAATTCATCCGGAAACTGCGCGAAGGGGGCGGCCAGCTTGACAATGCGCATGGCGGCGTCGTCGAGAACCTTGCTGCCGGAGGAGCGCAGCAGGGTGATGCTGTTCAGGCTTCCGTCCGAGTTGATGGCGACATCCAGCAACAGGCTGCCCGAGATGTTGCGCCGTTTGGCTTCCTCGGGGTAATTGAGGTTGCCGATGCGTTCGATCTTGGCGCGCCAGGCGTCGAGATACGCGGCGTCGCGGTACTCGCGTGCCTGGGCCGAGATGTAGCGGTGTTTGTCGCGTTTGGCATAGGCCTCCATCGACTGGCTGATCTCGGCGCTCAGGGTGGCGATCTCCATGCTGCGGGCCACCATTTCCTCCGCCGTCATGGGCTGACGCGGCCGTTCCGCCGGCGCCGTGTCCTTGTGAACAGCACGTGCGGACTCGCTCTGGGTCAGCGGGGTGTCCTGCGCCGTCTGCGGTGCGGGCGGCGGGGCGGCCGGGAGTGTGACCGCCATGCCGGCGCCGGCACTGGGCTGCGGCAGCGGGGTGTAAGAGGGGCTCTGCGGGCTGATCTCGTCCGCCGCGCTGCCACCACCCTCCAGATTGGCCTGGGCGAGGAGTTTGGCGTCCTCGGGGGCCTTGTCGCTGCGCTGATGCACCAGGGTGATTTGCAGCGGCGGGGATTGCTCCGGCATCGCGCGTTCGAGCAGGCCCGGGGTGAAGGTCACGCCCAGAATGACCACGGCGTGCAGGACGCCGGCCACCATCAGGCTCAGGCCGAGACGGTCCGACGCCAGTGCCGGTTCAGGCGGTGGGAGCGCCAGGGCTTGCATCGCGGTTGATGTGGGCCATCATGGCCTGGACCAGGAGACCGCTCGCCAGACCGAACCCGACACCCGCGGTCATCAGCACCGGCAGCAGGCCGAACAGCGCCTCGTGCGGGATGAACAGGCGGTAGGCGACGAAGAACTGCGCGGCGATGTGCGCCATCGAGGCCAGCAGACAGTAGCCGATCGGGCCCAGCCCCCGTCCTGGCAGCAGGCTGCCCAGGCCGATGACGGCGACGGCCGCCACTGCCCCGGAGAAGCTCAGTACGAAGGTTGGCGTGAGGAAGGTCCCGATCAATATGCTGCCGACCACCACGCGCAGCAGGGATACCCACACCGCGGCCCGCCAGCCGTACAGGAGCAGCGCCGCGATGGTGACGACGTTGGCGAGTCCGGGTTTGATCCCGGGCAGCGGGCTGGGCAGCATGCTTTCGGCGATGTGGATCGTGATGGCGAGCGCGGCCAGCCAGGCGACGCGATAGTCTTCCCGCGTCGCGGTGAATGTCAGGGTATGCTCGCCGGTGTCGTTGTGCATGGATGGATCAGAAATTGATGGTGTCGTAGCGCAACTCGGGTCCGACCACCGCCAGGCTGATGTGATTGGGCAGACAGGCGGTGAATTCTCCACCGAGGTGGAGCCAGCCGGCGTGCACGCAGAACTGGCCATGGCAGGGGGATGAGGCGAAGCGCGCCTTGCCGTCGCGGATTTCGATCACGCTGGTGCCGAGCGGTCCCGGAAGACGGATCTCGCGATCCTCGTGCAGGGACGCGAGGATTTCCTTGCCGTCGGCGTCGACGATGCGCACCTCCTCGCCGGCCCCGCCCCGATGCCAGTAGCTGGCATACAGGTAGGGCAGTAACAACAGGGCCCCCGCCAGGACGAAGTAGTCGGCCCGGGTCATTGGAGCGGTTCTACGACCATCTTCGGGGGCGGGTCGGTTTCCATGCGCAGGCGATCGGCCAGTTGCGGGGTGATGTGTACAGTCATATCGGCGTCGATGAGCATCACCTGAGTGACGCCCATGCGGCGCGCGACTTCCTTCCAGCCGGACGGGCCGGCGATGAACAGCGCGTCGTCGGCGGCGTCGGCGAGGGTCCCGTCGGGGTGTACCACCGTCACCGACAGTACCCCCTCGGCGGGGTAGCCGGTGCGCGGATCCAGGATGTGATGGTAGCGCTTGCCCTGGTAGTCGAAGAAACGTTCGTAATTGCCGGAGGTATGCACGCTCTCGTTGTCGCCCATCTCCAGCGAGGCGATGATGCCGGGCTGGGCGGGGTTGCGGATGCCGACACGCCAGGGGCGGTCGCCATGGGCGCCGATGGCATGCAGCCCCCCGCCGGCATTGACGATGGCATTCCCGATACCCAGGGCGCGCAGGGCGTCGATCGCCTTGTCGACGGCATACCCCTTGGCGGATCCGCCAAGGTCGAGCTGCACCAGCGGATTGCGGCTGTGTACCGCCGTGCCCTCGATCACCAGATCCTCCATACTGGGGTGGGCATCGACCAGTTCTTGGATGCGTTCGACCGCGGGCGGCGGACCTTGCGGCGGGTCATCGCTGTGAAATCCCCACAGCCCGATCAGGCGGCCGATGGCGGGATTGAACAGTTGCTCGCCCGCGCGCGCGAGTTCCTGCGTCCTGAGCAGCACGGCCGCGTCCTCGGGACTGACCGTTACGGTTTCTCCGGCCGCAAGCCGGGTATTGAGATCGGTGAGCATGCCGGGTTCCCAGGCATGCCAGTGGACATGGATCTCGTTCAGCACGTCCTCGACCGCCTTGACCGCCTGCTGGGCCTTCGGCTCATCGATGTTCCACAGGCTGATGTCGACAATGGTGCCGAGCGTCATCAACTGGGTCTTGTAGACTTCGGGGGAGTGCCTGCCGCATCCGGTCAGCGCCAGCAACAGGCAGGTCAGCAGTGCGCAGGCCGCGGAGCGCCGCCTCATGACAGCCTTTCCGCGATGCGATCCATCAGCAGCGCGCTGATATTGAGGCCGAACTGGGCGTCGAGTTCGCGGATGCAGGTCGGACTGGTGACGTTGATCTCGGTCAGATACTCGCCGATCACGTCCAGCCCGACGAACATGAGTCCGCGCCGTTTCAGTTCCGGGCCGACCTGGGCGCAGATCCAGCGATCACGCTCGCTGAGCGGCACCCCGACGCCCTGTCCGCCTGCCGCCAGGTTGGCGCGCGTCTCGCCCGGCGCGGGGATACGTGCCAGTGCGTACGGCACCGGCTCGCCGTCGACCATCAGGATGCGCTTGTCGCCCTGGCTGATCTCGGGAATATAGCGCTGTGCCATGGTCAGCCGCGTGCTGTGCCGGGTCATGACCTCGAAGATGACGTTGAGATTCGGGTTATCGGGAGTGACGCGAAAGACCGACTCGCCGCCCATCGCCTCCAGCGGTTTGACGATGATATCGCGCTGCTCCAGCAGGAACGCGCGCAGGCGGGCGCTGTCGCTGGTGACCAGCGAGGGCGCGCTGCACTGCGGGAACCATGCGATGGAGAGTTTTTCGTTGGTATTGCGCAGTCCCTGCGGGCGATTGACCACCAGGACCCCGGCCGCTTCGGCGAGCTCGAGCAGGTAGGTAGTGTAGACATATTCGATATCGAAGGGCGGATCCTTGCGCATCAGGACGACGTCGAGCTCTTCCAGACCGGCATCGCGTTCCGCGCCCAGCGTGAACCAGTCGCGCTTGTCGTCGCGCACGGCGAGCTGCCGCATGCGCGCGCGGGGGCGGGCGTCGCGCAGGTAGAGATCGCCCTGTTCCATGTACCAGAGCGGCCAGCCGCGCGCCTGCGCCTCGATCAGCATGGCGAGGGTGCTGTCCTTGCCGGGTTTGATCCCGGCGATGGGATCCATCACGACACCGAGTTCGATCATGTGAGCGGACAGCAGCGGCCAGGATGAATTGCAATCATGGATAGGCAAGCGGGTCGTTCTCGCCCAGCGCCGCTTTTTCGCGCGCGGCGGCCAGCAGGGCCAGCCGGGCGATCACGCCGTAGGCGTAGAACCGGTTCGGGTGCGCATCCGGCGCCAGATTGCGCTCGGGCATGGTGCAGCAATTGGCGAAGGCAAGCGGCTCGAAATGCATGCCGGGCGAGTTGAGATTCTCGTTGGGGCCGCGCCGCGTATGCACGCGATAGAAACCGCCGACCACGAAGTGGTCGATCATGTAGACCACCGGCTCGCTGACCGCCTGGCCGTCGCCCCAGGTCTCGAAGGTGTAGACGCCTTCCTGCAGGATCACCTTGGTGGTCTCGGCGCCGCCCTTGGTCGCCGCCATGCGCGTGCGTTCCTTGCGATTGAGCGAGCGCACATCCTCGGGCGAATGTACGGTCATGATGCCCATGCCGTAGGTGCCGGCATCGGCCTTCACCATCACGAAGGGTGGTTCCTTAACCCCGTATTCGTCGTACTTGCGCTGGATCGAGCCGAGCAGCGATTCGACGTTGCGCGCCAGGCACTCTTCGCCCTCGCGCTTCATGAAATTGATCTCCCCGCACTTGAGCGACAGCGGCGTGATCAGCCAGGGGTCGACCTCCATGATCGCGGCGAATTCCTCCGCGACCGTCTTGTACTGCGCGAAATGCTGCGACTTGAGACGGTTGGACCAGCCGAGTTCCAGCGGCGGGATGACCGGTTGCCGAAGGTTCTGCAGGATCGGCGGATGGCCGGAGGAGAGATCGTTGTTGAGCAGCACCATGCAGGGCGTGAACCCGTCGAGGTGGACCTTGTCGCCGCTGCGCTGCAGCGGTTCGAGCCGCAGGCGACGACCGGACGGCAGTTCAATGTCGCGCGCGCCGTCGAGATCCTCCAGCAGGGAACCGATGCGGGTCTCGAAGCCGGACTTGGTGATGATGTCCTGCAGGGTGGCCAGGCTCTCCATGTAAAACGGGTTGCGGGTGTGGCTCTCGGGCACCAGGATGATGCGGTTGGCGCTGGGGCAGACACGCTCGATCGCCGACTGCATGGCCTGCACGCAGAGCGGGATGAAGGCCGGATTGAGATTGTTGAACCCGGCGGGAAACAGGTTGGTGTCCACCGGGGCCAGCTTGAAGCCGGCATTGCGCAGATCGACCGAGGCATAGAATGGCGCCGCGGTCTTCTTCCATTCCTGCCGGAACCAGGACTCGATCTCGGTCTGGCGGTCGAGCAGGTGCTGCTCGATCAGCAGCAACGGTCCGTTCTGGACCGTGGTGAGATGGGGCACGGGTTGAAGATGCTGAATGGACATGAGTTCCCTGCTACCCGATGGGATCGACTATGGTAACTTAAAACCCTCTTTGAAAATAGAGGGTTAGATTCGACTGACTGCAGGGACGCTCAACCCAGGTCACCCTGCAGGGCCTGCAGCGCGGCGAGGGCCGCGATCCCGGCCGTTTCGGTGCGCAGGATGCGCGGACCGAGGCGCAGGCCGGCGAAGCCGGCCCGTCGGGACTGCTCGATCTCCCTGTCGCTGAGCCCGCCTTCCGGGCCGATCAGCAGTGTGACCCGTGTCGCCGGCGGAAGTTGCAACTGGCTCAGCCCGGTCTCGGCGGCGGGATCGAGCACCAGTCGCAGCCCCTCCGCGACCGTGGAGGGGGAAACCAGCCAGTTGCCCAGCGACGTGACGGGCAGCAGTTCAGGCAGGCGCGTGCGCCCCGACTGCTCGCACGCGCCCGCGATCACGCCCTCCCAGTGCCGGCGCCGGCGCTCGCGGCGCTCCCCTTCGAGGCGTACCTGGCTGAATTCGGTCTCCAGCGGAATGATGCGCGTGACACCGAGTTCCACCGATTTTTGCAGGGTGTAGTCCATGCGTTCTCCGCGCGAGATGCCCTGCGCCAGCGTGATGGACAGCGGGGATTCACGGCTGATGTCGATGAATGCGCCCACGGTGACGACCGCCGTACCCCGTTCGACTGCGCTCAGCGTCGCCTCGTACTCGCCCCCCGCGCCGTTGAAGAGGGATACGGGCGCCCCGGGCTTAAGCCGCAGCACGCGCAACAGATGATTCGAGGCGGTCTCCTCCAGCGCCACACGGGAACCGGCGGTGAGCGTCTGGGACAGGAAGATGCGGGGTATGCGCATGGCGTCAGTCCCGCGTGGCTGCCGCGAGTCCGTCCCAGGCGACCTGCGCCATGTATTCGATCTCTTCCGCCGTGATCACGTAGGGCGGCATGAAATAGATCACATTGCCGAGCGGGCGCAGGAGCACGCCGTGTTCCAGGGCATGGCGATAGACGCGCAGCCCACGCCGTTCCTGCCAGGGATAGGGTTCGCGGGTGCGCCCGTCACGGGCCATCTCGATCGCCAGGATCATGCCGCATTGACGCACCTCGGCGACATGGGGGTGGTTCACGAAGCGCGATCCGGCGGCGGCGAGGGATTCCGAGAGGGCGGCGTTCCGCTCGATGACGCGGTCCTGCGCGAAGATGTCGAGCGTCGCAAGCGCCGCCCGGCAGGCCAGGGGGTTGCCGGTGTAGCTGTGGGAATGGAGGAAGGCGGTCAGGCGGTGGTAATCGTCGTAGAAGGCCTGGTAGACCGCTTCACGGGTGAGCACCGCGGAGAGCGGCAGATAGCCCCCGGTCAGCCCCTTGGACAGACAGAGGAAATCCGGGCTTATGCCGGCCTGCTCACAGGCGAACAGCGTGCCGGTACGGCCGAATCCGACGGCGATTTCGTCGGCGATGAGGTGCACACCGTATTCGTCGCAGGCGGCGCGCAGCAGGGCGAGATAGACCGGATCGTACATGCGCATGGAGCCCGCGCATTGCACCAGCGGCTCGACGATGACGGCGCAGACTTCTTCATGGTGGCGGTCCAGGGTCTCGCGCATCGCCCCGAAAAGGCGCGTGGAGTGTTCAGCCCAGCTCTGGCCGGGTTCGCGCCAGAAACAGTCGGGCGAAGGCACGGAAATGGACTGCATTAAGAGCGGGCGGTAGGTTTTTTTGTACAGAGGGATGTCGCCCACTGACAGTGCGCCCAGGGTTTCCCCGTGGTAACTATTTGTCAGGTTTATAAATTTATTTTTACGTTCATGGCCGAGATTGCACCAGTAATGAAAGCTCATCTTCAGGGCGACTTCCACCGCGGAAGATCCGTTGTCGGCGAAAAAGCAGCGCGCCATTCCGGCCGGGGCGATCCGCACCAGACGTTCGGCCAGTTCCAGTGCGGGCAGATGGGTGAATCCGGCCAGCATCACATGTTCGAGTTCGGCGAGCTGATCGCGCACCGCGGCGTTGATGCGCGGGTTGGCGTGGCCGAACAGATTGACCCACCATGAGCTGATGGCATCCAGGTAGCGCCGGCCCTCGAAATCCTCCAGCCAGACGCCGGCGCCGCGCCGGATCGGGATCGGCGGCAGCGACTCGTGATCCTTCATCTGGGTGCAGGGGTGCCACAGGACGGCGAGATCGCGCTGCGCGATCGCGGCATTGCCTGCCAGCGGTTCCAGGGCGAATGTCATAATGCGTCGGGGACCCCGCTTGATGGCTGGTCAGGAATTCTGAAATCGTAAGGGTTTAACTGTCGTCTCACTTTAGTATTATGTTCGGCGTAACGAGCGGGTACTTGCAAGCCTCCCGGAATTCGTTAGACTAAATGAGATCGTTTCTCAATATCGAGATCTTCATCCGAAGGATCGATTCGGATGATAGCGGCTTAATTTTTGAAGGAGAGATGTAATGACCGTATTGGTGGCGAAACCGGCCCCAGATTTTACCGCGACCGCTGTGATGCCGGACAACAGTTTCAATGAAAGCTTCAAGCTGTCGCACTACCGTGGCAAGTACGTGGTGCTGTTTTTCTATCCGCTCGATTTTACGTTCGTGTGTCCGTCCGAGCTGATCGCCTTCGATCACCGCCTGGATAAGTTCCAGAAGCGCAACGTGCAGGTCATCGGCTGTTCGGTGGATTCCCATTTCAGCCATCTGGCCTGGAAGAACACGCCGGTCAACAAGGGCGGCATCGGCAACGTTCAGTATCCGCTCGTCGCCGATCTCACCAAGGGCATCGCCCGGGACTATGACGTACTGGTGAGCGATGCGGTCGCGTTGCGCGGTTCCTTCCTGATCGACAAGGAAGGCATCGTGCGGCACCAGGTGGTGAACGATCTGCCGCTCGGCCGCAACATTGACGAGATGCTGCGCATGGTCGACGCCCTGCAGTTCACCGAGAAGCACGGCGAGGTCTGCCCCGCGGGCTGGCAGGAAGGCAAGAAGGGCATGAAGGCCTCCACCAGCGGCGTGGCGGAATACCTGGCCGAGGAAGCCACCGAGCTTTAGATCATGCTGAACCGGGAGGCGGCCTCCGGCCGTCTCCCGCCCATCGCGGGCATCATCCGGTACTGCGGGTCTTCTCCTCGAAGATGAGGTCGATCTCCTCCACATTGAGATTCTTCAGGTGGTCGTCGACCTCTTCAGCATCCGCAGAGCGGTTATCCTCTTCCATGATCAGTTCGGGGGACGAGTCCTGGTATTGGCGCGGTCCCGCCGGGGGCGCCGCTTCCTCCAGGGTTTGCGCTGGCTCCGGTTCCATAGCATCCGCCTCCGTTTCTTCCGCGGCCTGCTCCTGTTCGGCTATGGCGACGTCAGGGTCCGGGGGAGTGGATTCCGCGGCAGTCGCCGCTTCGGCGATTTGCGTCACGATCGATGGCTTGGAGTTGTCGAACGGCGTGGGCGCGGTGTCCGCCGCGGTAGCGCTTCCCGCGGTAGTTTTATCTTCTGCCGCAAGTTTTTCCGGGGCGTCTCCTTCTACTGCCGCCGTTGATTCCGCGTTGTTGCCGAAGAGCTTCCGGTAAACCAGGTACAACGCGCCGCCGACGATCACATTCAACAGAGTCACGAGCGTGATGACCAGTATCCAGTTGACGGGAGCCGGTCCGTTGTCCGTCTCCGCGTCATCATCCACGGCATCCTCTTCGAGGATCGCTTCCCCGTCGTCCGATGGCGCCTCCGCCACGTCAGTGTCGGAGGCTTCCACGGACGGCGATACGGCGTGGCCGAAGTACAGCGGCCTGCCCTGATAATGGATCGGTTTTCCATTCGGGCGCTCGGCCTCGATGTCGAGCACGACCTGATAACGCCCGTCCGATGGATATGAATCGAGTCCCAGCCTCCACTCGCCGGGGCTGGTGCGTAGCATCTGATGGACCTCGGCCTGCTCATCCTCGCCGGTAATCGTGGCCGAGGCACGCAGGGTTTCCGGGTCGATGATCCCGGCGCGCGGAATCATGAACAGCGCGGTGCCGTTTTCGTCCGCGCGGATGTCGGCGATGACCGGGCTCTCCACGATCTCGACATCCTGTCTGTGCTGGCGCTTGAACGTCGTGCCGTCGACATCTACGACGACGCTATGCGCCCCGGGTTCATCAGTCCCCGACAGTTGCGTGCTGAATATTCCGTCACCCGGCATGATGTCGCCGTCGCGGCCGTTGTCGAGCAGCAACCGTTCTGACGCGACATCGTCTCCGGACGTCTCCTGGACCTTCACCGTGATGAAATGCAGGAACTCCTCGCGGGTGACGGGCTGATTCTGTTCCGTAAAGCGGATCAAGAGATCCTGCGTGTCTCCCGCCAGGATCTGGTTGGGAAGCTGGGTCGCCACGACCCGCAGGTTGCTCACCACCATCACGCGGTTGTCGGGATCGATTTCCGCGTTGACATGCCAGGTGCCGGTCGCCGGTTTCTCGAGGGTCACCAGATCGTAGTGTGCGTCGCTGTGCCAGCGCGCGTTGGGCGGCAGCCGTGTCGCGCTGAATGACGCGCCGTCCGGCGCGGTCAAGGTTGTCGCCGGGGCATTTTCCGCGCGAAAGACCAGCAGGGTGAGTTCCTCGATGCTGTCGTCGACCAGGACCTGATTGTCGATCAGCGGCAGGGTGTCGGGATTCGCCGCCTTCTCGAACATGCGCAGGAAGATCCGTTCGAGTTGATCCGCGTCATCGGCGCGCTCGAACCAGCCGCCGGTGGAGGCCGAGAGCTGCCGGAGGAGATGCTCATCCGCGCCAGTGGACAGGGCGATGGAATACACTTCCACCCCGGCGGCGTGCAGGCGGGGCAGGATCGCGTCGGTGATGCGCGCGCGGGACTTCCGGTCCGATTCCGCGGCGTCGGATACATCAACCAGTCCGTCGGTGAGCAGAATGATGCTGCGGCGGACGCCGGGTGCTGCTTCGGACCAGTTCCAGCTCGCCTTGTCGAGGGCTGACTCCATGTCGGTGAACAGCCCAGCCGAGCCGATCTGATCCGCCGAGTCCATGGCCTGTTCCCGCCAGGCGGAGTTTACCTCTCCATAGCGGACCATCATGTTCACGTAGCGTGCGAAGGTCCACACGCCAGCCTGTGTCCCGGACGGGAGCAGTCCGGTCAGCAACCGCAGCGCGGGTTTGCGCAGATTGGCCGGGTCGTTCTGCTTCATGCTGCCCGAGACGTCGATCAGGATGCGGATGTCATAGGCCGGAGCGGTCGTCTCGGGCGGCGGTGTCGACGCCACGGCGAACCCGGCCACGGACAGGAACGCAAGCAGGCTGAAAATGAAGTGGGATGTTTTCACCGTACGCGCCAGGACCTATTCGGGCTTCTTGTACCGGGTTATCGGAATTAACTGATTGATTCTTTAAGTGCGTTATAATCACGCGCGATTGGTGGCTAATATCAACATGCACCGGCACTTGAGCCGGCCGGTGGCGACAGGGAGGCGGGGATATGCAAGCGTTTTTCACCGGCGGCAAGGGGCGGCGCGCGCTCGATGGTGTCAAGCAGTTTACGACCCTGATCGGGAACGGCACCCATCTGACGGGGGCCCTGCGCGGGAGCGAAAACTGCATCGTCAACGGCAGCGTCGAGGGTAACTGCGAAATCGACGGTACGCTGGTGCTGGGCGAGACGGGGCGCTGGCACGGCAATATCACCGCCACGATGGCCATCATCTCCGGCGAGATCGTCGGCGATATCGTGACGGGCGAGAAGCTGGAATTGAGTGCGTCCGCCCGTATCACCGGCAACATCACCAGCCCGGTGGTGGCCATGGCCGAGGGCGCGATTCACCAGGGGGGTATCAAGATGACCCGTGGGGGCGGCGCTGTGTCCAATTTCCAGGAGAAACGCAAGGGATCTGCCGACCGCGAATCCTGATGGGCGGACCTGGCCCGGCTTGCCTTATTTCCCAGTTATTTGCTAGGGTATGTCAGTCAATACTTTCCGCCGTCGCACCGGTCCGGGAGGGTTGGCGTGGGGAATAATCTGCTTAAAACCAACGATAGCCACCCAAGCGGAGGTAGGCATGTCTGCTCGTGTCAAATCGGCAAGTGATCATGATGGAACCCTGGTAATCGCTCTCTGTGTCATCGTCCTGGCATTGGGTCTGTTCGCCAAATACGTGCTGGTGGGTTAAGCGCGGCGCGGCGCGGGTCATCCCGCGCCGTCTCACCTCAGTTGCAGCCAGAGCGTCTGCCCGCAGGACGGGGGTATGCTGGCGTGACCATCGACTCGCTTTCAGTTCCGGCGCATTCGCGTCGCTCTGAACCGCGGGTTTCTGAAGAAAGAGCGGCGGTGAAGGCTTTAAGGTCCTATCGCGCCGCCCGTTTGGCTCCGTTGACCCGCGGGGGCAAAGGACGCTCGATGCGTGCGAGCCTCGGGTTGATCGCGTCCTCGGTGATCATGATCGCCATCCCGAGCACATTCATCATTGCTTCGGTGTCCTCCGGATCCGCGAAATCCTGTTGCAGGTGTTCGAAGTGGAACCGGCTGAGATAGAGCACGTTCGGTCCCCGGCCATGCAGTCGCTCGAAAGCGTTCGCCAGGCGATAGATGAAACTCAGCATGGATGTGCTCCTGATTTTGTGGCTTCCGGGACTGATGCCGCTAGCGGCATGCCTGCCGCAGACCTTTAAATTCATTTCTCTTTTGTTGCCGGCAAGTCATCGGTCCGGCCGGCGGTTGCGCGGAGGCCAAGCTTATCAATTGAAAATATAAGGATTTTGTACATATATTGACCAAATACCTTTGTTTATATATGGTATTCGCGTAGTCATACTGAAACGGTGCGACGGCGTTTGAGTTCGGAATACCACATTTAAAGGAGGTGACGTATGGCCAGTCAGAGAGATGCGGCGACGGATGACGGAGTACTCTGCATCGGGATCGTCGTGATTACGCTGATCTGCGCGTTTGTCGCAGTGGCCTTGGCGGGTTGAAGACTCCCGTCCAATCGGAAGCCTGCCGACGGCGGTCGCGGCGGTAGGCGGGTCCGGAGGACTGGCCGGTTCCCACAAGGGACCGGCCTTTTTATTTGGATGAAATTGATCGCTCCGGTCGCGCGGTCGCTGCCATCGATGCCGGCTGTTACACTATCGCGATGCAAGGGAGCGCATTACTGAACATACTCGCCGACGGGCAGTTCCATTCCGGTGAGGTGTTGGGGCAGGTATTGGGAATCAGCCGTGCCGGCGTATGGAAGCATCTGCAGACGCTGAAGGCACGCGGTATCGAAATCGATTCTGTGCCCGGCAAGGGTCACCGCCTCGCCGTTCCGATCGAGCTTCTTTCCGAAGCGCAGATACGCGCCAGTCTGAGTGAGACTGCGCGTCAGTACCTGCACGGGCTGGAACTGCACCAGCAAATCGATTCCACCAACAGTGAACTGCGCCGTCGCGCGGCCGCCCTCCCATCTGCTTTCGCATGTATCGCAGAAGCACAGACCGCCGGACGTGGACGCAGCAACCGTGCATGGCTGTCTCCCTATGCGCGCAATCTCTATCTCTCGCTGCTGTGGCGTTTCGATGCGGGGCCGGACGCGCTCGCGGGCTTGAGTCTGGCTGTCGGCGTCGCCGTATTGCGCGCTTTGCGGCGCCTGGGCGTGGCGGACGCGGGACTCAAGTGGCCCAACGATCTGCTCTGGCGGGGGGCGAAGTTCGCCGGGATCCTGATCGAGATGAATGGTGAAGCATACGGCAATTGCAGCGTGGTGATCGGGATCGGAATCAACGTCCGGATGCCGCGGGCGCTGGGTGCGCCCATCGATCAGGCATGGACGGACCTCGCCACCATCATCGGAACGATTCCCTCGCGCAACCGGCTGGCCGGGACACTGCTGAGTGAACTGATCGAGATGCTCGCCGGGTTCGAAAGCAAGGGTCTTGCGCCGCTGCTCGAAGAGTGGCGGCGTTACGATATCCTGCGCGATAGCCTGGTGACGGTGACCACGCCGCATGGCGAGTTGAGCGGCATTGCACGTGGCATCGATGCCGGTGGAGCGCTGCTGGTTGAGGAGGGCGGCATCATCAAGCGTTATCTCTCCGGCGATGTCAGCCTGCGCGCCGCCCGTGGTGATCCGGCGTGCGGGACGCACCGCGCCAACGGTGACGTGCACGCATGATTCTGCTGGTGGACGCGGGCAACACCCGCATCAAATGGGCGGAACTGGGAAACGGTGCGCTGAAACCGGGCCCGGCGCTGCTGCGACGTGGTGGAACAGAGGATATCGATGCCCTGTCCGCGTCTTGGGGCGGGCTGTCCACACCCGCCCGGGTTCTCGTTGCTAGTGTTGCCGGCACGGAATTCGCCAGCCTGTTCACGGCCTGGTCACGGCGGACCTGGGGGATCGAGCCCGAATTCATCCTTTCCCGGCCGGAAGGTTTCGGTGTCACCAATGCCTATCTGGAACCCCAACGGCTGGGTGTCGACCGCTGGCTGGCACTGGTCGCCGCGCGCCGCGCCCTTGCGGGTCCGGTCTGTGTCATCGACTGCGGTACCGCGCTGACAGTCGACGCGATGGCGAAAGATGGCGTGCATCTGGGCGGGCTGATCATGCCGGGGCTCGGCCTCATGCGGCGCGCCTTGCTGGAGAATACCGCGGATATACGGGTGACGTTAGAGGATGCCGCGCCGCCACGGATAGCCGTGCTGGCGAAGGATACGCGCGGCGGTGTGATGGGTGGCACACTGTATGCTGCTGTCGCCACGATCGACCGTATCATGCGTGACCTCGAAGCTGGGACCGATGAGCGGCCCACCTGTCTGCTGACCGGCGGCGACAGCGGCGCGATACTGCCCCTGCTGTCTACGGATTTCGATTTCCATCATGAGCCCGACTTGGTATTGCAAGGGTTGGCCATTGTCGCGGAGGCCGGGCGATGAGATTGTTGTTCTTCGTCCTGTTGCTCGCCAATCTCGGTTTCTTTGCCTGGCAGTATCAGGCGCGTGGCGGGCTCACCGATCAAGAGGCCGTCTACGATAAGATCCCGGCCGTGGATCCAGGGGTGTCACCCCTTGTGCTGCTTAGCGAGCGCGAGGATGCTTCGCCGATGCAGCCGGCGACCGGCGCCGAGACGCTGCCCTTATCGCAGACACCATCGAGCGATGCAAGCGCCGACGCCATGCCGGAACCGGCGGAGGAGGCAATACAGCCTGAGCCTCGGGAGACCGAACTGGTCATCGAAGATGCGCCCGTGCCCGGAGAGGCCAGGGCCGCGACCGTGATCGCCCGATACTGTTTCGAGATTGGCCCATCCGAGGACCGGGCGATGATGGAGCGACTGCAACACGAGGCGCAAGAGTCAGGCGCACGCGCAGACCTCAGTGAGCAGACGAGGACCGTCCAGGACGGGTACTGGATACGCCTGCCGGAATATCTCTCCTACGATCAGGCGCGGTCCAGATATCGGGAGTTGCAGAAGAAGGGGGTGGATGACATCGCCATCGTGCCCCTGCCCGACAAGCGTTACTTCATCTCGCTCGGTGTCTACAAGCGAAAGGATACGGTGGAAGATCGTCGCAAGGAGGTCCTCGCCGCCGGGATTACCCCCATGATCGAGGATCGCATGGTCGACAGGGCGGAGTATTCCGTGACGGTCGAGTATGAGACACCCGATCCCGCGCAATTGCGCGAACTGCGGGGAAGGCTCACGACCCGGGCGCCGAAACTTCCCTCGCGCGAGACCGAGTGCCGCTAGGCGCGGTCCATGAATCGGATTCCAGGCGGGTTTGCTATAATGCGCCGAGTCCAACCGAACACGCTGGCGTAGCTCAGTCGGTAGAGCAGCTGATTTGTAATCAGCCGGTCGGGGGTTCAATTCCTCTCGCCAGCTCCATCTTGATTTAACCTCCGCAGTAACAACCCGTCTGGTGACGGGGGCTCAAACCGCTTCCGCGACCTGGTGGGCGCCGTCCCACATCATGTCGAGCGCGATATACAGGATGATGATCAGGCCGATGTAGCCGATCCAGCGATGGCGTACCAGCAGTCGCGCCATCACGGTGGAGGCGATACCCATCAGGGCCACGGACAGGGCTAGGCCGACGATGAGTACCCAGGTGTGTTCGCGGGCGGCGCCAGCGACGGCGAGCACATTATCGAGCGACATCGAGATGTCGGCCACGATGATCTGGGTGACCGCCTCGCGGAAGGTTTTGGGCTTCCCTCCGGCGACTTCCTTGCCTTCCAGGATCGCCTCGCCTTCCTGCTCGGCATGCGTCCGCGGCGCGCTCAGTTCCCGGTACAGCTTCCAGGAAACCCACAGCAGCAGGATGCCGCCGGCCAGCATCAGACCAATGATCTGGAGCAGTTGGGTGGTCAGGACGGCGAACAGGATGCGCAGTACGGTGGCGCCGATGATGCCGTAGAAGATGGCCTTGCGGCGCTGCTCAGCGGGCAGGCCGGCCGCGGCCATGCCGACCACGATGGCGTTATCGCCCGCCAGGACCACGTCGGTCATGATGACGGTGGCGAGCGCAGACAATTCCTGGGGGGAGATGAGTGAGAACAGATCCATGTGCGCGTTTTAATAGCACATTCACCGGGTGTTGTCAGCCAGAGAGGGTGTTGCGCGCTTAAAGTTCGTGGGTAAATCATCCGCTATTTCCATGGGATTCCATCCGAAGCGTGAAGCCGCAATATTGAGGCCGAACGATCATGCGGCAAATGGCCATGAGCAAACCTGGCGACTTTCCATACGACTTCAAATACGTCCGTTTTCTGATCGTGGACGAGTCCGCGGCCACCCGCGGGTTGTTGGAGTCGATGCTGGTGGAGAGCGGGGCGGAGCGGATCGATCAGGCGGCCTATGCGGCCGAGGCCATCCGGATGATGGGGCAGTCCGTTTATGACATTGTTCTGTGTGATTACCGCCTCGGGACCGGGCGTGATGGTCAGCAGCTGTTGGAGGAAGTGAGATACAAGGGAATACTCAAGGCGCACACCCTGTTCGTCATGGTGACGGCCGAGAGTACCGCGCAGGTGGTCATGGGCGTGCTCGAGTGTCATCCGGACGATTACCTTTCCCTGCCGGTCACGCGTCAGCGCCTTGCCGCGCGACTCGCACGCCTGCTGCGGCGGCGTGACGAGATTGGTACCATCGAGGAAGCGCTGGAGGAACAACGCTACGAAGAGGCACTGGCGCTGTGCGAAGAACGCATGACGGCGGGATGCACGGAGGTGCTGGAGCTGCTTCGCCTCCAGGCGGACGCCTTCGTCGCGCTGGGGAGGCTGCCCCAGGCGGAGGCGATCTACTCCCAGGTCTTTGCCCGCCGCAAGGCGGTTTGGGCGGGCCTCGGGAGCGGTCGGGTCTGTTATCTGCGCGAGGATTACGCGGGCGCGGCACATGCCTTTGAACAAACCCTGAAGGCCCATCCACGCCAGCTCGAGGCGTACGACTGGCTGGCCAGGACCCAGGTGCAGTTGGGCGATCACGATACTGCGCGCCAGACCCTGGGCACCGCGCTCGAGTTGTCGCCGCGCTCGATCCGCCGGCAGATGGTGCTCGGCGAACTCGCGTTGCGCGATGGGGAATACCGGGTTGCGGCGCGCGCCTTCGGCGCTGCGGTTGCCCTGGGCGGCCGTTCCATTTACCGCACCGCCACCAATTACATCATGCTGGCGCGGGCCCTCATGCATTTCGACACCGGTGGCGCCCTGCGCGTGCTGCACGACCTGCGTCGCGATTTCAGAACCGATCCCGAGGCACGTCTGCGCGCGGCGGTGGCGGAGTACATGGTGCATCGCCAGGCGGGCGAGGAGGCCGGGGCGCAGGCCTCTTATGATGAGGCTATGAAGATTTATCGCGGGATCGATCAGGGCATCTCGGCCGAGGCGATGGTGGAACTGGCGCGCATGCTGCTCGCGCGGGGTGAGCATGCGGCGGCCATCGAGCAGATGCGCAAGGCAATCGGCAACCGGCACGAGGATGAGGCGTTGTTGCAGGAGGTTCGCGCGGTCTTTCGCGCGGCCGGCAGGGAACGGGAAGGCGAGGAGATCATCGGACAGGTGCGGGCGGACGTGGTTCGGCTCAATAACGACGGCGTCCATCTGGCGGAGGCGGGGCGCCTGGATGAGTCCGCCGAACTGTTCCGCAAGGCGCTCGGTGACCTGCCGGAGAACCGCACTATCAATATGAACATGGCCAAGGTCCTGCTGCTGCGCATGAAGCGGGACGGAAACGACGAACACGATATGCATCAGGCGCATGAGTGCATCGAGCGCTTGCGTCGGCAGGATCCGGTCAGCAGCGCGGTGCAGCGTCTGGCCACGATGTATCGCGAAGCGGCGGAACGAGGGTGAAGATGCCCCATGATAAGGACCGCCACCATGGCACCATGCTGGTGCGTCGAGGCCGGATTATCACGAAAAAATCGATAGTTATATTCTAAAGATCCCCGAATCGGCTGCCGTTAACCAAGGACAAGGACAGCGGCGGCACGATGGCTATCTCATCTAATTTAAATCCTGTGCACTCAGCCACGGACGGCCTTTCCCAACGGGAAGAGCCGGCGGTGATGGAGTCGGCCATCTACCAGGACGCCGACCGTACCTATGCGATGTTCAACGGGCTCAGGGTGGACTCGCATTTTCAGCCGATCTTCAGTCTGGCCCATCAGCGCGTGATCGGATTCGAGGCGCTGATGCGCGCGACCGGTCCCGACGGGCGGCCGCATGGGCCACATGAAGTGTTCGCCGGGACACGCAGCTATACCGATACGGTGTTGCTCGACCGCCTGTGTCGCGCGACGCACCTGTACAACTTCGCACGCCAGGACACGGCTTCCTGCTGGCTGTTTCTCAACATCAATCCCCGCGTCATCGCCGAGGGACGGCGCTCCGGTTCCTTTCTGCAGTCGAAACTCGAGCAGCTGGGGTTCCCGCCGCAGCGGGTGGTGATCGAAATCGTCGAGGCCGCGCTGGCGGATGAGTCGCCGCTGGTGGATTCCGTCCACCATTACCGCGACCTCGGTTGTCTGATCGCGATCGATGATTTCGGGGCGGGCCATTCCAATTTTGACCGCATCTGCCGCCTGCGTCCGGATATCGTCAAACTCGACCGCTTGATCGTCGCCCAGGCGGCGGTCGATCCCGGCATCCGTTCCATCGTGCCCGGCATGGTGTCGCTGCTGCACGAGTCGGGTTCGCTGGTCGTGATGGAGGGGATCGAAACCGAGAATGAGGCGATGGTGGCGATGGATGCCGACGCGGATTTCGTACAGGGCTACTACTTTGCGCGTCCCGCTCCGCACGCGGCCGTGGTCCGGGAGCCCGGATTCGACCAGCTTTTCGATCAGTTCCGGGATCTGACACAGCGGGAGCGCACCGGCTACCGCACCGAGATTGCGCCCTATCTGAACAGCCTCGGATATGCCTCCGTGCTGCTGCAGTCGTCTCATCCGCTCGAGGTCGCCTGCAAGGGTTTTCTCGAGCTGCCGCGCGCGGAGCGCTGTTTCCTCCTCGACAGCGAAGGTCGCCAGATCGGGGCCAACATCAATTCGCCGACCTCCCAGATGGTGTCCAATCTGCGCTTCGCTCCGTTGCGCGCCGCGGACGGCGCCAACTGGTCGCGACGGCACTATTTCCGCCGCGCCATATCGCGGCCGGAAAAGGTCCAGGTCACGCGTCCCTATCTCTCGGCCGCCACCGCCACCCCCTGCATTACCGTCTCAATCGCCTTCAAGGTGCGTGGAGAGCGTCGTGTCCTGTGCGGTGATCTGCGCTGGGACGAGCGCCATGTACAGCCCTGATCTCGGCATAATTTCCCTGCAATATTGATCGTTAAGGGCGGCTTAAGCCCGATCTGTTCCAATTTCCCCCTGGGGACGATGTACAATCGGGGACGCGCGACGCCAGGTTGCGTGAGTATGGGGACGCATGCGCTTACTTCTCGTGGAAGACGATGAGCTGCTGGGCAACGGCTTGCAGGTCGGTTTGCAGCAAAGCGGCTATGCGGTGGATTGGGTCAAGGACGGACAGTCCGCCGAGCTCTTTCTGGGCGCCGGGACCTACGACCTGATGATTCTCGACATCGGTCTCCCCAAGCGATCCGGGCTGGAAGTCCTGAAATCGCTGCGTGGCGCGGGTGATCCCCTGCCCGTGCTGCTGCTGACCGCGCGCGATACCGTGGAAGACAAGGTCGCCGGGCTCGACAGTGGCGCCGACGATTATCTGGTCAAACCCTTCGATCTGGATGAGCTGGCCGCTCGCATCCGTGCCCTGCTGCGCCGGCGCAGCGGACGCAGCGAGCCGGTGATCCGTCACCGCGACATCGTCCTCGATCCCGCGTCCCATGCGGTCACGCACGCCGGTCGTCCGGTGGAGCTGGCGCCGCGCGAGTTCGCCGTGCTGCAGCAATTGCTCGAGAATCGCGGCCGGGTATTGTCGCGTGCCCAGCTGGAGCAGAACCTGTATTCCTGGAAGGACGAGGTAGACAGCAACGCGGTCGAGGTCCACATCCACCATCTGCGCAGGAAGCTGTGGCCCGAGCTGATCCGCACCATCCGCGGCGTCGGCTACGTCATCGACAAGGAAGCATGAATCCGTCCCTGCGTAACCGTCTGTTATTCACTCTTCTGCCCATCACGCTGGTGCTGTGGGCGATCGTGGGCATCGTCATCTATGCCGCCACCCAGAGCGAGGTGGACGAGCTGATCGATGCCCAGCTCGCGCAATCGGCGCGCCTGCTGCTGAATCTCATGGGACATGAGCTGGAAGAGGAAGAGATGAAGCCGGGGTACATGAGCGAGGACGACATCGCGGAGCAGTTCGCCGAGTTCTCTCACAAGTACGAGCAGCGTCTCGCCTTCCAGATGTGGATCCTGGCGGAGAATCGCATCTGGCTGCGCACCGACACCGCGCCGAGGTACCGCATGTCGGAGCGCAGTTCCGGCTTCGAGGACCGGACCATCGAAGGCGATCCCTGGCGCGTCTATGTTCTGACCGATCCCGCCGGCCGTCTCCAGGTGCAGGTTGGGGAAAGCTCCGCGCGACGGGAGGAGCTTCGCAACTATATCGCCTGGCGCGTGCTGATACCGATACTGCTGTTATTGCCCCTGCTTGCCGTCATGATCTGGTATAGCGTCGGCCGGGCGATGATGCCCTTGCGCAGGATTGCCGACGACGTCAAGAACCGGCGGCTGGATAACCTGCATCCGATCCCCGGCGTCGCGGTGCCGGTCGAGGCGAAGCCCCTGATCGATGCGCTCAACGCGCTGTTTCAGCGCCTGCACCAGGCTTTCGAGACCGAGCGCCGATTCACTGCCGATGCCGCCCACGAGCTGCGAACCCCGCTGGCCGCACTGAAGACCCAGGCCCAGGTCGCCCTGCGTGCGACTGCGGATGAGGAGCGTCGTCGGGCGCTACACCAGGTGATCACCGGCGTCGATCGGGCAACGCATCTGGCCCAGCAACTGCTCACACTGGCCCGTATCGACCCTACCCTGTGGGTCGGTCGCGACAAGGTGGATCTGGGCGATCTGGCCTCCGGGGTGCTGGCCGAGATCGCGCCGGTCGCGCTGGCCAAGGATATCGAGATCAGCCTGGATGCCGGTGTCGCTACTCCGGTCCAGGGTGATCGGGCAATGCTCGGCATCATGCTGCGCAATCTGGTCGATAATGCGATCAAATACACGCCGGCCGGTGGCAGGGTCGAGGTGCGTGTCGAACGGCGCGGATCCGCCACCGTGCTCAGCGTGGCCGACAGCGGTCCGGGGATACCGCCGGAGGAGCGAACCCGCGTGTTCGAACGATTCTATCGTCAGATCGGCGCCAGCGCGCCGGGGAGCGGTCTCGGTCTTTCCATCGTCAAGCGCATCACCGACCTGCATCAGGCGGAGGTGCGGCTGGAAACCGCGGAACTGGGTGGTGTGCGTGTCGAGGTGATCTTCGACGGTTCAGCCTGAAGTCCGGGGCCGGCCAGCTTCGTGCCGGTGCGCATGGCGCTTGCGCCGGCCTCGGGGCTAGTCGTCCGGACGCAGGGCGCGGACGCGGGAAGGCGACGCCGGGGTGCGCTTGGCCAGCCGTTTCTGCAGCTCCTTCATCGCGGTGGCCAGCACGCTCTCGCCGATGAGTTCGGCATTGATGTGATAGTAATGCAGCAAGCAGGGGACCACCTCGTGGATCGCCTGCCGCGCCGCCGGCCTGAAGTCGGTCCAGGCGATGACCGGCAGATCGTACAGGGTGCGATCCACGCATACCCAGGCCTCCTTGTCCACCAGCAGATCCATCCCGCGCAGTCCGGCGAGCGGCAGGCGCAAAGGACCTTTCAGGCGACGCAGGCCAAGCAGTACCTGATTGTAGCGGCGGCCGTCGACGACTGCGTCCTGCGTCTTCAGCTTGGGGACTTCGTCGATTCGTGATTTCATCGCGGATGCTTGCTTGTAGGGCTGCGGCTCGTAGCGTTGTTACCATGTTAGCGGCATGGGGGCCGGCTTCTGAAGCGGGCGGGGCCCCCGTTTTCCCGCCGGTTTCCGGCCCGAATGTACCATAATTCGGGCGCCCGTTCCGGCGCGAAACCCCGGCGGCGTATTCATTCCACCGACCCGTTGTGAGAGAATCAGGCGGGTTTATGAGAGAGCCTTGAAGCATATCACGGGATCCGGGGCGCATTCGTAATGACGTATCGTTTGGGCACGCCGCTGTCCCCGTCCGCCTTGCGGGTGATGCTGCTCGGCAGCGGTGAGCTCGGCAAGGAGGTCATCATCGCTCTGCAGCGACTCGGCGTGGAGGTGATCGCCGTCGACCGGTATCCCGGTGCGCCCGGACATCAGGTGGCGCATCGGTCGCACGTGATCGACATGACCGATGCGCGCGCGTTGCGCGCCCTCGTCGAACAGGAACGTCCCCACCTGGTCGTGCCCGAGATCGAGGCGATCGCCACCCCGGCGTTGCTCGACATCGAGTCCGAGGGACTCGCGGAGGTCATTCCCACGGCGCGCGCGGCCCATCTCACCATGAACCGGGAGGGCATCCGCCGGCTCGCGGCGGAGGAACTCGACCTGCCTGTCTCGCGCTACGCCTTCGCCGACGGACTCGACGAGCTGCGCCGTGCGATCGAGGACGGCGTCGGCTATCCCTGCATCGTCAAGCCGGTGATGTCGTCCTCCGGCAAGGGGCAATCCACCGTCGGTGACGCCGGTGATGTCGCCGCGGCGTGGGATTATGCCCAGAGCGGCGGGCGCGTCCGGCAGGGCCGCGTCATCGTCGAGGAGATGATCGACTTCGATTTCGAGATCACCCAGCTCACCGTGCGCGCGGTGGGCGCCGGCGGGGCTGTCGAGACCTTTTTCTGCGAGCCGATCGGTCACCTGCAGCAGCGCGGAGACTATATTGAGAGCTGGCAGCCGCAGCCCATGTCGGCGCTGGCGCTGGAGCGTGCCCGCGCGATCGCCGGTGCGGTCACCGCCAGCCTGGGCGGCCGCGGTATTTTCGGCGTGGAGCTGTTCGTCAAAGGGGACCAGGTCTGGTTCAGCGAGGTCAGTCCGCGCCCGCACGATACCGGTATGGTGACCATGGCCACGCAGCGCCAGAGTGAGTTCGATCTGCATGCGCGCGCGATCCTGGGCCTTCCAGTGGATGCCAGCCTGCTCTGTCCCGGGGCGAGCGCAGTCATCTACGGCGGGGCCGACGCGGTCGGCATTGCCTTCGACGGGATCGGCGAAGCCATGAGCGTGCCCGGGACCGACCTGCGCCTGTTCGGCAAACCGGAGGCCTATACGCGCCGCCGGATGGGAGTTGCACTCGCGCATGGCGGTGATGTGGACGACGCGCGCCGGCGCGCGCGCCTGGCCGCTTCCCGGGTGCGGCCAGTGATTCCTGCTTGAACGGACGGGACTTGCGGCCCGCCCGGGGGTACGCGGAACGCGCCCTGTCCTTCACCCCGATCGTCCAGCGCCGGGCGGAGCGGCGGCGATGAAGCCCGGCGTGCTCGAATCGGTCCTGGTGCTGCTCGTCGTATCCGTTCTCACCGTTTCCGTCTTTCGTCGCTTCAGGCTGCCGGCGATCCTCGCCTATCTGTGCGTCGGCGTCATGGTCGGACCGCACGGTCTGGCCTGGGTGCAGGACAGCGAGGCGACACGCCTGTTCGCCGAATACGGGGTGGTGTTCCTGCTGTTCACCGTGGGACTGGAGTTTTCGCTCCCGCGCCTGCTTGCCATGCGGCACGCGGTGCTGGGCCTGGGCAGCGCGCAGGTCGTACTGACAACCCTGGCGGCCGGTGGCGCGGCCTGGGCGCTGGGCCTGTCCAAGGCCGCCGCCTTCGTCGTGGGTGGTGCGGTCGCGATGTCATCCACCGCGATCGTGATCAAGCAGCTCACTGAGCGGCTCGAGCTGAATTCACGTCATGGCGGATTGTCGGTAGGTATCCTGCTGTTCCAGGATCTCGCCGTGATCCCGTTTCTGATCCTCATCCCCGTGCTGGCCGGAGGTGATCAGGATGCGGTGGTGTGGGAGTTGTTGTGGGCGCTGGTGAAAGGCATCGTGGTGGTGGTGCTGATGCTCGCGGCCGGGCACTGGTTGCTGCGTCCGCTGTTCCACGAGATCGCCTCCTCCCGATCTTCCGAGCTGTTCACGCTCACGGCCCTGTTGATGGCGCTGGCCGCCGCCTGGTTCACGCATTTCGCCGGGCTGTCGCTCGCGCTGGGCGCCTTTCTCGCCGGCATGATGCTCGGTGAGACCGAGTTCAGGCACCAGGTGGAGGCAGATATCCGTCCGTTCCGCGACGTGCTGCTTGGCCTGTTCTTCATCACCATCGGCATGCTGCTCGAACTTTCCGTTCTGCCTGGCATCCTGCACTGGACGGTGCTGGTCCTGGTCTGCATCGTTGTCGTCAAGCTGGCCGTCGTCGTGGTGCTGGCGCGAATCACGGGAGCGGAACCGGGCGTGGCGGTGCGCACCGGTATTGCCCTCGCGCAGGGCGGCGAGTTCGGACTGGTGCTGCTGTCTCTCGCCCTGGGCGCGCGCCTGCTTGATCATCACAATGCCCAGATCATTCTGGCGGCCGTGATCCTCAGCATGGCGCTGAGCCCGCTGATGATCAGTTACAACGGGGTGATCGCGAAGCGTCTCTTCGCCGGGAGTTATCTGCGCCAGCGCGAGCAGATTCTGCACGAGGTCGCGCAGGACGCGAGCGGTCTCAAGGGACACGTCATCATCTGTGGTTACGGGCGCATCGGACAGAACATCGCCCGCCTGCTGGCCAAGGAGGGTTTCGAACACATCGCGCTCGATCTCGATCCGGTGCGGGTACGTGACGCGCGCACCGCCGGCGAGCGCGTCTTCTACGGCGATTCGACCCATCAGGAGATGCTGGAGGCGGCCGGGATCGCGCGTGCCCGCGCGCTGGTGGCGAGTTTCGACGACGTGGCCGCGACCCTGAAGATCCTGCCGCAGGCGCGGCGCCTGCGGCCCGATATCCCGATCCTGGTGCGTACCCGCGACGATACCGATCTGGAACGCCTGCAGCACGCGGGTGCGACTGAGGTCGTGCCGGAGACGCTGGAGGCGAGCCTGATGTTGTCCTCTCACCTGCTGTTGCTGCTCAATGTGCCGGTATCGCGCGTGCTGCGTGAGGTGAAGGAGGTTCGTGACGGGCGTTATCGGCTGTTGCGTGAATACTTCCACGGCCAGGAAGACACTGAGGCCGGGCCGGAAACGGACGGTGGCGCGCGACGCCTGCAGATCGTCAAGCTTGAAGCCGGCGCCCACGCCGTTGCGCGGACGCTGGGCGAGATCCGGCTGGGGATGCTCGGCGTCGAGGTGACCGCGCTGTTGCGCGACGGCATTCGCAGAGAGGCGCCGGAACCGCTGACGCAACTGCGCGCGGGGGATACCCTGGTGCTGTTCGGTACGGCCGGCGCGATCGAGGCGGCGGAGGCGCGTCTGCTGCGCGGCTGAAACGCCTCAGACAGGCGCCGGATCGAAGCGGGCCGTGCCGTTCTCGATGCGCGGAATGAGTTGCCCCGCCATGAGTTGCAGCAGGCCGTCTCCGATCAGGTCTTTCTTCCAGCCCTGCAGGATTTCCCCGTCCCGCTCGCCGAGGATGAGGCGGGCCAGATCGTCGCGCGATGCCAGCATGCCCGGGTTGATCGCATGCTCCGCCCCGCGCACGCGGACGAGCGCCATCATGATATCGGCGAGCGCTTCCTGGCGCGGATCGAGCGGACCCGCGCGATCCGCGGGGGGCGCATCCGTCCCGGAGGCAGGAACGGCCTTGGCCTGGCGAACCCGCGCGAGGATCTCCCCGCCGTATTCCTGCGCGGTCTGGCGCTTGACCGAACGCAGGCTGGCGAGCTGTTCCGCATCGACGGGTCCCATGCGCGCAATGTCGATCAGCGCTTCGTCCGGCAGTATCCAGCCGCGTGGCCGATCCTCCGTCCGGGCGCGCTCCTCGCGCCAGGCCGCCAAGGCCTTCAGTATCTCCAGCCGCCGGCCCGAGAGTCTGCCGGCCGCGCGGATCCGGCGCCACGCCAGCTCGGGCGGGGTGTGATAGCGCGCCGGATCGGACAAGGTGGCAAACTGGTCCTGCAGCCAGGCGAGGCGACCGCGCTGTTCCAGTTCCGCCCGCAGCTTCAGGAACAGCGGGCCGAGGTAGCGCACATCGTCGAGCGCATAATCGATTTGCGCCGATGCGAGGGGGCGGCGCGACCAGTCAGTGCGCGTGTGGGATTTCGCCAGTGCTTTCCCCAGCAGTTCCTGCACCAGGCTGGCATAGCTCGCCTGGCTCGGCAGGCCGAGCAGCGGTGCCGCGAGTTGGGTATCGAATACCGGGCCCGGCAGCCGGCCGTGGTCGTGATAGAAAATTTCCATGTCCTGGCCGCAGGCGTGAAACACCTTGATGACGGCGGGATCGAACAGGATTTCCATGAGCGCATCGAGGCGGGTGATCGCGAGCGGATCGATGCAGGCGATGGTGTCATCGGTGGCGAGCTGAAGCAGACACAGGCGCGGATAATAGGTGCTCTCCCGGATGAACTCGGTATCGAGCGCGAGCCAGGGCTTCCCGCTGATGCGTCCGCACAGTTCTTTCAGCGCCTCTGCGCTGTCCACGTAATAGATCTTCTGGTCCATGAGGTCGTTTCCGGTTGGGTGGGGGCGGCGGGTTCAGGCGGGTGCCGCCTGCATTTTCCATACGGTGGCGAGAAACGGCTGCTGCGCGCGTGGCAGTCCGGGCGGGCGGTAGAAATGCTCGAGCTCCGTGAAGCCGGCATCGCCCAGGTAGCGGCGCCATTGTACGAGATCGTGATAGCAGCCGTAACGCTCCCCCTGCCAGCCTTCCTGATTGTCGCCATGAGGGTTGGAGCTGAACAGTACTCCGTGCGTGCGCAGGGAACGGCGCAGTTCCGACAGCACGCGCGGCAGCTCCTGTGCGGGGACATGGAACAGCGACGCGTTGGCGAACACCCCGTCGTAGGCGTCCGCTGGCAGGTCCAGCCGCAGCAAATCCTGGCATAGCACCTCACAGCCGGACAACCGGCGCGCGAGTGCGCACATGCGCGGCGCCCCTTCCAGTCCGGTCGGCTGGTGTCCGAGACTCCGGAAGGCGATCAGGTCGCGGCCGGGGCCGCAGCCGAGATCGAGCAGGCGCAGCGGCGGCGCCGAGCGGATGTGCCGCAGCAGCGCGGCGCGGTTCTGGCTGACATCGTGATCGCGGGTGCCTTCCCAGAATTGTTCGGCCCGTCCATCGTAATGACCCAGTGTGCGGCGGGAGATTTCGGCAAGCTGGTCAGCCCTCAGCATGGGCCCGCCCCGCCGTGCGGGAACCGCGTCATGGCGTCGGGACGGGCGGTTCCGTCCCAGGGTCGCCCCGGCCTTCGATTTCCTCGATGCGTTCCTGGATGCGGCGTTGTCGTTCCGCCACCTCCGCCGCGTCCGGATCACCGCTGTCCGTGCGTTCGAGCACCTCCGCGCGGGTGAGTACCGGGAAATCCGCCGGCAATGCGAGCAGCGCGGGCTGAGCCGGGGCATCGAGCCGGATCCGCACGATTTCATGAGTCGTCTTGCCGTCGTGATCGGTGCTGCGCAGGGGTATGCCGAGTTGCGGGTAATGATCGTCGATCAGATCGTCCGCGATGTCGCATAGCCGATCCGGCTCTGTCAGCAGGGTCAGGATGCGGTGATCGCGGTCCTCGGATGCGGCGGCCATCAGCTCGATGAAGCGGCGGATGCCGGGCTCGGCCAGGGGCGCGATGGCGAGATATTCATCGCGGCAATGCGTGCCCTCGACCATGACCCGGTAGCGCCGGGTCGGGTAGCCGGCGATAGCGGGACCGGCGCCGGCGTCATCGAATCTCACCTGCGGCTCGGTGATGCCGCCCGCGGTCGTGCGCGCGTGTTCAGAACGCTGGGGCCGGGGCGAGGCGAGGTCCATGGCGAAGCCGTCGTGCGCATTGACCGCGAGCACGCGGCGCGCCGCCAGATCGAGCAACATGTAAAGATCCGCGTCCTGTCCGTCGATCCTGGCCATGTCCGCGCCGATCGTGACGCGACTGGTCCGCCCGGCGGCGTCCGCGCCCTCGATGACGATATCGCCCTGCGCCGTCGTGCAGACCGCGCAGGCAAGGGCAATGGATAGCGGGAGCTGGGGGTTGCGCATCGAGCCTCCGGGAGGGATCTGCCGTGACAGCGGGCTTACAGCGGCAGGATCTCCATGCCGAGGTCGCCGCCCCGTCGCTGCGCGACGCCGGCGCTGCTGATGACCGCCACGCTGGCCCGTTCCGGTTTGAGGTAGGTTTCCCCGACCCGGCGCAGATCGTCCAGCGTGACCCGGGTCACGCGCATGCGGTAACGCTGGCGCTGCGCCGGGGTGCGTCCATAGAGATTGCTGTGGAAGGCCGACTTGGCCTCGCCGGCGGGCGAGCCCGGTTTGTCGATCGCGCCAACCACACCGAGGATCGCCTCTTCCAGCTGACGCGGCTCATGGCGCGTGTCCAGCAGCCAGTCGATCGCGCGGTCGAAATCCTGCAGCGTTTCCTCCAGGCGCGGATCGCGGTAGGAGTAGAACCGGAAGGCGGCGATGTCGGGGTCATGGCCGGCGCCACCGCCGTAGGCCCCGCCCTGTTCGCGCACCGCGCGGTGCAGGAAGCCGTTGCGCAGGAAACCGCCCAGGACTTCGAGCGCGGCGGCGTCCGCGTGCTCGATCGGCACCGTCGGGTAGGCCTTGGCGCAGAAATTCACCTCGGTGCTGGTGGTCCAGAGCTGTCGCACCGAACGGCGCACCGGGGGGCGTGTGAATGATACGGCACCGGCCGCCGTGGGTGCCGCGGGCGCGCCGTTCCAGACGGTCTCCAGATCGCGCCGCAGCTGATCGTGGCGCTCGCGTTCGCCGATCAGGACGAACTGGCGCGGCGCGCGCAGGATGAGCCCGTGAATGCGGGCGAGTCGCGCGGCGAAGCGCTCGAGTTCCTCCGCCGAATCGAGCGAGTCGTCGAGCCGTTTCAGCGCGCGTATACCGGCCAGTCCGCGCAGACGGTGATTGATGTCCGCGCCCGGGCTCATGCCGCTGGCGGCGGCGCCCATGGCGAGCGAGTGGCCGCGCCCGGTGACCCCCTGTTCCATGCGCGCCCGTTCCTGCGCGATGATCTCGCGCAGGCGACCGAGTTCGTCGAAATGGACGGTCTCGAGCGTCTCGCGCATGAGCGCGCTGAACTCGGCGTGCCGGCTGGCGAGGGCCTTGCCGGAAAGGATGAAATGGGCGCGGATGTCCTGTACGTCGTCGATGCGTCCGCGCAGGCTGGTGTAGGCGTTGATGTCACCGCACACCTGCGACTGCCGCAGCTGGGTCGCGAGGTAGTCGCGGCCGCCGCAGCCGAGTTCGGACAGCGCGCGCGTGTAATAGGGCAGACAGGCGAGCAGTTCGTCATCCAGTTGTGGCAGTTCGATCACCAGCTGCTGGTATACCAGTCCGTTCGTGCCCTGGGGATAGAAGGTCGTTTCCCATCGACCAACCGGCTCGCGCGCACCCTCCGGGATGTAAAGGTCGGCGGGGATGTCGTCGAGCCCGACCTTGGGCAGGATCGCCGGGTCGTCGTGGCGTGCCTGGCGCTGCTGCAGCTCGGCGGCGCGCGCGACGATACGCCGCTGTTCTTCGGTTGAAAGCGCGGCGCGGACCGCGTCAAGTCGCGCCGCTTCCGCGGCAGCGCGGCGGGCGCTCAGTCCGGCGTCGGGCTTCATGGTCAGGCGCACGCGATGCGGATTGTCGAGCAACAGGGCGCGCACCTGTCGTTTGATGAAGTCGGGGTCGCGGATTTCCGCCCGCAGACGTTCCAGCACCGGGTCGAGGTTGAGCACCGCGATGGGATCGCCGCGGTGGATAGCGGTCGGCAGCGCACCCAGGATCAGTTGCAGGCCGTAGGGATAGGAATCGCCGCCGATCTCGCGCTGATGCAGCTCGAGCTGATGCAGCGCGGCGTCGACCATTTCCTGCGGCACGCCGCGCTCGGCGACGTCGCGCAGCACGCCGAGGATCAACGCCTCCACCTCGGCGGCGTGTTCCGGCCGGCTGCCCTCGAGTCCGCACACGAAGGCCATCTCCCGGTTGGAATCCTCGAGCCCGCACAGGGGCGAGGGCGCGCTGCCGAGCTTCGTGGTTTCGAGCGCGTGGCGCAGCGGCGAGGCGCCGTTGTCGAGCAGGATGTTGGACAGCAGGTGGGCCTTGAGCAGGTCCTCCAGTTCGGTGCTGCGGCCGAGCAGCCAGCCCAGCACGATGTGCGTCTTGTTGGCCCCGGTATCGTCGTCCTCCAGCGCATAGCTGTCCTCGGCCGTGATCGGCCGGTCAAGGCGGGATTCGTCCGCTACGGCGATGACATCGTCGAGACGCTGGAATCGCGCGAGCGCGCGTTCCTCGAAACGGGCCTGGTGTTCGTGCGCCGGGATGTTGCCGTAGGTCAGGAACACCGCGTTGGAGGGGTGATAGTGCGTGCGGTAGAACTCTTTCAGCTGGGCATAATTCAGCTCGGGGATATGTTCCGGATCGCCGCCGCTGTTGTAGTGATAGGTGGTGGTCGGATAGAGGCGCTGGCTGAGGCCCTGCCACAGTGCGCTGACGGGAGAGCTCATCGCCCCCTTCATCTCGTTGTAGACCACGCCTTTGTAGACCAGACGGCTGTTTGGGTCGGCGGCATCCTCGAACTCGACGCGGTGGCCTTCCTGCGCGAAATCCAGCTCGTCCAGTCGCGCGAAGAAGGCGGCATCCAGGTAGACATCGAGCAGGTTGTTGAAATCCTTTCGGTTCTGGCTGGCGAAGGGGTAGGCCGTCCAGTCGCTGCTGGTGAAGGCGTTCATGAAGGTGTTGAGCGAACGCCGGATCATCATGAAGAAGGGGTCGCGCACCGGATAGCGCTCGCTGCCGCACAGCGCGGTATGCTCGAGGATATGCGCCACCCCGGTTGAATCCATCGGAACCGTGCGGAAGGCGACCAGAAAGACGTTCTCGGGATTCTCCGCGCTCAGATGGTAGTGGCGGGCCCCGGTGCGCCGGTGTTCATATTCCTCCACCGTCAGGTTGAGCGATTCGATGCGCTCGCTGCGGATCCAGGTGAACGTCTCGTGGGCCCGGGCGGATGCTCCCGCGTCCGCGGGGGCGCGGTGCTGGGCCGGCGTTGCAATCTTCATGTGTCTTTCCGATTTCCGCTGCTGATCAAGGGCATTCTACGTGTTCGCGCCGGCCTGCGCCAATGCGCGTCAGCCGGGGGTGAGTGATTGATATTGGGGGAGAAATGCCCGAATGCAAGCGTGGTGGCCAGTTGCAACCACGCGGCGAACGGCCCGGGGCGGTTCAGAAACCCAGGACGTTGACGGCTTCCCGGTACTGTTCCCGGGTTTCCTCACTGATCATGTCGAGCAGGTCGGGGGTGGGGGAGAGGCCGGTGGTTTCCCACACGTCGGCGTCAATGAACAGCTCCGTCGAAGGTTCGCCGCTGAAGGCGCCCTGCTCGCCGTGATTGGCCAGCGCGTCGGCGATATGCAGGATCGCCGCTTCCAGGCGTCCGTGTCCGGCGGCGGCCGGTTCGTGATGGTGGCGCACCGCCTGCTGCAGGGCGCCCGGCAGATGCCATTGGTCGAGCATGATACCGCCGAGTTCCGCATGGGTGAACCCCAGGGCCTTGCACTCGGTTCGATACAGGACGGCCTCGTTGCCGTGCGCGGCCAGGACCAGATCGCGTGCCGTCTCGGGCACCCGGTTGTAAATCAGCAGGCTGCCAATGTCGTGCAGCAGGCCGGCGACGAACAGCCGTTCCGGATGGAGCACCCCGCAGCGCCGGGCCAGCATGCGTGCGATGATGCCGCAGGAGATGCTGTGGCGCCAGAACGTGTCGATATTCACGACGAAGCTCGGGATACGCGAGAACGACTTGACCGCCGCTACCGCGATCACGAGATTGTACAGCTCGCTGATGCCGACCACGGTGATGGCGCGGGATACGGTATCGATGCGGCGTGAGAACTGGTAGAACGAGCTGTTGACCAGGCGCAGCAGGCGGGCGGTCAGGCTCGGATCGCAACCGATGATCTCTCCCAGTTTCTGCGCGGTGGCCGTGTTCGATTCGACCAGTTCGAAGACCCGGATGCAGATATCCGGCGGGGAGACCAGACTGGAGACATCCTGGACCCAGCGCAGCGCGGTATCCCGCGTCGTTTCGATCCGGTCAGTGGCGGTGTGCGCATTTGCTTTCATGGTCGGTTATGTACAGATCCGGTGACGGATAATCTTGTCCCCTTGTTAGCGCCCGCTCCGGACAATTGTTGAGTCGCCAGGGGGGCAGATGACAGCGTGCTAGACTCGGCATGCCCGTGATGGCGGGAGGAAAGGATGGTATGGGCTCGATGACGTGGTGGCAGCAGGTGGTGCTGGCGGGTGTGGTTCTGCTGGTGTTGTGGTGGACCCTGCCCGGGGTGAAGGCGGCCCTGGCACGGAGCCGTCAGGCGGAGCGGCGGGACTGGCGCGGTGTCCTGCTGCCGGTTGGCGTCGTCGTGATCTTCGTGCTGCTGCTGATCGCGCTGGTGCGCTAATCGATCCAGCCGATCTCCCGCGCCGTGGCGGGACCGACCACTACCAAGGGCAATCCGGGCGGGGTTTCCGCGCGGTTCGGCGCGAGCGGCGTGCGCCCTCCCATGATCTCGGCGCGAGTCTGCGGGTAGCGCGGTTCCCGCTCCGGTTCCGCATAACCGTCCGGATAGCGCGGGAGGTTGGTGGCCGGATCGTACTTGTCGCTGGCGCCCAGCGTGTGCAGCAGCTCATGGGCGATGATGACGTTGTTCTGCGCGTTCATCATGCGGGTGGCGAAGGCCTTGATCAGACCGAGGGCGCCCTTGGAGAGGCCGACGGAATGGTCCAGGCGCGGAAAGCGCTGGGGATCGTAATACTGCACGAACAGGCGCACCTGCGGCGCCGGACCCGGATTGTCGTCCGTCGTCCATGCCCAGTAACGCAGGCGCAGGCTCCACAGCATGATCTGCGGTACCTGGCGCTTCTGTGGCAGTTCCGGCGGCATGGAGGCGGGCTCCGACCCCAGGACGATTTCCACCGGCCGTGACCGGTCGCGGCCGTAGCGGCCGATTTCACGGCGGAAGAATTCCTCGATGGGGCGGAAGGTGTCCGCCTGCAGCCCGGCAATGTACTGTGCGGTCGCCGGACTCCGATCGGCGTTGATCGGATAGATCGCAACCCGCAGCGGCTGCTCCCAGGCGGTGATGTCCCGCTGCGAGAACCAGGTGTTCAGCGCGACCAGCAGCAGGATCAGGCTGAGCAGTGCTATGCGTAATCGTTTTGCCATCGAATGCCTGTATGGCCGGAATGCGCGGATGTGGCGCGAACGCCGTCTTCATATAGCGACCATGGCGATGGAATATTGACAGCCGGTGCCGGCTTCGGGCGGCCATCACGGCCGTGATATAGTGGCCCCGACGTCAGGAGGTGAATCATGCGCGCAAACTTCACGCCGGCCGTGCGGGCCGGAATTCTGCTGTTTACCCTGTGCGGGTCCGTGGCAGCGGTTCCGGCCGCGCAGTTCGAGGATGTCACGCGGGAAGAGCTGCGGGCGCAGCTCGACGGTCCCGCGCCCCCGCTGGTGCTTGATGTGCGCACGCCGGAAGAGTACGCGGCGGGCCATGTCCCCGGGGCCGTGAACCTGCCGCACGATCAGGCCGCCGCGCGCATCGAGGAACTGCGCTCCCATCAGGGTCAGACGATCGTGCTGTACTGCAAGTCGGGCCGGCGCGCCGGGATTGCCGCGGAGGTGCTGGCGCAGGCGGGTTACGGTCCACTGCGCCATCTGGCCGGCGACATGCCGGGATGGATTGACGCAGGTCTGCCGGTCGAGAAGACTGCGCCGGATTCGCCGCATTGATTCCGCGGTGACTCACGGACGAGAGGCGGCGGTCGGTCGCGCCGTACCCATGCGGTTGCGCCGGGCGGCGCTGCTCCTGACGGGTCTGGTCCTGTGCGGATCATCCGCGGGCGCTGGCTTCGTCCTGCCCGCGCCCGGGATGGACGTGGTCGGCGAAATCGGCAGCGCAATCGTCGCCGAGGGCGAGACCCTGCTCGATATCGCCCGCGCGCATGATCTCGGTTACAACGAGATTACGGCCGCCAATCCCGGCGTGGATCCCTGGCTGCCGCCGCCGGGCAGTACCGTCGTCCTGCCGACGCGATTCGTGTTGCCCGCCGCGCCGCGCCGCGGGATCATTGTCAATCTCGCCGAAATGCGACTCTATTATTATCCGGAGCAGGCCGGAGCCCCGCCGGAGGTGCTGACCTTTCCGATCGGCATCGGACAGGAGGGCTGGGGCACGCCACTTGGGGTCACTGAGGTCATCAGCAAGATCAAGGATCCGTCGTGGACCGTGCCGGTATCGATCCGGGAGGAACACGAACGCATGGGCGATCCTCTGCCGGGGATCGTGCCGCCCGGCCCGGACAATCCGCTTGGGGCCTATGCCCTCCGGCTCGGCATGAGCAGTTATCTGATCCACGGCACCAACAAACCGTATGGTATCGGGCGGCGCGCCAGTCATGGTTGTATGCGGCTGTATCCGGAGGACATCGAGACGCTGTTCCAGCGCGTGACCTTGTCCACGCCGGTGTGGATTATCGACCAGCCCTACAAGCTGGGGCGCAATGGTGCGGAGCTCGTGCTCGAAGCGCATGCACCGGTCGCCGATCCTGACCATCCGCCGGCGGACTACTTCAGTCCCCTGTTCTCTGCGGCCGCGGCGGTCAGCGCCGCGGGCGATCACGATCGCCTGCGCGATCGAGTCGCCGAAATCGTGAGGCGGGAATCGGGTATGCCCGAGGCGGTGGCGGAATTGGCGGCGACCCAAACCGCTCAGACACAGGGCTGGATGCTGCAGCTCGGGGCCTTCGCCCAGCGCGGCAATGCCGCACGGCTGGCGGAAGAACTGCGGCTCCAGGGCGCCACGGTAACGGTATCCGCCAATCTCAGTGACGGCTACTGCCACGTCCTGGTCGGTCCTTACTCCGGCCGGGAGGGGGCGCTGGCGGCATTGGAAGAGATCAGACAGGCCACCGGTTACACCGGCAGCGTCGTCGCGGCGGACCGCCCCGGCGCGCTGGCCGAGTGCCGGCCCTGAAGCGCGCGGGGCGGACGGATGTCCGGATTACTTGCTGACCGCCTTGGTGAACATACGCTCGGCCTTGACCTCGGCGCGCTCGGCCGCGTCGCGGGCGGCGGCGGCGTCTTCCTGGGCCTTGTTGGCCACGGCTGCGGCCTGGGACGCGTTGTCGAGCGCGTTGTGGGCCGTGGCGTTGGCATTGGCCGCCTCGCTGCGCGCCTTCTTCGCGGTGTCGAGCGCTTCCTGGGCGACGCCCATGGACTCATCGGCGCTGCGTTGCGCCGCCGCTACCGCGTCGGACAGGCGCTGCAGCTCCGCCGAATTGGTCGCGCAACCGCCGAGTCCGAGCAGGATCACACCCGGCAGGATGACAGCAAGGGATCTGCGAATAGTCATGTGAGTGAACCTCCTTTTCAATCGCGCCTACGGTTTGAGACGCTAAGGTAATGGATTGCGCACCGTTTGTCACGAGCGCGCGCTATTCCGGCCCGATACTTGCGCGGTGCGGGATACCCTTGGCCACTACCATTCGGACGGGCGCGATGTCACACTGCGCGGAATCGCCCGGGCCATCGGGGCGCATCGACCGCGGTGACGGGTTTGGCGATTCACTGGAAGGCGTGATCAACGGGATGTTGTCAGACGAAAACAGGCGCGGTTTGGGGTTCGGCAAGGCGAGTGTCTTGCCCGCGATGCAATGGCGATCACTCGGGGTGATGCTGTGTCTGTGCGCCGCCTTGCTGCATGGGCGGGCCGATGGCGCGGAACCTGTGGCCACCGACGGCACCGTTTCCGATGATGCAGGGGACTTCTACGACGATGCATATGAAGACGACGGCGAGATCATCGCGGATCCGCTGGAGCCATTGAACCGGGCCATCTTCGTCTTCAATGACAAGCTGTATTTCTACGTGCTCAAGCCGACGGCGCGCGCCTACCGCGTGTTGCCCCAGGGCGTTCGTGTGTCGGTGTCGAATTTCTTCTCCAATCTCGCCGCGCCGATTCGCATGGTGAACGCGCTGTTCCAGTTCAAACTGCTCGATGCCGGCGGCGAGCTGTTGAGATTCGGCGTCAACACCACCGTCGGGCTCGGCGGGCTGTTCGATCCCGCGCAAAAATATCTGGGACTGCGGGAAAAGGATGAGGATTTCGGGCAGACCCTCGGCAGTTACGGCATCGGCCAGGGGTTCTACCTGGTGTTGCCGGGGCTTGGTTCGAGCAGCGCGCGTGATGGAATCGGCCGTCTGGTCGACGGTTATTATTTCGATCCGGTCGTGATCGTGCCCGACGAGACCTCGGAAGTCGTGGCCCTGAAGGCGCTCGACATGGTGAATTTCATTTCGCTCGACAAGGATACCTACGAGATCATCAAGCGCGAGTCGCTGGATCCCTATACCTTCATCAAGAATGCCTATGCACAGAGCCGCGCGGGCAAGGTCGAGCGGTAAGCCGGCGTCTTCTCAACGCAGACGCGCGCCGAAGCGCAGCCCGCCGGGGGCGGGGAAGCGGTAGACCAACAGCGTCAGTGCCAGCGCGCCGAATCCGATGAAGGCCACCAGCGTCCAGCCCGGTATGCTCAAGCCGAGCAGGGTCCAATCGAGGGCGGCGCAATCGCCCGAGCCGCGCAGGATGATGGCGAACGCCTTGGAGAGGGGAAAGGTGTCCAATATGTAATCCATCCCGGGGCCGCAGGGCGGTACCTCCTCCGGCGGCAGATGTTGCAGCCAGATGTGACGTCCCGCCACACCGGCGCCGGCGGCGGCGATGACCAGGCAGACGGCGGCGTAGACGCGGCGTCCGAGGACGGCGGGATTGTGCAAGGCCGCGATCAGGAATACCGTGCCGAGCAATATGACGGCCACCCGCTGCAGGATGCACAGGGGACAGGGTTCCAGGCCCTCGACGTATTGCAGCACGAGCGCTGCCGTCATCAGGCCGACGCAGGCCGCGAAGCCGAGCAGATTGAGGACGCGGGGCGTGAGCAGGGACGTGAGCTTCATGGCGTATTCCGGATCGGCCTTTTCGGGTCTGGTGGGTGGCTGTCGTCGCGACGGATGCTCCGGCAGGGGTGTCCTTGCCTGTCCGCAGTGAAATCTTCAGGCATAGATGTCGTCATCGAGCACCGTGCCGGCGGGCGGACCGCCGTCCGTGTCCGTGCCGCGCCGGGGCGTCCGGCGATCCTCGCCCCGGCGCGCCGAGCGGCGCCGGTTGCCGACCGGGTTGCGCGTATCGAGCAGGACGGCCTCGCGCCGGCGCCGGCGCTCCTGCGTGCGCCGCTCGGGGCCGCGCAGCGACCGTGACTGGCGCGCGCCGTCGCGGGCCCGAGGGGGATCTTCCCGCTGTTCCGGGACGGCGCGCGGTGCGGGCTTGGGTGCACTGCGGCGCAGTTTGTCGACCGGCGCCGTGTCGGCGCGCTGCAGGCGCCGGCGCACATTGCCGTCGTCGTCACGCGGCGGGGTGATCGATGTCATACGGCGCGTTCCCGGGCATCCGTCGATTGTAACGCAATCTTCCCTGCCCGCGGATCAATCGTCCTCCATCAGCGGCGTCCAGCCGAGCGAACGCGCGCGCGCGATGGCGGCGCCGTGGATATGCTCGTGGCGTTGCGCCAGCTCCGGCGGCAGTCGGCTGGCCAGATGCCCGTAGGGTTCCCACGCGGTGTAGACCTGATCGTAAAGCTGCTGCATCTGCGCGGGTGTCCAGCCGACGCAGGTCTCCTGCTCGGGCAGCAGACCGAAGACCCAGGCGTCGCGAATGAGCGTCCCGGCCGGCGTCATGCCGCCGAAATTATCCTGGTCGATTCCGACGTACCTGTCTGCGCGCGGTGGTTTCATCTGTCTTGGCCTACCAGTAGTTTTCGGTTGTGATCTGTCCGGAGTCCGTGCGGCGGTTCTTCTTCAGGCCACGCTCCTCGAGCACCGCAGTGGTATCGCGCACCATGTCGGGGTTGCCGCAGATCATGACCTGACAGGTGGTAGCCGTGAGCGCGATACCCGCGCGCCGCTCCAGGCGGCCGTCGCGGAGGGCGTCCGGGATGCGCCCGCGCAAGGCGAAATCGGTTTCTTCGCGGCTGACGAACGGGATATAGACGAACTGTTCTGCGTAATTACCGGTGAAACGCGCGATCTCGTTCTGATAGGTAAGCTCGCCTGCCGTTCGTACGCCGTGTACCAGGATGACCCTGCTGAAGCGGCGCCAGGGTTCCCCGGTCTTGAGCTGGGACAGAAAGACGCCGAGCGCCGTACCGCTGGCGAACAGCCACAGGTGGCGCGCGTCGGGCACGGACGCGAGTGTGAAGAAACCGCCGGCGCGCGTGCCCACCCAGATCGGGTCGCCGACCTGCAGCTGGCGCAGACGGTCGGTGAGCGGGCCGTGCGGGATGGTGATGAAATAGAACTCGAGCGGACGCTCGTCCGGGGCGTTGACATAGGAATAGGGACGGCCGACCCGTTCGCCGTCGATATCGAGCGCGAGCCGGGTGAACTGGCCCGCGCGGAACGGTTCGACGGCGGCATCGATGCGGAGAGAATACAGTTCGTCGGTCCAGTGGTGTTTGCCGACCACGTGTCCTTGGATCCAATGACTCATGTTGTCTGCTTTCAGCTTGCGGATGTTTGATGATGGCCGCCGCGCGGGCGGGCCGGACCTGCCGCTTCCGCGTTTCCGCCGCCCGCCATGCCGTAACGGCGGGCGAACGTGTCCGGGGTGGAGCGCCGGGAAACCGGATATACTGACGATCTCGAAAGGCCGTGACGCGCGGCTGACGGCCAAGTATAACATCTAAACCACGGGCATGAAGGCAATGCGGCCACAGCGAACAGCGGGATACGGGACGCCATCCCGCCGGAATGCGGCCGGGTAGCCGGTGGTGAACCCTGTCATCATCGTCGGCACGGGGCTCGCCGGGTACTCCCTTGCGCGGGAATTCAGGAAGCTCGACGCCGCGACGCCCGTGACCATGTTCACGCGTGACGGCGGCGAATTCTATTCCAAGCCGATGCTTTCCAACGCGCTCGCCCATGACATGAGTCCCGCCCGGCTTGCCAGCGCGGATGCCGCCCGTATGGCCGAGCAGCTCAACGTGACGATTCGCGCCGGTGCCGAGGTCGCCGCCGTCGACATCGCCAATGGCCTGCTTCAGGTCGACGGTGCGTCGGTTCCGTATTCCAGGCTGGTGCTCGCGCTCGGTGCGCGGCAGCTGGCGCTGCCCGCCGAGGGCGACGGTGTCGCTGCCGTGCTCACGGTGAACTCATTGATGGACTATGCCCGCTATCGTGCCGCTGTCGCGGAGGCCGGGCATGTCGCCGTCATCGGTCCCGGCCTGATCGGCTGCGAGTTCGCCGATGATCTGCGCAGCATCGGCAAACGGGTGACGGTCATCGGGCCGGACGCGATCCCGCTCGGGCGCCTGTTGCCGCCGCGGGCGGGGGCCGCGTTCCGCGCCGCGCTCGAGGCGGCTGGCGTGGTCTGGCGATTGGGGACCACGGTGCGCTCGATCACGCGCCGGGACGGTGCCTGTTCGATCGCGCTCACCGACGGCACGGTGCTGGAGGCGGACGTGGTGCTCTCGGCGATCGGCTTGCGCCCGGAGACCGCTCTTGCCGCGGCGGCCGGTCTGGCGGTGCGCCGCGGCATTGTGGTCGATCGCTACCTGCAGACCAGTGCCGCGGGCGTGTACGCCCTCGGGGATTGCGCGGAGGTCGAGGGGCATGTGCTGCCCTTCGTGATGCCGATCATGCATGGTGCCCGCGCGCTCGCACGCACCCTGGGCGGCGACCCCGCGCCGGTCGTCTATCCGGCGATGCCGGTGCAGGTCAAGACGCCGTCCTGTCCGGCCGTGGTGTCGCCCGCTCCGTCCGACGCGGCAGGGGAGTGGCGGGAGGATAGCGTCGAAGGTGGAGTGCGGGCACGGTTTCTCGCGCCCGACGGTGCCTTGCTCGGTTTCGCCCTCATCGGCTCGGCGGTCGCCGAGAAGCAAACGCTGATCGCGCAGTTGCCGCCCGTGCTCGCCTGAACGCGTTCAGCGGCATTCGCTCACCGATCCGGGGCGACAGCGGCGCCGGTTGGTCCATTGCGCATCGTCGAGCACCGCATCTTCGAAACGCGCCTTGGAGATTTCCGCGTTGACGAGACTGGCCCGGGAGAGATCCGCTCCGCTCAGGTCGGCGCCCAGCAGATTGGCCTTCTCCAGGTTCGCGCCCCGCAGCACGGCCTTGCCCAGCTTCGTCTCCTCAAGGGAGGCCTGCTCAAGCGTGGCATCGGAGAGGTCCGCCGCAGCCAGATCCGCGCCGCTGAGATCGGCCTGGCTCAGATTGGCCTTCTGCAACTGGGCGCCACGCAGGGTCGCGTCGCGCAGATCCGCCTGGTAGAAGGAACTCGCGCGCAGCCGGCTGCCGTCGAGGTTGGCGCCGGTCAGGATCGCGCGATCGAAGGAGCTCCCGTCGAGGATGGCGTCCCCGAGATCCGCCCCGCCCAGGTTCGCGCTGACGAAGCGGGCCTTGTCCAGGCGGGCGTCATCGAGCTGCGCCGCGCGCAGGTCGGCGAAGTTGAACTCGGCGCCGGACAGACGGGCCCGGCTCAATTTGGCGCCTTCCAGGTTGCTGCGTGTGAGGATGGCACCGCGCAGATCGGTATCGCTGAGATCGGCCCCTTTCTTGTCGCAATTGATCCATATCACGTCACGGGCGGGCGGATCGTCACAGGCGGCCAGGACCGGCGCTGCGGGATTCAACAGCAGGAGCAGGAGTCCCATGTGGGGCGTCAGTGTTTTCATCGGTCACCGAATTCAGAGTTTGATCATGTGGATAGCAGGGCCGAGCGGGGCGATTGCGCCCCGGTGTTGTGCTTGCGCCGGGATCCGTCGGCTTGCGGAGCGACCGCGATTTGCAGTGAAATTCGCTGTCAACCCGGGGCAAAGCGTGGATAATAAGCCACGATATCACAGCGCCACAGTTGACGGAGGTTACCATGGAAACGATCCCGTATCTTGCGGGGTGGGCACCGGTTGCGGATGAGGCAAGCCGAATCCTCGCCGGTACTTGCGCGTCGGGAGTGTGCCACGTATGAGCTGGGAGGGCAGACCGGAAGGGACGAGTGGGGGCCAGGGCGGCGCGCCCTCTGCGCCTGGCCCGCGTGCCGGGGGCACGCCTGCCGCGGTGCCGATGACGGTCCGGCGCGCGGTCGAGATGAAGGAAGGTGCGGGCGTGGATGTGCGGCGCCTGATGCCGGTGCCGGATTGGCACAATTACGATCCCTTCGTCTTCTGGGATCATTTCGTCATCAACCCGGAGACCGGGTTTCCCGAGCATTCCCACCGCGGCTTCGAGGCGATCACCTACGTCTTCGCGGGCGCGCTGCGCCATGAAGACAATCTGGGCAATCGTTCGACGGTGATCGCCGGCGGCGCCCAGCGTTTCACCGCCGGACAGGGCATCACGCATTCAGAGCAGCCGGTGGGTCGCGGGACGATCCGCGGCATCCAGTTGTGGATCAATCTGCCACAGCGCCTGAAGGGGATCGCGCCGGATTACCAGCAGGTCGATGTGGACGCCCTCCCGGTGCATCGTTTCACGGGCGGTCACGCGGTCGAGATCGCCGGCAAGGGTTCTCCGCTGCGGCTCCACACACCCGTCGAATACCTTGCCGTGCATCTCGATCCCGGCGCCGTTCATCGCGCCCCGGTGCCGGCGGGCTATCGCGGCTTCATCTATGTCGTGGAGGGCGCCGCCGCCGTCAACGGCCGCGGACTCGATGTCGGAGAGGCCTGTTTCATGGCGGATCCCGGCAGCGTCCATGTGGAAGGGTGGCAGGAAAGCCTGCTCATGTTCTGTTTCGGCCGCCCTCACGGGGAACCGATCCGGCAGAACGGTCCCTACGTGGACTGAGCCGCGGCGGCGGTCAGTGCTGCGCGAGCTGGCGCAGGATCAGCGCGCCGGCGAGATACGTCCCCGAGGCGGCGCCGATCGAACTGAACAGGAACACCAGCAGGGTGCGCGCGACGCGATTGTGCCACCACCCCTTCAGGCGGGATACGTCCGCGCGCAGGCGCGAGAAATCGCCGATGCTGGGTCGCCGCAGCCAGGCCTCGACCGCCGCCGTGATCATGCCGACGCCGATCAGCGGATTCAGCGTCGTCAGTGGGGCGGCGAGAAACGCACTGCCGACGGTCAACAGATGTCCGCCCGCGAGCAGTGTACCGAGCGCCGCCAGGCCGCCGGTGATCAGGATCCAGTCGGTGACCATGCCCCAGCCGATGGCGGAATCCTGGGTGAAACCCACGGCGAAGCCCCCGAGGATCAGCGCGACGATGAGCCATGAGATCAGCGCCGGCCAGCGGCTGGGCGCGGGCGGGGTGTCGAGCTGTTCGATCAGGCTCGAAAGTCCCGCCGCAGGCGGGTGCTGGAGGTATTCGTCCAGATACCGCCGGATGCCCTTCAGGTGGCCGGCGCCGACCACGGCCAGCAGGTTGCGGTGGCCGCCGGCCGCGCCGGCCAGTCGTGCGGCCATGTAACGGTCGCGCTCATCGATCAATCCGATATAGAGGCCTTGCGCCTGTTCGGCGAACTGGGTGAAGGCGGACTCGAGCATGTCGCCTTCCTTCAGGCGCTCGATTTCCGCTTCGGTGACCTTGCGTTGCACGAGTACGCTGGCGACGAGGCCGGACAGCAGATGAATGCGCTGCCACCAGGAGACGCTGTGATAGCAGCGTTTGAGCGTCACCGCGATCTCGCGGTCGATGAGCAACACCGGCAGGTGGTGCTCACGCGCGCAGTCGATCGCCATGCGCATTTCCGCGCCCGGGGTAATGCCGAGCTGCTCCGCCATGCGCTGCTGGAAGGCGCCGAGCGCCAGATTCGCCGCGACCATCAGGACCTTGCCGCGGCGGATCACCTCGAACAGGTCCATCTTGGCCAGGGCGTCCGGATTGACGATGGCATTGTGCCGGCTCGGGCACAGCTCGATCGCGACAGCGTCGTAGGCCCCGCTCGCGATCAGCTCGCGCACGGCGTCCGCGCTGGCCCGCGAGACGTGCGCGGTGCCGAGCAGGGTGAGGCGGCACCCGTCGTGTTCGATGGTGTGCAGAGGTTCGCCGTCCGCGGCGGCGCGGGTCTCGGTCGGGTTCATGCTGATCCAGTCTGCGGTGGATTGACGGTGGCGCGGGGCTGTCGGGTCGGAGCGGCGGCAGCGAAACGGCCTCAGTCTAGCAACAAACCGCGCCGGGTGACAGCCTCGTGCTCAACCGGTCAGGCTGGCGAACAGGGCGGGGAGCTGTTCGGGCAGGCGCTGCACGTGGTCGATCACCGTGTAATTGCCGGCGCCGAAGATGCGGCGCACGTACCCGTCCGCCTGCGGGTCGAGCGAGAGGCAGTAGGTGACGATGCCGCGGGTGTGCAGTTCCTCGACCGCCTTCTTGGCGTCGTAGCGCAGGTACTGCGGATCGCGCTCGTCGATGTCGGCAGGTTCACCGTCGGTCACCAGCAGCAGGAGCTTGCGGCGCTGCGGCTGATGCAGCAGGTGTTGTCCCGCGTGGCGCAGCGCCGTGCCCATGCGGGTCGACAGTCCGCCGCGCATGCCGGCCAGGCGCGCCTTGGCTGTATCGTCGAACGGCTGCTTGAAATCCTTGACGCGGAAATAGCGCACGTCGTGGCGGCCGTCGGAGGCGAAGCCGTGCACCGCGTAGGGGTCGCCGATGCCCTCGATGGCGGTGGCCACCAGAGCGCAGGCCTCACGTGTCAGCGCCAGCACCGTTTTGTCGGCGCCGGTCACCGTCTCATTGGTCGACTCCGACAGGTCGAGCAGCAGCAGCACGCACAGGTCGCGCGTGTTGAGCACGTTGCGCAGCGTGATGCGCGGATCGGGCGACAGGCCGAGGCGGAGATTCACCATCGCTTCGACCGCCGCGTTGACGTCGATCTCGTCGCCGTCCTCCAGCTTGCGCTGGCGGACGACCCCGGCGGGACGCAGCAGGTCGACGATCTGGCGGATGCGCGCGGCGATCGGCCGGTGTTCGCGCAGGATGCGTTCGATTTCGGCCGGATCGCCGGCGGGGGCGCGGCGTTCATAGACCGTCGCCCAGTTCGGGCGGTGCAACTGGACCTGATAGTCCCATTCCTGGTAGTGGAAGGGATCGGAGACCGGTTCGCGGCCCTCGATCTGGTTCATGCTCACGCCTTCGGGGTCGCCATCGCGGAAGAATTCAGTCGCCAGCGCCCAGATCTCCTGCGCGTCGTCGCCCGCCAGCTCGCAGTCGACCTCGTTCACCATGTCCATCACCGAGACCTTGCGCCGCACCTGGCGCGTCGCGGCGGCGAGGGTGTCGGCCTCGGTCCAGGCGAACTCCTCGAAACTCCAGCTGTAGCGGTTGTCATCGCGATAGGGGATGCGGATGCCCTGCAGGATGCGCAGCGCGGGAACGGCGCGGCGCGTGGCGAACAGATGGAACAGCTCGAGCCCGATTTCCCAGGCCAGGCCGGTATCGCTTCGGCGCGCCTCGATCCCGGCGTGGAAACGCGCCGCCAGCGCGTCGAGTTCCGCATCGCCGCAGCGCGCGTCGCCGTCGAGCAGGCACAGCGCGAGGCGCTCCAGCAGGCCGAGCGCGGGGTGTTCAGCGGGCTCGTCGGCCTTCAGCGCATGCAGCGCGCGCCACAGCCTGAACAGGCCGGGGAACTCGCGCACCGCGCAGTATTCCACGCGCGCGTCCTCGACCAGGCCAATGAAGAACATCTGCGCTGGACTGAGCTGTTCCGCGCTCAGCGGGCGGTCGGTGTAGCAGATGTGCGCCGCCATGTGCGCGGCGATCGCGCGGTAGAGTTCGAGTCCGCCGACGCCGGCGAGGTCGTCGACCGCATCCGGAAGATGCAGCGTGCGGGCCTCGATGTAGGGGCGGAAGTCGGCGTGGTCGGCCGCCGTCGGACGCAGCTGGAAGTCGCGCGCCCACAGTGCGCGCAGGTAGAAATTGAGCTTACGCTGGCTGTCGATGAAGAGCGTGCCGCGGCGCTCCTGCTGCAGAACGGCGCGGCTGTCCTCGGTCGCCAGGCTGAAGTAGTTCACCAGCTTGTTGAGATCCTGCCGGTAGGCGTGCGCGCCGAAGTTGGCCCAGCGCCGCAGCCCGCTCAGCGTCAGCTTGGACAGCAGCTCGTCGATGTGGCCGAGCAGCGGGCGCAACCCGCGCGGCGCCTTGGCCGACATCTGGTGGAGCAGGTTGAGATAGCTGCGCAGCAGTTCGGGATCGCCCAGCCGCTGCGCCGCCATCGGCAGGCTGGCGAACAGCAGTGCGATGACTTCGCCCGAGGTCATCGACGATAGCTTGAGCGCGGCATGGACGCAGTCCGGAATGATGTCCTCGCCGCATTCCTGCACCACCGCCGGCATTTCCTCCAGATAGGAGACGATGAGGTCGTTGCCGCGGCCAAGACCGGCCAGGCCGCGCGCGCCGTCGAGATAGTTCTTGAGTCCCGCGGGAGACATGACGCGCGCCGCTTCCGGGAAGATAGCGTCGAGGGCGGTCGCCAGCGCGGGCGCCGCCTGCGCGAATCCCGCGCGGTATTCGTCGAGGTTGAAGCTCATGGCGGTGCCTTGCTGAGCTTGCGCCGCGCCGATGACGGCTTACGTTCCGGGCCGGTCATCCGCGGGCGCTCATCCGAAGAAGGTATGCACCGCGGCGTCGAGCGTGTCACGCATGTCGGGGTCGTCGGTGAGCGGCCGCACCAGCGCCATCCGGCACGCCGCCACCGGCTCGATGCCCTTGGCGATGAGCTGGCCGGCGTATACCAGCAGGCGGGTCGAGATGCCTTCGTCCAGCCCGTGGCCCTTGAGGTTGCGCGCACGCTGGGCGATCTGCACCAGCTTGCCGGCGATCGCCGCATCGACGCCGGTTTCATGCTGTACCACGCGGGTCTCGATCTCGGCGGCGGGATAATTGAAGTCGAGCGCGCCGAAGCGCTGCTTGGTCGACTGTTTCAGGTCCTTCATCAGGCTCTGATAGCCGGGGTTGTAGGAGATGACCAGATGGAAATCCGGGTGCGCTTCCACCAGTTCGCCCTTCTTGTCGAGCGGCAGCGTGCGGCGGTAGTCGGTCAGCGGATGGATCACCACGGTGGTGTCCTGGCGTGCCTCGACCACCTCGTCGAGGTAGCAGATGGCGCCGATGCGCGCCGCCGTGGTGAGCGGCCCGTCCTGCCAGCGCGTGCCGGTGACATCGAGCAGGAAGCGGCCGACCAGGTCAGAGGCCGTCATGTCCTCGTTGCACGCCACGGTGATGAGCGGGCGTCCGAGTTTCCATGCCATGTACTCGACGAAGCGCGTCTTGCCGCAGCCGGTGGGGCCCTTGAGCATGATCGGCATGCGGGCGGCGTAGGCGGCCTCGTACAGCCCCACCTCGTCGTGCACCGGCAGATAGTAGGGTTCCTTCTTGATCTGATACTGCGCGCTGTCGGTCTTGCTCATCGTTTCTCACTCCGGCCGGGGGATAAAGAGGAAAGGGCGCAAACGGGAACGCGGGATCGTCATGCCCGGCTGTGCGCTTTGCTCTGCATCAAAAAAAACCCCCTGCGCGGCGATCCCGGGCAGGGGGTGCTGGCTACAGCATACCCGCGGCGGGATCAGTTCATCGGGCCGCGGTAGATCACCATCGCGGTCCCCTGCGACTGGGCGTAGTTGTCATAGCCGACCAGGCGCACGTGGTTGCGCGGGTGCGCCTTGTGGCAGGCCTCGGCCTCGGCCAGGATCTTGTCGACGTTGGTCTCGCCGAACATCGGCAGTTTCCACATGTACCAGTAATGATCGAAGGCGTTTTCCGGCTCGCTGTGCTCGATGGCCGGGTTCCAGCCCTGCTTGACGATGTATTCCACCTGCTTGCGGATGTTGTCCTTGCTCATCTCCGGCAGGTAGGAGAAGGTCTCGAACTTGCGGCTCGAGAAGTCGGTCAGGCTCGACTTGTAATCTTGCATTTCGCTCATTGCACGCTCCTTAAAATTTAATCAGGTGAGGAGTCAGGCGTGAGGGGCGGGGCGGAACCCAGGGTTTAACACCCGGCTCCTTGCCCCTCACGCCTCACGGGTTCTTACTTGTGCGCCACGTCCAGCTTGTCCACGGTGTCGAACTCGAACTTGATCTCCTTCCAGGTCTCCAGCGCCATCTTCAGCTCGGGGCTGCTCTTGGCGGCGTTGAGGAGGATCTCCTTGCCTTCCTTCTCGAGGGCGCGACCCTGGTTGCGGGCCTCGACGCAGGCCTCGAGCGCGACGCGGTTGGCCGCCGCGCCGGCCGCGTTGCCCCACGGATGGCCGAGGGTGCCGCCGCCGAACTGGAGCACAGAGTCATTGCCGAAGATCGTGACCAGCGCCGGCATGTGCCAGACGTGGATGCCGCCGGAGGCCACGGCGAAGACGCCGGGCATGGAACCCCAGTCCTGATCGAAGAAGATGCCGCGCGAGCGGTCTTCCTTGATGTAGCGGTCGCGCAGCAGGTCGATCCAGCCCAAGGTCGCGGCGCGGTCGCCTTCCAGCTTGCCGACCACGGTGCCGGTGTGCAGGTGGTCGCCACCGGACAGACGCAGGATCTTGGCCAGCACGCGGAAGTGGATGCCATGCTTCGGGTGGCGGTCGAGTACGGCATGCATGGCGCGGTGGATGTGTAGCAGCATGCCGTTGTCACGGCACCAGTTGGCCAGGCCCGTGTTAGCGGTAAAGCCGCCGGTGATATAGTCGTGCATGATGATCGGCGCACCGATCTCCTTGGCGTATTCCGCGCGCTTGTACATCTCTTCCGGGGTCGGCGCGGTCACGTTGAGGTAATGTCCCTTGCGCTCACCGGTCTCTCGTTCGGATTTGTCGATCGCATCCATGACGAAATCGAAGCGCTGGCGCCAGCGCATGAACGGCTGCGAGTTGATGTTCTCGTCGTCCTTGGTGAAATCCAGACCGCCACGCAGACATTCGTAGACGGCGCGGCCGTAGTTCTTGGCCGACAGGCCGAGCTTCGGCTTGATGGTGCAACCGAGCAGAGGACGGCCGTACTTGTTCATGATATCGCGCTCGACCTGGATGCCGTTGGGCGGGCCGCCGCAGGTCTTCACGTAGGCGATCGGGAAACGGACGTCTTCCAGGCGCAGGTGACGCACGGCCTTGAAGCCGAACACGTTGCCAACCAGCGAGGTGAACACGTTGACGACCGAGCCTTCTTCGAACAGGTCGATCGGGTAGGCGATGAAGGCGTAGAAGGATTCGTCGTCGCCCGGCACGTCCTCGATGGCATAGGCGCGGCCCTTGTAGTAGTCGAGATCGGTCAGCAGGTCGGTCCACACCGTGGTCCAGGTCCCGGTCGAGCTCTCCGCGGCGACGGCGGCGGCAGCCTCCTCGCGCGGCACGCCGGCCTGCGGGGTGATCTTGAAGCAGGCGAGGATGTCGGTATCCGCCGGGGTGTACTCCGGCATCCAATAGGTTTCGCGGTATTCCTTCACTCCCGCTTTGTAGGTTTTCACTGCCATGGCCAGTTCTCCTGAGAGCTAGTTGATGATGTTATGCAGCTTGGCGCGACCGGATACCCGCGTGTTGGCGGCGCGGGTGCCTCTACCTTCCCAGCCGGTTGACGCCCCTCCCGTCGGCTGGATGGGATGATTATAGGAGGCAGACATATAATGTAAAATCAATATTATTAATTGATAGCATAAGTTAAATCTTATATATTGTTGCCATGCATGTGACCCTTCGCCAACTCAAGGTCTTCGCCTCCGTCGCGCGTCACATGAGCTATACCCGGGCGGCGGAGGAACTGCATCTCTCCCAGCCCGCGGTCTCCATGCAGATCAAGCAATTGGAGGAGAACGTCGGCCTGCATCTGTTCGAGCAGCTGGGGCGGGGTATCCATCTGACCGAGGCGGGTCACGAGGTATATCAGTGCAGCCGTGTGATCCAGCAGCAGCTCGACGACACCGAGGCGGCGCTCGAGCAGATGAGGGGGATGCAGCGCGGACGACTCAGCCTGGCGGTCGCGAGTACCGCCAACTATTTCGCCACGCGTCTCATCGCCACCTTCAGCCGGCGGGTGGAACACCTGACGGTCAGTCTCGATGTCACCAACCGCGAGGGCCTGCTGCACGATCTGGAGAATAACGTCACCGATCTGGTGATCATGGGGAAGCCGCCGGAAGAGCTGGATCTGGTCGCCGAGCCCTTCATGGACAATCCGCTGGTGGTCATCGCCGCGACGGAGCATCCGCTCATCCGCCGCCGGCATATCCCGTTGGCCGAGCTTCAGGGCGAGACCTTCGTCGTACGTGAGCCTGCCTCGGGTACGCGCATCGCCATGGAGCGATTCTTCGCTGAACAAGGCGTGCGGCTCAGAACGGGGATGGAGATGCGCAGTAACGAGGCGGTGCAGCAGGCGGTGCAGGCCGGCCTGGGCCTGGGCATCGTATCGATCCATACCCTCGAGCTCGAACTCGAGACGGGACGGCTCGCCGTGCTCGACGTCGAGGGGTTTCCCATCATGCGCCAGTGGTATATCGTCCACCGGGCGGGCAAGCGTTTCTCCCCGGTGGCCCAGGCGTTCAAATCCTTCGTGCTGGAGGAGGCCGCCACGTTGTGGCATCCCCCCGGTCAGGTGGCGGACGCGGAATCCCGCGCGGATTGACGAGGTGAGGCATGCCGATCGATGAATTCAGCTCCGGCTGTTCGCGCCGCTGCGGCGTGGTGCGCGGGGTGGCGTGATGAGCTGGTGGGGCAAGCTCCTGGGCGGGAGTTTCGGGTTTGTGCTCGGCGGTCCGCTGGGCGCCCTGGTCGGCGCGGCGCTGGGCCATACCATGGACGCGCACCGGTCCAGTTCCCCCAGCGTCCGCGAACGCACCCAGACCGCGTTCTTCACCGCGACGTTTTCCGTGCTGGGTCACCTGGCCAAGGCGGACGGGCGGGTCACGCGTGACGAGATCCGCCTCGCCGAGGCGGTCATGGTCCAGATGCAGCTGGGTGAAGAATTGCGCGACCTGGCGAAGAACCTGTATCGCCAGGGCAAGCAGCCCGATTTCGCGCTCGATGAGGTGCTCGATCAATTCAAGCGCGAATGCCACCGCAGCCGCCTGTTGCTGCGGATGTTCATCGAGATCCTGCTGCAGGCGGCCTATGTGGACGGCGTGCTGCACCCGGCGGAACGGAAAATCCTGCTGCATATCTGCGCCCGCATCGGTATCACACCCGCACAGTTCGAGCACCTGGACGCAATGGTGAGCGGAGCCCGCGGGCGCTTCCCGCGCGGCGGGCTGCGCGGGGACGAACTCGCCCGCGCCTACGCGGTTCTCGGGGTGTCCGCGGAAGCGAATGACGAGGAGATCAAACGCGCCTATCGGCGCCTGCTGAATCAGCATCATCCGGACAAGCTGGTGGCCAAGGGCCTGCCGGAGGAGATGATGAAGCTGGCGAGCGAGAAGACGCATGAAATTCGCAAGGCATACGAAAGGATACGCGCGGCGCGCGGTTTCTAGGGCGGCACCGGGCGGCACGTTCCGGGAAGTTCCCGGCGGCCGTCGGCTTTGTGACGCCCATCCGGCGGGTATGCTATATTTGGTCGGTCGGTCCCACCGCGTAAATCATACTGGGGAGATCCATCTTAATGGCGATATCAGCCGCGCGCAGGCCTGTGATGACTCTCTACTCGCGGGCCGATTGTCCGCTCAGTCATCGCGTCCGCATCGTTCTCTCCGAAAAAGGCATTACCGCCGATGTCGTGGATGTCGACATCAACAATCCACCGGAAGATCTGATCGACATCAACGCCTACAACACCGTCCCCACCCTGGTCGACCGCGATCTCGTGCTCTACGATTCGCTGATTATCATGGAGTATCTCGATGAGCGTTTCCCGCATCCCCCGCTGATGCCGGTGGATCCGGTGTCGCGCGCGCGTACCCGCATGATGCTGCACCGGATCGACGTGGACTGGTACAGCATGATCGCCGACCTCACCGGGGGCGAACGGGACAAGGCGGAAAAGGCGCGCAAGGCCCTGCGCGACGACCTCACCATGCTGGCTCCCATGCTGGTGAAGAAGCCCTATTTCATGAGTGACGAGTTCGGGCTGATCGAATGCAGCATGGGCCCCATCCTGTGGCGCCTGCCGCATTACGGCGTGGAGATACCGACGCAGGCGAAACCCGTCCAGCGCTATGCCGAGCGTATATTCAAGCGGGACTCCTTTCTGTCCAGCCTGTCCGAGGTCGAGCAGGAATTCGTCAAGTAAGACGATTCCGCCTTCTTCCCAATGACCGTCATGACTTCCAGTCGGCCCTATATCCTGCGGGCCATCCATGAATGGATCGTCGACAACGGATTGACGCCGCATCTGCTGGTGAATGCCGGCGTCGAGGGGATACGCGTCCCGGAGCAATATGTCGAGAACGGCAAGATCATCCTGAATATCAGCGCGCGCGCCGTGAGCGGCTATCATCAGGACAACGAGTGGATCATGTTTCAGGCGCGTTTCGGCGGACGCAGCCAGGAGATCGTCATTCCGGTGTCCGCCGTGCTGGCGATCTACGCGAAAGAGAACGGCAAGGGCATGGTATTCGGGCAGGAGGAGAACGGCGGGGAGGCCCCGCCGCCTCCGCAACCCCCTTCCGGCGCGCCCACCAAACCCGGCAAGCCGCGGCTGCAGGTGGTGAAATAGCCGGGGTCCCGATCAGGGTCCGGCGGACGGATCTGCAGTCGGCAGCGGAAACATCTTGTCCGGGTTGAGTATCCCGCGCGGATCGAATTCCCGTTTCAGGCGCCGCATCAGGTCCAGCGTGACCGGATCGATCTCGCGCCCGATGTAATCGCGCTTCTCCAGTCCCACCCCGTGTTCGCCCGACAGCGTGCCGCCGAGTTCCAGCACCAGATCGAATACGCGTGACAGGCAGGCATGCGCCTGTTCCATCTGGCGCGCATCGTCCGGATCGACGAGCAGATTGACATGGATGTTGCCGTTACCCGCGTGGCCGAAGTTGACGATCGTCACGCCGGACTCGATGGACAGCCGCTCCAGGCCGCCGATGAGCTGCGGGATGCGCGACACGGGCACCACCACATCCTCGTTGATCTTCTTGGGCGCCACCTTGCGCAGCGCCGGAGACAGCGCCTTGCGGGTCGCCCACAGCGCCGCCGTCTCGGCCGGATTCGCCGCCGCCTTGAAGGCGACCAGGCCCGGCAGGGTACAGGCGATCCGGATCGCCTCAATCGCGGCGTCCATCGCCACTGCGGGTCCGTCCGCCTCGATCATCAGCATGGCCCCGGCGCCCGCCGGCAGGTCGGCGCTGGAATAGTCGCGGATCATCTCGATGGCGCGCGCATCGATGAATTCGAGCGCGCAGGGCGTGACCGGCTGCGCCATGATACGCGAGACGGCCTGCGCCGCGGCATGAATGGAGTCGTATACGGCCTGCATGGTGCGGCGCGCCTCGGCGAGCGGGGTCAGCTTCAGGGTTGCTTCGGTGATGACGGCGAGCGTGCCTTCCGAGCCGATCAGGAGCCGGGTCAGGTCATAGCCCACGACCCCTTTGCTGGTGAAAACCCCGGTCCGGATCTCCTCGCCGGCACCGGTCACGGCACGCAGGCCGAGCACGTTCTCGCGCGGCGTGCCGTATTTCACGCTGCGCGGTCCGGCCGAGTTGTAGGCGAGGTTGCCGCCGATGGTGCAGTAGGCCGCGCTGGTGGGGTCCGGCGGCCAGAAGAAGCCCGCGGCGGCGGCGGCGTCCTGCGCCTCCTGATTGGTCACGCCAGGTTCGACCACCATCAGTCGATCCTCGGGTGCGACCCGCAGGATGCGGTTCATGCGTTCCAGCGACAGCACCAGGCCGCCACGCGTCGGTACCGTGGCCCCGGTGGTGCCGGTGCCGCGTCCGCGTGCCACCACGGAGACATCCGCGTGAATGCACAGACGCAGTATGTCCCGCACATGCGCGTGGGTAGTGGCGAAGGCGACCGCTTCCGGCGGATGGTGGCGACGGCTGTTGTCATAGCCGTAGGGCCAGCAATCGGCGGGATCCTGCAGGACGTTGCCGTCCCCGACGATGCGGGTCAGCGCGCTGATGAACCCCGGAGGCATCGTCCTCTTTAATCGAGATATTCGATGACGAGCACGACGCGCACGACGCCGTCGACCTGCTGGACGATGCGGGCGATGTACTGGGCGTCATTGCGCCGGGCGATGCCCATGAGATAGACCACGTTGTTCTCGGTGACCACCTTGACGTGGACCGAGGGCAGGCCCTGTTCGCCGAGCAGTCGGCTCTTGACCTTCGCCGTGGTCAGCGAGTCGATGCCGCGCTGCTTCATGCTGATGGAGGGGCCGATGGTCAGCTCGTCATGGATCGAGCGCACCTTGTCGACGGTGTTTACGTGCGCAATCACCCGGTCGCGCAGTTCCTGGGCGGGCACCTGGCCGGTCAGCAGTACTATGCGGTTGTAGCTGGTGATGGAGATGTGCGCGTCCTTGAGGGTGTCGTCCGCATTGACCTCCCCGCCGGCCTTCAACTCGATCGACTGGTCGTCGAGCACGGCGCCGGTCGTGCGTTTGTCGGTGGCCATCGCGGCGCCGGCCGCCGCGCCGGCGACCAGTACCGGCGCGACGCAGCCTGCGCACGGACCGAGGGCGAGCGCCGCCAGTGCCAGGGCCAGCCAGTTGCTTTTCATGGTGATGCGATCCTCCTGCCTTGAACCTGCGGCGGCCCTCAGGCGCCGAATGCGTCCCTGATCCATTCGATATTCGCCTCGTCCACGTCCGGTGTGACGGATATGACATCGAAGCGGGCGGAATGTTTTGTCGCGCGCGCACGGGTCTGCAGATAGTGCTGGGCCGCGACGATCAGCCTTTCCTGTTTCCTGCGGTCCACGCTTTCCAGTGCGCTGCCGTAGCGGGCGCTGCTGCGACAGCGCACCTCGACGAATACGATACAGGTTTTTTCCAGCATGATCAGGTCTATTTCCAGCTGGCGATGGCGGAAATTCCTTTCGAGCAGGGTCAGTCCCCGGCTGAGCAGGAAGCGGCACGCCGCTTCCTCGGCCATGCGCCCGAGCGCGTGCGCATCTGAGTTGCCGCGAGCGGTGCGAATGCGCGTCATCGGGGTTCAGTTATAGGGCCGGGGCAGTCCGTTGCTGAAGCGCGACCATTGCAGCTGCCGGAACAGGCGGTTGGTGTCGCCGAGCTGCAGCAGACCTGTTTCGCCGCTGTACTGTTCGTAACGGAACTGTCTCAGGTTGTTGAGATAGGGAATGATGTTATAGGCGTCGAGGCCCAGGGCATAGAAGCGGGTGTACTGCTGGAAACTTTCGGGCCAGAGCCGGGCGACCCGGGTCTTGACGGCATTGCCGCCTTCCTCCGCGAGCACCCACGGGATGTCGCAAAAGATCACGTCGTCCATGTCGCGATCCGCATTCTGGTTGCGCACGCCGGTGAAGACGTGAGAGGTGCTGTAGACGGGCAGGTCGCCGGCGTAGTGGAATTTCAGCTGTGGCCGGATCAGGCGGCCCTGGCGCGGGAATGCCGCCATGAAGATGACGTCCGCGTCCTGGCGCCGCCGTGGCTCGAATTTCACCGGCGACTGCAGGACCTTTTCCAGGGCCTGGCGTCGCCGCAGGCTCTGGTCCAGATCGAGCAGGGGCTCGATCTGGGCGGAGAAATCATTGTTGTCCGCCGGATAGCGCTGCGCCTCGAGCAGCACGCCGCCGTGTTGCTGCCAGTCCTCGGTGAAGGACTGCAATACCCGGTCGCCCCATTCGCCTTCCGGCACGATCGCGAGGGCATGGTTGTGTCCATCGAGCCAGGCCCGCTCCGATACCTGGCGCGCCTCGTCTTCCGGCGCCAGGCCAAACTGATAGAGACGGTCGCTGACCAGGCGGTCCGTGTCGCTGTAATTCAAGGTTAATGTGGGGACGGGGATGCGTCCGTTGCGGGCGATCCGGTTGACGGACTGCTTGATCAGGGGACCGACCACGAAGTCGCTGCCGTCCGCGATCGCCCGGCCATAGGCCTCGGCGGCGGTATCCGGTTCGGTGCCGGAGTCATAGACGCGGATGACAGGCGTATAGTCCATGTCCGTGCGTTGGTAATAGGCCGCGAAAAATCCGTCGCGCAAGGCCTGCGCGAGTTCCTGAACGCCGCTGCTCAGCGGCAACAGCAGGGCGATCCGGCTCGGGCGCTGGATCTCCTGCTGCCCGCGCGCCAGCACCAGGTCGACGATCTCCGTAGCGGCCGGATGTTCCGGGTAGAGTGAGCGCCAGTGGTCGATTTGCGCAGCGATGTCGCCCGGCGCCGTCGCCTTGGCGATCCGGGCCAGTTGCACCCAGCCGCCGTATACGTCCGGCGCCGCCTCGGTCCTGATCTTTGCCAGGCTTTCGACCGGCAGGCGGATGAGCGTCTGCCAGATGGTCTGCCGGTTGCGGTCCAGGATTTCCTGTTCAGAGGGGTCGATGAACGGTTCGCGCAAGACCCGCTGATAGGCGGATTCGGCCAGCTTGCCCAGGCGCTGGTAAGCGTCGGCGCGCAGCTCGTGCAGATCGGATCGCACCGCGGCCGGTGTATCGGCGGGGGGATCTTCCCGCAGCAGATCGAGCGCCGCCTGCGGCTTGTTGTCCGCCAGCGCGATGCGTGCCGCGATGATCCGGTACTGTACGCGCTGATGGGGGTTGAGCGTGGCGGAATCGATCCCTTCGAGCACCCGGCGCGCCTGCTCGATATGGTTGCCGCGCAGCAGCACTGCGGCCGCGCGCAGCAGATAGGCCGGGCGCTTCAGTTCCGAAAACTGCGCTGCGAGCGAGGTGTATTCCCGCGCCGCCGCTTCATAATCGCCGCCCTGCTCCGCGCGTTGCGCCCGCTGCAGCGCCTCGTGCTCGCCCGAGCGGACACCGCTTTTCTGCGTGTCCAGAGCGCATCCGGCAATGACGAGTGCTATGATCGCGGGTGCGAAACGGTACAGGGTGGGGGATCGGCGCATTACGATCTGCGTGGCGGTTCGGACGTATGGAGGCTCAAGTATCTCGATGAGGGCGTGTAGTGTCAATTGTTGAGGGCGCGCTGTATGTGGTGGCGACGCCCATCGGCAATCTCGGGGACATCAGCGCGCGCGCGCTTGAGATCCTCTCCGGCGTCGATGTGATCGCGGCCGAGGATACCCGCCATAGCCGCCAGTTGCTGCGCCACTACGGCATCGACAAGCCGGTTGTTGCGTTGCACCAGCACAATGAGCGCGCCCAGGTGGAACAACTGATCGAACGCCTGGGCTCGGGTCAGACGCTCGCCCTGGTGAGCGATGCCGGTACACCGGTCGTGAGCGATCCTGGGTATCACCTGGTGCGCGCGGCCCACGAGGCCGGTTGTCGCGTGACGGCGATCCCCGGTCCGAGCGCGGTGATCGCGGCCCTGTCCATTTCCGGCCAATCGGCCGAGCGCTTCGTGTTCGAGGGGTTCCTGCCCGCCCGCCCGGCGGCGCGCCTGGACAGGCTGGAGTCGCTGCGCGCTGAAAGCCGGACCCTGGTGTTCTTCGAGGCCCCGCATCGGGTGCTCGACACGCTGGAGGCGATGGTGCAGGTGTTCGGTGCGGACCGGGAGGTTACGTACGTGCGCGAGCTGTCGAAGCTCTTCGAAACCTCGCGCTTGACCCGCCTGGGGGAACTGCTCGACTGGGTGCGCGGCGACCCCATGCAGCAGAAGGGCGAAATCGTCATCGTTTTGCGCGGCGCGGCGGCGGGCGCCGCCGATCCGGGGCAGGCCGATGATGTCCTGAGACCGCTGCTGGAGGAGCTGCCGCTCAAACAGGCGGTGGGGCTGGCGGCGAAGCTAACGGGCCTGAGCCGTAACCAGCTCTACGAAGCGGCCCTGCGCCTGCGCGGCCCCTGATCCGCCCCAGGCCTCAGACCTTGCTTGTGGCCCCGTGCCGGGATCCTGTATCTTATGCGCGGGAGTCGGCCGGACAGTCGCTTTCCCTGCCGCTACGCGCGGCAGAGGGGGAGGAAAGTCCGGGCTCCATAGGGCGGGATGCCAGGTAACGCCTGGGCGGCGTAAGCCGACGGCCAGTGCAACAGAAAATATACCGCCCGCTGCCGCAAGGCGGCGGGTAAGGGTGAAATGGTGCGGTAAGAGCGCACCGCGCTGGTGGTAACACCAGTGGCAGTGTAAACCCCATCCGGAGCAAGACCAAATAGGGGAACATTGGTGCGGCCCGCACTGTTCCCGGGTAGGTCGCTTGAGGCACGCGGCGACGCGTGTCCCAGATGAATGACTGTCCTCGACAGAACCCGGCTTACAGGCCGGCTCCCACTCCTCTTTAAAATTTATCCCCCGCCCCATCCCGCGGTTGCACCGCACCCTTTTGTCGCATTGACCGCCTGCTGTTGATCGTCCGGTCGGTGATTCGTCACCCCTTTGCTTAGAAAGCACTGGACGATGTCCGGGCAACTCAATGATTTGCTGCATGTTCGCTGAATCACGGTTCGCCGAGGTTCGCTATCCACGTCTGTAAGTTACTGTGAGATAGAGAGAAAATTGTTAATCCGAGGGGCGGATTTCGGCTTGACAGTGGATTTGCGCGGTATATAGTGTCACGAAGTGGGAAATTGTGGGGCGTAGTGGGATATGGGCGCGGAGAGGGAGCCTACCTCGTTTCGCGGGGTCAACGTCTTGAGTCTGGATGCCAAGGGCCGGATCGTCATCCCGACCAAGTACCGTTCGATCCTGTCGGAAACCTGTCAGGGGCGGGTCGTGATCACGGTCGACAGTGATCCCTGCCTGCTGCTGTATCCGCTTCCGGAGTGGGACAAGATCCAGCAGGCCCTGACCCGCCTGCCGAATCTCGATCTGCAGACCCGGCAGTTGCAGCGTCTGTTGCTCGGGTACGCCTCCGACTGTGAGATGGACGGCCACGGCCGCATCCTGCTGCCGCCGGCGCTGCGCGGCGTCGCACGGCTGGAAAAGCGCATTTGTCTGATCGGTCAGGGCAACAAGTTCGAGCTGTGGGATGAGCAAACCTGGGATGAATTTCGCGCGAAATTATTGGCCCGTAACGAACATGAGCAACCCCTGTCGGAGCAATTGCGATCGTTCTCCCTATGACATGGCGGCGGTAGACGAGTATTCGCATCGGCCGGTACTGCTGGCCGAGGCGATCGATGCCCTGGCTGTCGTATCCGATGGGGTGTACATGGATCTGACCTTCGGGCGGGGAGGACACGCCTCCGCGATCCTCGCGCGGCTGGGTGCGGACGGGCGCCTGCTCGTCATGGACAAGGACCCCGAGGCGATTCGGGCCGCGCGGGAGCGGTTTGGACAGGACGATCGCGTGACCATCCTCCACGGCTCCTACGCCGGCGCCGCCACGGCGGCGGAAGCGCGGGGGTTGAGCGGCCGAATGAACGGCATCCTGATGGATCTGGGGGTTTCCTCGGCCCAGCTCGACGACCCTGGCCGCGGTTTCAGTTTCCGGAATGACGGGCCGCTCGACATGCGCATGGATCCGGCCGCCGGGGAGAGCGCCGCAGAATGGCTGGCGCGCGTTTCCGAGCACGAACTCATCCGGGTCTTGCGCGAATACGGTGAGGAGCGCTTTGCGGCGCGCATCGCGCGCGCGATCACGGCGGAACGCCGTCTCCACGCGATCGACACCACCGCCCGGCTGCGCGCGATCGTCGCCGCGGCCCATCCCGCCTGGGAGCCGGGCAAGGATCCCGCCACGCGCGCGTTCCAGGCCATCCGGATCCAGGTCAATCACGAACTCGAGGACCTGCGCCGGTGCCTCGACCGGCTGGTCCCGCTGCTTGCCCCCGGCGGCCGGCTCGCGATCATCAGTTTCCATTCGCTCGAGGATCGCATGGTGAAGCGGTTCATCCGCGACGAGTCGCGTGGGGATCCCTATCCCTCCGGACTGCCGGTGCCGGAAGCCATGCTCCAGCCGCAATTGCGGCCGGTGGGCGGAGCCATCCACCCCGGGGAGGAGGAGGTCGCGGACAACCCGCGCGCGCGTAGCGCGGTGCTGCGGGTGGCGGAAAGACTGCAATGACGCGCATGCGGCAGGGACTGGTTGCACTGCTGGCCGTGGCCGTACTGGCATCGGCCCTGGGGGCCGTTTACACCAAGCATCGCAGCCGTCAGTTGTTCGTCGGGTTGGAGGCGCTGAAGGCGGAGCGGGATGATCTGAACATCGAATGGGGGCAGCTGATGCTCGAGCAGGCCACCTGGGCCACGCCGACCCGCGTCGAGCTGATCGCGCGCCAGCGGTTGGAAATGACGGTGCCGCCCGCCGATACCATCGTGATCGTGACCCCATGAGCCGCGGCGCGCCCATTGCCTATCCGATGCGCCTGATTACGCTGCTGGCGCTGCTCGGCGCCATCGTTATCGCGCTGGTCTGGCGCGCGGTCGACCTGCAGGTCATGAACCGGGATTTTCTGCAGGACCAGGGTGACGCCCGGCATCTGCGCGCGCTCGCCTTGCCGGCCCACCGCGGCATGATCACCGACCGCGGCGGCGAACCGCTCGCGATCAGTACGCCGGTGGACTCGGTGTGGGTCAATCCGAAGGAACTGGTGCTCGAGCGCGAGGGCTGGCGTCCGCTGGCGCGTCTGCTCGGCATGGACGTGGCGGAGCTGCGCGACCGAATCATGCAGCGCGCCGACCGCGAGTTCGTCTATCTCAAGCGGCGCATCGATCCCGAGCTCGCCCAGCGGGTGATGGCGCTGGAGATCCCCGGGGTTTCGCTCCAGCGCGAATACCGCCGTTATTATCCGTTGGGCGAGGTGGCGGCCCATCTGGTCGGGATGACCAATGTCGATGACGCCGGACAGGAGGGCATGGAGCTCGCCTATGACAACTGGCTGCGCGGAACCTCGGGCTCCAAGTGGGTGCTCAAGGATCGCCTGGGTCATGTAGTCGAGAATGTGGCGGGTATCAAGGAGCCCGATCCGGGCAAGGATCTCGTCCTCAGCATCGACAACCGGATCCAGTATCTTGCCTATCGCGAGCTGAAGGCCGCCGTGCAGCTCCATCATGCGCACTCCGGTTCGGCGGTCGTGCTCGATGTGGCCACCGGGGAGGTGCTGGCGATGGTCAACCAGCCGTCCTATAACCCGAACAACCGCGAAGGCATGCGCGGCGAACTGCTGCGCAACCGTGCCGTCACCGATCTGTTCGAGCCGGGATCGACGATGAAGCCGTTTACCGTGGCGGCGGCGTTGGAATCCGGGAAATACCGTCCTGGCACCTTCATTGATACCGCCCCGGGGTATTACAAGATCGGCCGGCATCTGGTGCGCGATAAACATAATCTCGGATATATCGACGTCACGACGATCATCGAGAAATCCAGCAACGTGGGCATCAGCAAGATCGCGCTCGCGATCGAGCCGGCGCAGATGTGGAAGATGTTTTCCGGCGTGGGCTTCGGCCAGCCGACCGGCGGGAACTTCCCGGGCGAGGTCACCGGCCTGCTGGCCGATTACCGCGGCTGGAAAGAGATTGAGCGGGCCACGCTGTCCTTCGGTTACGGGCTTTCGGTAACCCCGCTGCAGCTGTGTCTGGCCTACACCGTGCTCGGCGACAAGGGTCGGCTGAAGCCGGTTTCCTTCGTCCCTATCGCGGGTGCGGTCGAGACCCGCGAGATCATGAGCGAGCGCACCGCGACTGAGATCATCCGCATGATGGAGACCGTGGTCTCGGAGCAGGGCACGGCGAATCTCGCCCGGGTGGCGGGTTACCGCGTCGCGGGCAAGACCGGAACCGTGCAGAAACTGGGCGCCGAGGGGTATTCGGACAAGCATTACGTCGCCGTGTTCGCCGGGCTCGCTCCGGCGAGCAACCCCCGCCTCGCCATGGCGGTGGTGATCAACGACCCGCAGGGGGATGAATATTACGGCGGGCAGGTGGCGGCCCCGGTGTTTTCCCGCGTCATGACGGGCGCCCTGCGCATGCTGGGCATGCTGCCGGATGAGCTGCCGCGCCAGTGGCGCGCGGACGCGGGTCGCGCCGGGCAGGCGGGCGGTCGGGATGCGGGTGCCCCCGCGAGCACGGTCGCCGAATCCTACGCGCGCCCGGTGCTGGCCGGCGACCAGGGGGTGATGTGATGCCGGGGCGGAACCTGGCGGTGAATCCCAGGCCGCAGCGGCTGAGCACGCTGCTGCAGGGGCTTGTCGCCGTCGACGCCGGGAATGATCCCGAGATCGCGGGATTGGAGACGGACAGCCGGCGGGTGCTGCCCGGGGATCTGTTTCTGGCCTGCGCCGGTGGACACGCGCACGGCGCGGAGTATATCGATGCCGCCGTGCGCGCCGGCGCCCGCGCCGTCGTATACGAGCCGGACGCGCGTGTCAGTCCGTCGCTGCTGGAGCCGCGCGGGGTGCCGTTGGTGGGCGTTGCCGGCCTGGGTCACCAGCTCGGGGTCATCGCCGCGCGATTTTACGAAGACCCGTCGCGCGACATGCTGGTGATCGGTATCACCGGCACCAACGGCAAGACCTCCGTTTGCCATTACCTGGCGCAGGCGCTGTTGAGGGACGGGGCGCCCTGCGGCGTGATCGGCACGCTCGGTTACGGCGCCTACGGCGCGCTCCGCGCGGGCGCCTACACCACCCCGGACGCCGTGACCCTGCAATCGGAGCTCGCCGCCATGCGCGCCGCGGGCATCCGTCGCGTCGTGATGGAAGTCTCCTCGCACGCGCTGGAGCAGGAGCGCACGCGGGGAGTCGCCTTCGACGGCGCGATCTTCACCAACCTCACTCGCGACCATCTCGATTATCACGGGGATCTTACCGCCTACGCGTGCGCCAAGCAGAAGCTGTTTCTGGTCCCCGGCCTGAGTTACGCCGTGATCAACGAGGACGATGCCTTCGGGCGCGAGCTGTTGGCCGGGCTGGCGCGCCCGATCGTCGGGGTGCGCTACGGCCTGGATGAGGGAGCCGGCCGCGAGGACGGGTTGCGTTATGTGCACGGGACCGTGGCGCGGCGCGACCTCGCGGGAATGGAATTGCGTATCCGTTCGAGCTGGGGCGACGGCGTGCTGAATACCGCCCTGCTCGGGGGCTTCAATGCCAGCAATCTGCTCGCGGTGCTCGCGATGCTGTTGCTGATGGAGCTGCCGCTCGAGGAGGCGCTGGCGCGGCTGGAAAACCTGCGCGCGGTGCCGGGGCGGATGGAGCGTTTCGAGCGCGCCGCCGGGCCGGGGCCGCTGGTCATCGTCGATTATGCGCATACCCCCGATGCCCTCAGGCAGGCGCTGCAAACCCTGCGCCCGCACTGCGCGGGCAGGCTGTGGTGCGTGTTCGGCTGCGGCGGCGACCGCGATCGTGGCAAGCGACCGCAGATGGGGGCCGTGGCCGCGCATTACGCCGATCGCATCGTCGTGACCAGCGACAACCCGCGCCATGAGGATCCACAGGCGATCATCGGGGAGATCCTGGCGGGCGTCGAGCGTGCGGAAGACGTCGCGCGCGTGCCGGATCGCGCGGCTGCGCTGCGGCGCGCGATCGAATCCGCTCGCCCCGAAGACATCATCCTGGTGGCTGGCAAGGGCCACGAGGATTATCAGCAGGTGGGGGACGAGCTTCTCCCGTTCAGCGATCGCGACCAGGTGCGCCGCCTGCTGGAGGAGACGGTATGACCGTGTTGCATGACGTGGCGCTGGAAGGCGGCATGATGCTGAGCGAATTGGCGCGTCTGGTCGACGGAGAACTGCGCGGTGCGGACCGGCGTTTTGATGCCATCGGCACGGATACCCGTACGCTGGGCGCCGGCACCCTGTTCATCGCCCTGCAGGGGCGCAACTTCGACGCGCATGAGTTCCTCGCGACCGCGGCGGCGCGCGGCGCGGTCGCCGCGCTGGTGCAGCGCGATGTCCCGACCGAACTGCCCGTCGTGCGTGTGGCGGATACCCGGCTTGCGTTGGGCCGGCTCGCCTCCGCCTGGCGCGACCGCTTTGCCATCCCGCTGGTTGCGGTGACCGGCAGCAACGGCAAGACCACGGTCAAGGGGATGCTGGCCGCCATCCTGGCGGCGCGGGGCGCCGTTCTCAGTACGCGCGGCAATCTGAACAACGACATCGGTGTACCGCTCACGCTGCTCAACCTGCGCAGCGATCACCGCGCTGCGGTGATCGAGATGGGCGCGAACCAGCCCGGCGATATCGAGTACCTGACTCACCTCGCGCATCCTACGGTCGCGCTGGTCACCAACGCCGCGCCGGCGCATCTGGCCGGGTTAGGGGATATCGCGGGGGTCGCGCGCGAAAAGGGGCAGATTTTTTCCGGGCTGGCGCCGGACGGTTGCGCCGTGATCAACGCCGACGATCCGCGCGAGGGGCTGTGGCGGGTCATGGCCGCGCCGCATCGCAGCGTCAGCTTCGGCCTGCGTTATCCCGCTGACGTGACGGCGCGTGATCTGCATCTCAACGCCGCCCTCGGCTGCTCCTTCACGCTGACCACGCCGGCGGGCGAGGCGGCGGTCGAGCTCAGGCTGTCCGGCCGCCATAATGTGATGAACGCGCTGGCCGCGGCGGCGGCGGCGCATGCCGTCGGGCTCGGGGTGGCGGACATCGCGTACGGGCTGGAATCCATGCGCGCGGTCGAACGACGCCTGCAGCTCAGGCGCGGGATCCGCGGGGCGCGCGTCATCGACGATACCTACAACGCGAATCCGGGCTCGGTGAAGGCGGCGCTGGAGGTGCTGGCGGTGGGCGGCGCCGACGGTGAGAAGATCCTGGTGCTGGGGGATATGGGCGAGCTCGGCAACGCCAGTCAGGCGCTGCACGAGCAGGTCGGACGCCAGGCGCGCGCGATCGGGGTCTCCCGTGTCTATGCGGTCGGCGAACTGGCGCGCACCGTCGCCGGCGCCTTCGGCAAGGGCGCCGCACACTATCCGGATCAGGCTGCGTTGATCGCCGCACTGGAGGCGGATCTCGCCACCCTCGCGCCCGCGCCGGTCACCGTTCTCGTCAAGGGTTCGCGCAGTATGCGGATGGAACACGTGGTCGATGCCATCACGGTCGCCGATGAAGCAACCGCTGCCGGCAGCGCGGGTGTTGGCCCGGGTGGTCCCGCATTGGCGCGACAGGTCGCGCAGGGAAGCTGAGATGCTGCTCTATCTGACCGATTACCTGACACAGATCTACAGCGGATTTGGCGTGTTCCGCTATCTCACGCTGCGCTCCATCCTGGGAATACTGACAGCGCTGCTGATCTCGTTCGTGGTCGGGCCGCTGATCATCCGCAAGCTGGCCCAGTACCAGATCGGACAGATGGTCCGCAGCGACGGCCCCCAAAGCCATCTGGGCAAGGCCGGCACGCCGACCATGGGCGGTGCGATGATCCTGGTGGCGATCGGGATCAGCACCCTGCTGTGGGGCGACCTGTCGAACCGGCACGTCTGGCTGGTGCTGGCCGTGACCCTGCTGTTCGGCATCGTGGGCGGGGTGGATGACTACAAGAAGCTCATCCTGAAGAACTCCAGGGGGCTTTCCGCGCGCCAGAAATTTTTCTGGCAGTCGCTGATCGGCATCATTGCCGCGGTCTACTTGTTCAACAGCGCGGTGTCTCCGATCGAGACGCGCTTCATCGTGCCGTTTTTCAAGGACGTTTCCCTCGATCTGGGCTGGTGGTTCATCCCGCTGTCCTATTTCGTCATCGTCGGGACCAGCAATGCGGTGAACCTGACCGATGGCCTGGACGGTCTCGCCATCCTGCCGGCGGTGATGGTCGCCGGGGCGTTGGGCATTATCGCCTATGCCACCGGGCATGCGCGGTTCTCGGAATATCTCGGCATACCGTATGTACCCGGCGTGGGCGAGATGGTGGTGTTCTGTGGCGCGATCGTGGGCGCCGGACTCGGTTTCCTCTGGTTCAACACCCATCCCGCCCAGGTGTTCATGGGAGACATCGGCGCCCTGGCGCTGGGTGCGGCGCTCGGCATGCTCGCCGTGATCGTGCGTCAGGAAGTGGTGCTGGTCATCATGGGCGGCGTGTTCGTGATGGAGACGCTGTCGGTCATCATGCAGGTGGCCTCCTACAAGCTGACCGGGCGGCGTATCTTCCGGATGGCGCCGTTGCATCACCATTTCGAGCTGAAGGGATGGCCGGAGCCGCGGGTGATCGTGCGGTTCTGGATCATCACGGTCATCCTGGTCCTGATCGGCCTGGCCAGCCTGAAGATACGCTGATGAACGCACAGCCCGTCGACCGCGATTTCCCCGTCACGACGCGCTCCGATCCGGCGTGGCGCCAGGCGTTGCGCGCGCGCCTCGGTTTCGACGGCACGACCCTGGTGGTCGGTCTCGGTCTCACGGGGCTGTCGTGCGCGCGTCTGCTGCATGACCTCGGCCTGCCGGTCGAGATCACGGACAGCCGCGCGGAACCGCCCGGCATCGAGTCCGCCCGGCGCGAACTGGCGGACGCCCCGCTGCATCCGGGAGAGTTCTCCGCATCGGCGCTGGAGCGCTGCGCACGTATCCTGCTCAGCCCGGGCGTGGCGCAGGACGAGCCCTATCTGCGCCGCGCGCGTGAGCGCGGCATACCCATCCTGGGCGATATCGAAGTGTTCGCGCGCTGCGCGGATGCGCCGGTGGTCGCCATCACCGGTTCCAATGGCAAGAGCACGGTGACCGCCCTCCTCGGCGCCATGGCGCAGGCGGATGGCCGCGACGTGCGCGTGGGCGGAAATATCGGCACGCCGGCGCTCGATCTGCTGCGGGCATCGCCTCCGGATCTCTACGTACTGGAACTGTCGAGCTTCCAGCTGGAGACGACCGGGAGCCTGAATCCGCGCGCCGCGGCGATACTCAATCTGAGCCCGGATCATCTCGATCGTTATCCCGATATGCAGGCCTATCTGGATGCCAAGCTGCGCATCTACGCCGGCGACGGCATCGTGGTCGTCAATCGCGACGATCCCAGCCTCAGGGTCTGCATCCCGGAAGGGCGGGATGTCAGAAGTTTCGGCGCCGGCGTCCCTGAAGACGGGGAATACGGTCTGGTTGATGCTGCGGGCCAGACCTGGCTGGCGCTCGGAAGCGAGCGCCTGATCGCGCAGGACGACCTCGGTCTGCGCGGCAGTCACAACGCGCTCAACGCGCTGGCGGCGCTCGCGCTGGGCGACGCCGCCGGTTTGTCCCGCGCCGGAATGCTGGCCGCCTTGCGCACGTTCACCGGCTTGCCGCACCGCACGCAACTGATCGGCGAGCGGCGCGGGGTGCGCTGGTACAACGATTCCAAGGGCACCAATGTTGGGGCCACGCTGGCGGCCCTGGGTGGCTTGCCCGGGCGCGTGGTGCTGATCGCCGGCGGGCTCGGCAAGGGGCAGGATTTCTCTCCGCTGCGCGAGCTGGCCGCGACCAAGGCGCGCGCCGTGGTGTTGATCGGGCGCGATGCGCCGCTGATCGAGGCCGCGCTGCACAATGTCGCCTCGATCCATTACGCGGGTGATATGCGTGAGGCCGTCGCGCGCGCCGCCGCGCTGGCGCGGCCCGGTGACAGCGTGCTGTTGTCGCCCGCCTGCGCGAGCTTCGACATGTTCAGCGGTTACGAGGACCGCGGCCGTCGTTTCGTGGCCGCCTACGAGGAACTGGCCCCATGATCGCGCGGCTGCTCTCACGCGGACAGCGCGCCGTGCGCGGGGACGATTCCCCGGGCACCGATGCGGGCCTGCTCTACGCCGTGGTGATCGCCCTGGGCTTCGGCCTGGTGATGATGGCCTCCGCCTCGTTCGGCGTCGCCGAACGCGAGCTGGGCCAGCCGAGCTACTATCTGATGCATCAGCTCGGCTATATCGGCGTCAGCGTGCTGGCGGGATTCCTGGTCTATTCCTCCCTGTCGCTGGAATTCCTCGAGCGGCACAGCGGCAAGCTGCTGATCGCCGCCTTCGCCCTGCTCATCCTGGTGCTGATGCCCGGGGTCGGACGGGAGGTGAACGGCAGTACGCGCTGGCTGTCCCTCGGCGTCGTCAGGGTGCAGCCGTCGGAATTCGCCAAACTCTTCACGTTCATTTATCTGGCCGGCTATCTGGTGCGGCGCGGTGATGAGGTGCGCAACGCGGTGCGCGGCTTCGTCAAGCCAATGGCCGTGCTGGCCGTGCTGTGCGTACTGCTGCTGGCGGAGCCCGATTTCGGTGCGGCCGCCGTGCTCATGGGTACCGCGATGGGCATGATGCTGCTGGGCGGCGTGCGCATCTGGCAGTTCGGTGTGCTGCTGGTCTTCGTGGTGTGCGCCTTGGCCGTGCTCGCGGTCTCGTCGCCGTATCGCATGGCGCGCATCACCGCGTTCCTGAATCCGTGGGCCGATCCCTTCGCCAGCGGTTTCCAGCTGACCCAGGCGCTGATCGCGTTCGGCCGCGGCGAATGGTTCGGGGTCGGGCTGGGCGGTTCAATCCAGAAACTGTTTTATCTGCCGGAGGCGCACACCGATTTCCTGTTCGCGGTGATCGCCGAGGAACTCGGGCTCGCCGGGTCGATCGCGGTGATCGCGCTATTCACCTTCATCGTGGCGAGGAGTTTCATGATCGCGCGCCGCGCCGAGACGGCCGGCCGGCCGTTCGCGAGCTACCTCGCCAGCGGGCTTGGCCTGTGGTTCGGTCTGCAGGCCTACACCAACATCGCGGTGAACATGGGGTTGCTGCCCACCAAGGGGCTCACGCTTCCCTTGATGAGTTATGGCGGCAGCAGCATGCTGGCCGCCTGCATCGCCATGGGTCTGCTGCTGCGGATCGATCGCGAAACGCGCCGCGTCCTGCAGCGTCATGTGGGGGCATACTGACGTGGCGGCGCGCATCCTGATCATGGCGGGCGGGACCGGGGGACATGTCTTTCCGGCGATCGCCGTGGCACGCGAGCTGCGCGCCGAGGGCGCTGATATCCTCTGGCTCGGCACGCGCGCCGGCCTGGAGGCGGAAGTCGTGCCGCGCGCCGGCTTCGAGCTCGCAACCGTCGCCATCGGCGGCCTGCGCGGGAAGGGGTTTTTGCGCTGGTTGTCACTGCCGTTCCGGCTGGCGTGGGCCATGCTGCAATCCCTGCAGATCATCCTGCGTTTCCGGCCGATGGCGGTGCTCGGCATGGGCGGTTTCGCGGCGGGTCCGGGGGGGCTGATGACCTGGCTGTTGCGCAAGCCGCTGCTGGTGCATGAGCAGAACGCCGTTGCCGGGCTGACCAATCGCTGGCTGGCCGTGCTCGCCGACCGCTGCATGGTGGCGTTCCCCGGGGCCTTGCCCGCGCGGCTGCATCCGCAGCTGATCGGCAATCCGGTGCGCGCGGAGATCGCCGCGCTGCCCGAGCCCGCCGACCGCATGCGTGGCCGCACGGGTCCGCTGCGCCTGCTTGTGCTCGGCGGCAGCCAGGGAGCGCAGGCGCTGAACGAGACCCTGCCGCGCGTGATCGCGGCGCTGCCCGCGGCGGAGCGTCCGCAGATCCGTCATCAGAGCGGCCGCGCTCAGGCCGCGGCGGTGGAGCGGAGTTACGCGGGTCTCGGCGTGAAGGCCGAGGTGCAGGTATTCATCGACGACATGGCGGCGGCTTATGCCTGGGCGGACCTGGTGGTCTGCCGGGCCGGTGCATTGACCATCGCCGAGCTGACCGCCGCCGGGATCGGCGCGCTCCTGGTGCCTTTTCCACAGGCGGTGGACGATCATCAGACGCGCAATGCCGCCTACCTGGTCGACACGGGCGCGGGCCTGTTGCTGGCGCAGGATTCCCGCCTGGAGGCGCGGCTGATCGAGTTGCTGGGCGGATTCTGCCGCGCCGCCATCGACGGCGGACGTGATGACATCCTGCGGATGGCGCGGGCCGCGCGGCGGCTGGCGCAGCCGGAATCGGCGCGGCAGGTGGCGCGCCTGTGCCTGGAGGCCGCGCATGGCTAGTGCGGGCGCAAGCGGCATGGTGCCGGGCTCCGGTGCGCAGCCCGCGGTGCGCATGGGTCGGGTGCGCCATATCCACTTCGTGGGTATCGGGGGTTCCGGGATGAACGGCATCGCGGAGGTGCTGCACAACCTGGGCTACACGGTGTCGGGTTCGGATCTGTCCGATGGCGCCGCCATCCGGCGTCTGCGTGACAATGGCATCCGGGTCGCGATCGGCCACGATGCCGGCCTGATCGAAGACTGCGACGTGGTGGTCAGGTCGAGCGCCGTCGGTGACAGCAATCCGGAGATCGTCGCCGCGCAGCGGCGCCGTATCCCGATCGTGCCGCGCGCCGCCATGCTCGCCGAGCTGATGCGTTTCCGTTACGGCGTCGCGGTGGCCGGCACGCACGGCAAGACCACCGTCACCAGCCTGATCGCGAGCCTGCTGGCGGAAGGCGGGCTCGATCCCACCTTCGTGATCGGCGGGCGACTCAACAGCGCCGGCGCCAATGCCCGCCTCGGCGGAAGCAACTACCTGGTCGCCGAGGCCGACGAGAGCGACGCCTCCTTCCTGCATCTGCAGCCCTTGCTGGCAGTGGTCACCAATATCGATGCGGATCACATGGAGACCTATCACGGCGATTTCGCCCAGTTGCGCCAGGCCTTCATCGATTTTCTGCATAACCTGCCATTTTACGGACTGGCGGTCGTCTGCGTCGACGATCCCGTGATTCGCGCGCTGCTGCCCGAGATCTCCCGCCCGCTGGTCACCTACGGCATCGCGGAACAGGCCGACTTCCGCGCCGGGAACCTCGTGCATGAGGGTTCCACATCCCGCTTCACCGTCAGCCGTCCGGGCGGCCAGGCCCCGCTAGAGGTGCGGCTCAATCTGGCCGGTCGGCACAATGTGCTGAACGCGCTCGCGGCGATGGCGGTGGCGGGGGAGCTCGGTGTAACGGACGAGGCGGTCCTGCACGGACTGCTGGGTTTCCAGGGCATCGGGCGCCGCTTCCAGTCCTACGGCGAGATCGCGGCCCCGGGCGGTCGCGTGATGATGCTCGACGACTACGGTCATCATCCGCGCGAGATCCAGGCGGTGATACAGGCGATCCGCGCCGGCTGGCCCGGACGGCGCCTGGTGCTGGTCTTCCAGCCCCATCGCTATACGCGCACGCGCGACCTGTTCGAGGACTTCAGTTCCGTGCTGTCGGAAGCGGACGAAGTGCTGATGCTGGAGGTATATGCGGCCGGCGAGGAACCGATCCCGGGCGTCGACGCGCGCACGCTGTGTCGCGCGATCCGCGCGCGCGGCCGTATCGAGCCGGTGTTCGTGCAGGACGGCGCGGAGCTCGCGCGCGTGCTGCGCGCGACGCTGGTCGACGGCGACATTCTGCTCACCATGGGTGCCGGCGATATCGGTGCGCTGGCGGGGCGGCTGGCCGAGCAGTTGCGCGCGGGAGGCAAGGCATGATGGCGTTGGACGAGTCGTCCCCGTCCCGGCACGGCGCAGCGACGCCGCGCGGTGTCCTGCGCCGCGGCGAGCCGATGGCGCGCCATACGTCGTGGCGCGCGGGCGGTCCGGCCGACCGTTTTTACGAGCCCGCGGATCTCGACGATCTGGCGTGCTATCTGAAGGGATTGCCGGCGGACGAGGCGGTGTTATGGATCGGTCTCGGCAGTAATCTGCTGGTGCGCGACGGCGGGATCCGCGGCAGCGTGATCGCCACCAATGCCGCGCTCGACGACATCGCCACCCTGGACGGTAACGTCGTGCAGGTCGGCGCCGGTACGCCCTGCGCCAAGGTCGCGCGCCATTGCGCGAATGCGGGCCTGGCAGGGACCGAATTCCTGATCGGCATCCCGGGGACCCTGGGCGGCGCCCTGGCGATGAACGCGGGCGCCTTCGGCGGCGAGACCTGGCCGCTGGTGCAGGCCGTCGACACGATCGACCGCAGCGGCAACATCACGCGGCGCACACCGGACCAGTACACGGTCGGTTATCGGAGCGTGCACGGGCCCGCCGGCGAATGGTTCGTCGCCGCACTGCTGCGGTTGCAGTCCGGCAACGCCGAGGTGGCGCGCGCACGCATCAAGGAACTGCTCGCCCGCCGTACCGACCTGCAGCCGATGGGGCAGCCGAGCTGCGGCTCGGTGTTCCGCAATCCGCCCGGCGATTACGCCGGACGGCTGGTCGAGGCCTGCGGTCTCAAGGGCATGCGTATCGGCGGAGCGGAGGTATCGCGCAAGCACGCCAACTTCATCGTCAACGACGGCACGGCCACCGCCGCCGACATCGAAGGCCTGATCCTGCACGTGCGGGATACCGTCGAGCGGATGCAGGGCGTGCGGCTGGTGCCGGAAGTGCGGATCGTCGGTGAGCCGGCGGCGGAGGGCGGCCATGAGTGAGCGCCTGCAGGGTGTCCGGGTGAGCGATCCGGCCGTGTTCGGTCGGGTCTGCGTGCTGATGGGCGGCTGGTCGGCGGAGCGCGAGGTGTCGCTGTGGAGCGGCCGGGCCGTGCTCGACGCCCTGCGCGGGCGCGGTGTGGATGCCCATGGCGTGGATCCCGACCGTGAACGCCTGTGTGGCCTGAAGCGCGAAGGCTTCGACCGCGCCTTCAATGTGATGCATGGCACCGTTGGTGAAGACGGTACGCTGCAGGCGGTGCTCGATCTGATCGACCTGCGCTGTACCGGCAGCGGTGTGCTCGCTTCGGCGCTGGCCATGGACAAGCTGCGCTCGAAACGGATGTGGCGGGCGGAGGGTCTGCCGACACCGGATTACCGTCTGGTGGATTCCGTCGCGGACCTGCGTGCCGCGGCGGAAGCGCTGGGCTACCCGTTCATCGTCAAGCCTTCGGATGAGGGCTCCAGCGTCGGCGTGACGAAAGTGAAGGAGCCCGGCCAGATCGAGGCGGCGTTCGCGCTTGCACGTGGCGATGGCGCCCGGACCGTGATGGCGGAGCGGTTCATTTCCTGCGGCGCGGGCAACCCGGAGTTCACCTGCGCGATCCTGGGCCGGAACGCCCTGCCGACGATCCGCATCGAACCCGACGGGGAGTTCTACGACTATCGCGCCAAGTATCTCTCCGACGAGACGCGCTACGTCTGCCCCAGCGGTCTTTCCGCCGCGGTCGAGGAGCGCGTCCGTACGCTGTGCCTGCAGGCTTTCGACCTGCTCGGCGCGCGCGGCTGGGGCCGTATCGATTTTCTGATGGATGCCGGCGACGAACCGTGGCTGCTGGAGGCGAATCTGGTGCCCGGGATGACCTCGCATTCGCTGATGCCGATGGCCGCGCGCGCGGTGGGGATCGGCTTCGACGAGCTCGTGTGGCGCATCCTCGAGGAGACGCTCGATCTGCCGGCGGCAACCGCGGCGGAGGTGTCATGAAACGTCGACGGCGGCGCGTTCGCGCATGGGGGGGGATGTGGCGCCATCGTTACCTGCGACGGGGACTGGTCGGGCTGGCCGGACTGACGGTGATATTCACGGCCCATACCTTGTGGGGCAGTGTAAGCCTGATGGAGCGCACGCAGTTTCCCTTCAGGGTGCTGCGGGTGGAAGGAAGTTTCGCGCACATCAGCGTCCCGGAGTTGTCGGCGATCGTCGCGCCGTATACCACGACGGGATTTTTCGAGACCGACGTGCGGGCGATCAAGCAGGCGCTGGAGGAACTGCCCTGGGTCGAGCGTGCCTCGGTCCGGCGTGTGTGGCCGGACGTGCTCCAGGTCACCGTGACGGAGGAGCGGGCGGTGGCCCGTTGGCAGGAAGGGGGACTGGTCAATCCGGCCGGTCAGGTGTTCCATCCCGCCGAACTCGACGCGGAGGCGAGGAAGCTGCCCCTGCTGGAGGGGCCGTCACGTACCTCGACGCAGGTCATGGCCGCCTATGTGAGGATGGGGGAACGGCTGGCGCCGCAGGGACTCGCCATCACCAGTTTGAGCATGGACGCGCGGCGTTCCTGGCGCCTGACGCTCGACAACGGCATGCGTCTGACTCTGGGCCGCAAGGACAGCGAACGACAGCTCGAGCGCTTCGCGCGATTCTATCCCGGAGCGCTCGCGGGACGCGTCGCCGACGTGGAGGAAGTGGATCTGCGCTACACCAACGGCTTCGCCGTGAAATGGCGCCTGTCCGGCACTGACGCGGTCCGCCGGCCGGGCGCGAAGAATACTGGAGACAAAGCATAAATGCCTAAGAAAGACGGAAAAGATCTGATCGTTGGACTGGACATCGGCACCTCGAAGGTCGTGGCGATCGTGTGCGAGGTGACCGAAAACGACGAGATCGAGGTCATCGGGATCGGCTCGCATCCTTCGCGCGGCCTTAAGAAGGGTGTCGTCGTCAATATCGAGTCCACCGTGCAGTCCATTCAGCGCGCGGTGGAAGAGGCCGAGCTGATGGCGGGATGCGAGATCCATTCGGTGTACACCGGCATCGCCGGCAGCCATATCCGCAGCATCAATTCGCACGGCATCGTCGCAATCCGCGACGAGGAAGTCGCGCCCGGAGACGTCGACCGCGTGATCGACGCCGCGCGCGCCGTCGCGATCCCGGCCGACCAGAAGATGCTGCACATACTGCCGCAGGAATTCATCATCGACAACCAGGAAGGCATCATGGAGCCGGTAGGCATGTCCGGCGTGCGCCTGGAGGCGAAGGTGCATATCGTGACCGGCGCGGTCAGCGCGGCGCAGAACATCATCAAGTGCGTGCGCCGCTGCGGCCTGGAGGTCGATGACATCATCCTCGAGCAGCTCGCGTCGAGCTATGCGGTGTTGACCGATGACGAGAAGGGGCTCGGCGTATGTCTGGTGGATATCGGCGGCGGCACCACCGATATCGCGGTGTTCACCGACGGCTCCATCCGCCACACCGCGGTGATCCCGATCGCCGGCGATCAGGTCACCAACGACATCGCGGTCGCGCTGCGCACCCCGACGCAGTACGCCGAGGAGATCAAGATCAAGTACGGCTGCGCGCTCACCCAGCTGGCCAATCCGAACGAGACCATCGAGGTGCCCGGCGTCGGCGAGCGCAAGCCGCGGCGCCTGGCGCGGCAGACGCTGGCCGAGGTGGTGGAGCCGCGCTACGACGAACTGTTCACGCTGGTCCAGGCGGAGCTGCGCCGCTCCGGTTTCGAGAGCCTGATCGCCTCGGGCGTGGTGCTGACCGGCGGCAGCGCGAAGATGGAAGGCGTGATCGAACTCGCCGAGGAGGTGTTCCACACGCCGGTGCGGCTGGGTCTGCCGCAAAAGGTGAGTGGCCTGGTCGACGTGGTGCGCAATCCGATCTACGCCACCGGCGTGGGTCTGCTGCTGTACGGACATCAGCAGCGTTATGGCGGCAGGAAGGCCCCGGTGCGGGTGAGCAACGGGGTCAAGGGAGTATGGGGCAGGATGAAGGGCTGGTTTCAGGGCAATTTCTGAAGTGCATGACGGAATGAATCAAATTTAGAAAAGGAGGTAATAAATATGTTCGAGCTGATGGATTCCTACAGTCAAAACGCCGTGATCAAGGTCATCGGCGTGGGAGGGGGCGGCGGCAATGCCGTCGAGCATATGGTGTCGGCGCAGATCGAGGGCGTCGATTTCATCTGTGCCAACACGGACGCCCAGGCCTTGAAGGCCTCGTCCGCGCGCACCACGCTGCAACTCGGTACGGGCATCACCAAGGGGCTGGGCGCCGGCGCCAATCCGGAGATCGGACGCCAGGCGGCGCTGGAGGATCGTGACCGCATCGTCGAGGTATTGCAGGGCGCCGACATGGTCTTCATCACCGCTGGCATGGGCGGCGGCACCGGCACCGGCGGCGTCCCGGTCGTGGCGCAGACCGCGCGTGAACTGGGGATCCTGACGGTGGCCGTGGTGACCAAGCCATTCTCGTTCGAGGGCCGCAAACGCGCCATGATCGCCGAGGAAGGCATTCGCCAGCTGAGCCAGTACGTGGATTCGCTGATTACGATCCCGAATGAGAAGCTGCTTTCCGTGCTCGGCAAGTCGGTGACCTTGCTGGACGCCTTCAAGGCCGCGAACAATGTCCTGCTCGGCGCCGTGCAGGGCATCGCTGATCTCATCACCCGCCCCGGCCTGATCAACGTCGACTTCGCGGATGTGCGCACGGTGATGTCGGAGATGGGCATGGCCATGATGGGCTCGGGCAGCCATCGCGGCGAGAATCGCGCGCGCGAGGCGGCCGAGGCGGCGATCGCCAGCCCGCTGCTGGAAGATATCGATCTGCAGGGCGCGCGCGGCATCCTGGTGAACGTCACGGCCGGCATGGACATGTCGATCGGCGAGTTCGAAGAGGTCGGCAACACCATCAAATCGTTCGCCTCGGAAAATGCGACCGTGGTGGTGGGCACCGTGATCGATCCCGAGATGAGCGACGAGTTGCGCGTGACCGTCGTGGCGACGGGCCTGGGCCTGCCCCAGGAACGGGTGCAGAAGCCGGAGGAGATCCAGCTCAAGGTGGTGGAAAAGGCGGTGGAAAAGGTCGTCGAGCCGGTACGCAAGGCGAGTGGCGAGGTCGATTACGCGCCGTTGGACCGGCCGGCGTTCGCACGCGGCCGGACCGTCGAGGAGGCACCCATGCTCAAGGACGGGACGACCAATATGGACTATCTGGACATCCCGGCCTTTCTGCGGCGGCAGGCCGATTGATGGGCTGAGGAGGCCCCGGCAGTCGATGGACCGGCCGCGCGGGAAATGAGAACCCGTCGCTACAGGACGCGCCAGCGCGGCCGATAACCATTGCGGTTATTCCTAGGCAGGCGTAAGGTGCTGTGCTATAGTCGCCGCAAATTTGCGGGCAAGGTGCCCGCGGTGTATTCAGGGACAAGGATTGATGCTAAAACAGCGTACGTTGAAAAACGTCATACGGGCCACGGGAGTCGGTTTACACACCGGAAAAAAGATCTTTCTCACGTTGCGTCCCGCTGCCGCGGATTCGGGCATCATCTTTCGGCGGGTGGATCTCGATGAGCCCGTCGAAATTCCGGCGCGCGAAGAGAATGTCGGTGAAACCACGCTCTCCACTACCCTGGTGAAAGGGGATGTCCGCATCTCCACCGTCGAGCATCTGCTGTCCGCCTTCGCCGGGCTCGGCATCGACAATGCCTATGTCGATCTCAGCGCGCCCGAGGTGCCGATCATGGACGGTAGCGCGGGTCCGTTCGTATTCCTTATACAGTCGGCCGGCATCGAGGAACAGAACGCACCCAAGCGCTTCATCCGGATCAAGCGCTCCGTCGAGGTGCTCGACGGCGACAAATGGGCGCGTTTCGATCCCTTCGAGGGGTTCAAGGTTTCCTTCTCCATCGATTTCAATCACCCTGCCTTTCGCGGTCGGAACAAGGAAGCCTGCATCGATTTTTCGACGACCTCCTTCGTCAAGGAGATCAGCCGTGCCCGCACCTTCGGTTTCATGCGTGACTACGAGCGCCTGCGCGAGATGAACCTTGTGCTGGGCGGAAGCCTGAGCAATGCCGTGGTGGTCGACGATTACCGGGTCCTGAACGAGGATGGCCTGCGTTACGAGGACGAGTTCGTCAAGCACAAGGTTCTCGACGCGATCGGCGACCTCTACCTGCTCGGTCACAGCCTGATCGGGGCCTTCAGCGGCTACAAATCGGGGCACGCCCTGAACAATATGCTCCTGCGCAGACTGATGGCCGATCGCGACGCCTGGGAACAGGTCACGTTTCAAGGGGACCAGCCGGCGCCGATTTCGTACATGCAGCCGGTATCCGCGGGCTGATCAGGGCCCCCGGCGCGAAAGCGCTCTAATTTGTTGTTTCTTGGTTAAGAATTTGTTTTTTCCCGGGTCGCCAGGCGAAGCAGCGCTGCCTTGAGCGGCGCGTTTGGGGTCACGGCGGCCACCTCCCGCAGCAGACGCGCGGCGGATGGGGGCAACGATCTCCGTAGAGTCGGGCTTATCTGGCGTGATGCTTGCAGGAATTCTGGCGGCACCACCTTGATGCGGAGGTCCTTCAACTGGCTGAAATCCGGCAACTGACACAGTTCGGCGGGCAGTTGTGGGCAATAATAACGCAGCTTGGATGCCCACGCCGGTGAGTCCGCGTGCAGGATCAGGGTCTGCCGTGCGATTCCGGCAACCCGACAGTGCGGCTGGAAAGAGGGTGGGAGCCGGTCCAGCAGCATGCGGGACATGCGTTCCAGTCGTTTGCAGTGTTCTATAAGGTATCCGAACTCTCCACCGGCGCCGTGCAACAGGGCGCCGCAGGATTTGCCTGAGTCATGACGGCGCGCGCGCTCAGAGTTCATGGCAAGGGTCCGATGATCCGCGCACGGCGTGTTTGCTGATGGGGTTGCATACGAAATGAATATTATCGTATTTACCAAGCGCGCGGGAAAACCCGCCTGTTTCCAGCTGGAAGGCTGGAGGATGGTCACCGCCCTGGTCGGTGTCCTGGTGCTGGTCCCGATCATGGCGGTCCTTGCCGGCGTGTACCTGGGCAAATCCCGGGCGCACACGGCGCTGATTCCCGGTGAATGGGCGCAGGAACTGGTGCAGTACCGGCAGGAGATCAATCGGGCTTCGGAGCAGGCGCGTGAGGAAGTGAGCGCGCTGGCGACCCGTCTGGGTCATCTGCAGGCGCAGGCGGTCCGCATCAATGCATTAGGGCAGCGCCTGGTCGAGGTGGCCAAGCTCGACAAGGGCGAATTCAATTTCGACGCGCCGCCGGCCCAGGGCGGTCCGCAGGCCGATATCGAACTGGCGCAGGAAATCGATCCGCCCAGTTTCATGAAGTCCCTGGATCAGCTGGCGGACCAGATGGACAGCCGTGAACAGCAGCTGCGGGTGCTGGAGTCCTTCTTCATGAACCGCAGCCTGGATGCGCAGGTCCTGCCCACCGGGCGCCCGATCCAGAGTGGATGGATTTCATCCTACTTCGGCATGCGGACGGATCCCTTCACGGGGCTGCGCGAGTTCCACAAGGGCATCGATTTCGCGGGGAAGGACGGCATGGAGATCCAGGCCGTGGCCTCGGGTCTCGTTACCTGGTCAGCGGAACGCTACGGCTACGGCATGATGGTGGAAATCAACCACGGCAACGGTTATATTACGCGTTACGCCCATAACCGGAAAAATCTGGTTAAGGTCGGGGACGTTGTCACAAAGGGGCAGGCTCTGGCGCTGATGGGATCCACCGGGCGCTCGACCGGGCCCCATGTCCATTTTGAAGTTCTCAAGAACGGCCGCGTGGTAGATCCCGCGAAATTCGTTTACGCGGCCAAGTAGGCCGCCGCGCCACGGGCGGTGGTTTGTCACATTCAATTTCCCGTCACCGCTAAATGGTCAGCAAGTTTCTCAGCAAAATCTTCGGTAGCCGCAACGAACGCCTGCTGAGGCGGCTCCGCGCCGTCGTCGGAAACATCAACGGACTGGAGTCGGCCTATACCGCGCTGTCGGATGACGAGTTGCGGGCCAAGACCGACGAATTCCGCCGCCGCATCGCCGATGGGGCGACCGTCGACGATCTGCTGCCGGAAGCCTTCGCGGCGGTGCGCGAGGCCTCGAAGCGCACCCTGGGGATGCGTCATTTCGACGTCCAACTGATCGGCGGCATGGTGCTCAACTCCGGCAAGATCGCCGAGATGCGCACGGGTGAAGGCAAGACCCTCGTCGCAACCCTGCCCGCCTATCTGAACGCCTTGCCCGGTAAGGGCGTGCATGTGGTGACCGTCAACGATTACCTGGCGCGACGCGACTCTGCCTGGATGGGCCGGGTGTACGGATTCCTCGGCATGACCACCGGCGTGATCCATGCCGGCCAGTCGTCGCAGGAGAAGCGCGCGGCCTATGCCGCCGACATCACCTACGGCACCAACAACGAGTTCGGTTTCGATTATCTGCGTGACAACATGGCCTTCCGCCCCGCGGACAAGGTCCAGCGCGGCCTCAGTTACGCGATCGTCGACGAGGTCGACTCGATCCTGATCGACGAGGCGCGCACGCCGCTGATCATCTCCGGCCCGGTGGATGAAACCTCGAACCTGTATTCCGAGATCAACAAGCTGATTCCGCGCCTGCAACGCCAGGAGTCGGAGAACGGCCCGGGCGACTATTCCGTCGACGAGAAGGCGAAACAGGTCCACCTCACCGAAGCCGGATTCGAGAAGGTCGAGGAGCTGATGCTGAAGAGCGGGCTGCTGAAGGAGGGCGACAGCCTCTACAGCGCGGCCAACATCCGCCTGATGCACCACCTGAACGCCGCCTTGCGCGCGCACGTGCTGTACCACCGCGACGTGGAATACATCGTCAAGGACGGAACGATCGTCATCGTCGACGAATTCACCGGCCGCACCATGCCGGGACGCCGCTGGTCCGAGGGTCTGCACCAGGCGATCGAGGCGAAGGAAGGCGTGCCGATCCAGAACGAAAACCAGACGCTCGCCTCGATCACGTTCCAGAATTACTTCCGCATGTATCAGAAGCTGTCCGGCATGACCGGCACGGCCGACACCGAAGCCTACGAGTTCCAGCAGATCTACGGACTGGAGGTCGTGGTGATCCCGACCCACCGGCCGATGACGCGCAAGGACATGGGGGACCTCGTCTATCTGACCGCGGGCGAGAAATACGATGCCATCATCCAGGATATCTCCGAGTGCAATTCGCGCGGTCAGCCGGTGCTCGTCGGCACGACATCGATCGAGACCTCGGAATATCTGTCGAAGCTGCTGCGCAAGGGCGGTGTCAAGCACGAAGTCCTGAACGCCAAGCAGCATGAGCGCGAGGCCGAGATCGTCGCCCAGGCCGGCCGGCCCGGGGCGGTGACCATCGCCACCAACATGGCCGGTCGCGGCACCGACATCGTGCTGGGCGGAGCGCTGGAGTCGGAGCTTGCGGCCTTGCCGGAAACGACGGGCGATGCGGACCGGCAGGGACTGCGCGCGGCGTGGCAACAGCGTCACGACCAGGTGCTTGCCGCCGGCGGACTGCACATCATCGGCACGGAACGCCATGAGTCGCGCCGCATCGACAATCAGTTGCGGGGCCGTTCGGGCCGGCAGGGTGATCCCGGGTCCAGCCGGTTCTACCTGTCACTGCAGGACAATCTGATGCGCATCTTCGCCTCCGAGCGCGTCGCCGCCCTGATGCAGAAGCTGGGCATGCAGGAGGGCGAGGCGATCGAGCACCCGTGGGTGACCAAGGCGATCGAGGGCGCCCAGCGCAAGGTCGAGGGGCACAATTTCGATATCCGCAAGCAGTTGCTCGAGTATGACGACGTCGCCAATGACCAGCGCCGCGTGATCTACGAGCAGCGCAATGAGTTGATGGAAGGGACCGATATTTCCGAGACCATCCAGACCTTGCGCCACGATGTCCTCAACGGGTTCATCGACGGCTACATCCCGCCCGAGAGTCTGGATGAGCAATGGGATATCCCGGGGCTGGAGAAGGCGCTGGAACAGGAGTACGGCCTGCGCCTTACGATTGCCTCCTGGCTCGAGCAGGATGACAACCTGCACGAGGAATCCCTGCGCGCCCGCATCCTGGCGGCGCTGGAGGACGCCTACGCGGAGAAGGAGAAACTGGTCGGCGCCAAGGTCATGCGCGAGTTCGAGAAGGCGGTCATGCTGCAGGTGCTGGACAGCAACTGGAAGGACCATCTCGCCAACATGGATCATTTGCGCCAGGGCATCCACTTGCGCGGATACGCGCAACGGAACCCCAAGCAGGAATACAAGCGCGAGGCCTTCGAGCTGTTCAGCTCGATGCTGGAGCGCCTCAAGCAGGAAGTCGTCACCATCCTGTCCCGCGTCCAGGTTCGCACCGAAGAGGATGTCCAGGCGGTGGAGGAACAGCGTCGCTCTCACGCGCGCATGCAATACCAGCATGCGGAAGCCAGCGCGCTCGCCGCGGCCTCTGGCGGGGGCGCGGTCGCGGGCGATGATGACGGCGCCGAATCCGCGCAACCCTTCGTGCGCCCGAACCCCAAGCTCGGCCGCAACGACCCCTGTCCGTGCGGGTCGGGGAAAAAATACAAGCAGTGTCACGGCCGTCTCGAATGATGCCGGTGTGCCGCGCTTGCGCGGCGCCGGCTTGAATATCCGCCCCGCTTTCTCTATCGTCTGTTCTTTCCCTCGGTCGAGGCGATACCGGTGATTCCATCATGGCTGTAGGTCTGTCCGGCGTGTTGCCGCCGCTGCAAGCGGTGGGCGGCATTCGAATCAGCGCGACGGCGGCGGGCATCCGCAAGGCGGGCCGGCTCGATCTCGTCCTCATGGAAATCGATCCCGGCAGCGAATGCGCCGCGGTGTTCACGCGCAACGCTTTCTGCGCCGCGCCCGTGACCGTCGCGCGCCGGAACCTCGCGACGCGCAAGCCGCGCTACCTGCTGATCAACACCGGCAATGCCAACGCCGGCACCGGCGCGCTCGGCCTGCGCGGGGCCGAGGAGTGCTGCGCCGCCCTCGCCGCCCAGGCCGGCTGCGATCCCGCCGAGGTGTTGCCGTTTTCGACCGGCGTCATCGGCGAGCCGCTCCCCGTGGACAGGATCGTGAGCGGCATCCCGGCCGCGCGCGCGGCCGTGCGGGCGGAGGGCTGGAACGACGCCGCCACCGGCATCATGACCACCGATACCGTGCCCAAGGGCGTGTCGCGGCGCATCCAGCTCGGCGGGCATAGCGTGACGATCACCGGCATCGCGAAGGGCGCCGGCATGATCCATCCCAATATGGCCACCATGCTGGCCTTCATCGCCACCGATGCCCGCCTGCCCGCGGAATTGCTTCAGCGCTGCCTGCAGGAGGCGGTCGGCGCCTCGTTCAACAGCATTACGGTCGATGGCGACACCTCGACCAATGATGCCTGCGTCCTGATCGCCACCGGCGCCTCGTCCGCGCCGCCCCTGGTCTCGGACCGGGACGCGCATTACCCGCCGCTGCGCGATGCGATCGCCTCTGTGTGCGTGGAACTCGCGCAGGCGATCGTGCGCGATGCGGAGGGAGCGACCAAATTCATCACGGTCGAAGCGGTGCAGGGCCGGGACCCGGAGGAATGCCGCGCCGTGGCCAACGCCGTGGCGCTCTCGCCCCTGGTGAAGACCGCGTTTTTCGCCAGCGACCCCAACTGGGGGCGAATCCTCGCCGCCGTGGGTCGCAGCGGGCTGTCCGATCTCGACGTCGATGCCGTTTCCGTCTATCTCGACGAGGTCTGTATCGTGCGCGGCGGCGGCCGGGCGCCGGATTACACCGAGGAACGGGGGCGAGACGTCATGCAACGCAGCGAGATCACGATCCGGATCGAGCTCGCGCGCGGCCAGGCCCGGGCCTGTGTCTGGACCTGCGATTTCTCCTATGATTACGTGCGCATCAATGCGGAGTACCGTACCTGAGCGAGGCCTGGCCACCTGAAACCCTGTGGTTGGTGGGTGAAATCGGCGGTCCGCGCCCCTATAATTCAGCAAGACGGCTCGGAGGGTGCGATCGGGAATAGCCCTCGCCGCGATCATTCATTGCAGGAGGCTCGTATCCACATGATAAACGGCATCACCGGTTTCTCACTCTGGCAGTCGCTGCTGGCGGCGCTGGTTCTGACCCACGTCACCATCGCGGCCGTCACGATCTTTCTGCACCGCCACCAGGCCCACCGGGCGCTGGAACTGCACCCCCTGGTCAGCCATTTTTTCCGCTTCTGGCTCTGGTTGACCACCGGCATGGTGACGAAGGAGTGGGTGGCCGTCCACCGCAAGCACCACGCCAAGTGCGAGACCGAGGAAGATCCACACAGTCCGCAGGTGCGCGGCATCAGAAAGGTCCTGCTGGAAGGGGCCGAGCTGTACCAGGTCGCGGCCGCGGACCGCGAGACCCTGGCCAAGTACGGCCACGGGACCCCGAATGACTGGATCGAGCGCAGGCTCTATACCCCGCACTGCGTGCTCGGGATCGGTGTGATGTTCCTGGCCGATGTGTTCCTGTTCGGCCTCGCGGGCGTGGCCGTATGGGGCATCCAGATGCTGTGGATCCCGTTCTTCGCGGCCGGCGTCATCAACGGGCTCGGCCACTGGTGGGGCTATCGCAACTACGAGGTGTCGGACGCCTCCACCAACATCGTGCCCTGGGGCATCCTGATCGGCGGTGAGGAGCTGCACAACAATCATCACACCTTCGCCTCATCGGCCAGGCTGTCCTCCAAATGGTGGGAATTCGACATCGGCTGGCTGTACATACGCCTGTTGAGCCTGTTCCGTCTGGCGCGCGTGCGCAAGCTCGCCGCCCGGCCGCTGCTCGATCCGGGCAAGACGGTCGTCGACATGGATACGCTGGCCGCGATCATCAGCAACCGCTTCCAGGTCATGTCCCGCTATGGTCGTGATGTCCTGCGGCGCGTGCATCGCGATGAGATGCGGCGCGCGGCCGGCGCGGCCCGGCCCCTGCTGCGCAAGGCGCGCCGCCTGCTGATGCGCGACGAGTCGCTGATCGACGCGCGGGCGCAGCGCCAGCTGGAATCGATCCTGAGCGACAGTCAGAAACTGGAGACGGTGTACCGTTTCAAGCAGCGCCTGCAGGCCATCTGGCGCCGCTCGGCGGATTCCAACGAGCACCTGCTGCAGGCGCTGCAGGAATGGTGTCGCCAGGCCGAGGCCTCGGGCATCCACGCCCTGCAGGACTTCGTCCGCGTCCTCCGCAGTTACTCGATGCGGCCGGTGCCGGCATGAACGGCGGATCGTGAGTCATAAAAAAACCCGCCTGGAGCGGGTTTTTTTATGACATTGAACAGAAGCAGCGACTACTTCAGCTTGGTTTCCTTGTAGACGACATGCTTGCGCACGACGGGATCAAATTTCTTGATCTCCATCTTGTCCGGCATGGTGCGCTTGTTCTTGGTCGTGGTGTAGAAGTGCCCCGTTCCGGCGGAGGAGGCGAGCTTGATCTTTTCACGCATGGTCGTGCCCCTTAAACCTTGACGCCGCGGCCGCGGATATCGGCGAGGACGTTATCGATGCCCTGCTTGTCGATGATGCGCATGCCCTGGGTGCTGACGCGCAGCCTGACCCAGCGCTTCTCGTTTTCGACCCAGAAGCGGTGCGTCTGCAGATTGGGCAGAAAGCGGCGCCTGGTCTTGTTGTTGGCATGAGAAACGTTGTTGCCGACGGTCGGCCGCTTCCCGGTTACCTGACAAACCCTGGACATGACATCAACTCCCGATGAAAGACGGAAACGGAGCTTTATACCAAATCGCGGCGCCGACCACAAGCGCGCCGACATGGGTGATATTTGTTCAGTATTTATATCAATGACTTAGACGTTTTTTGGCCATCTACAGCAGGCCCAGCTCCGCGAACGAGGCGGCCTGGCCATCGCCGATCACGATGTGATCGATCACCCGGATATCGACCAGCCGGAGCGCATCGCGCAGGCGCTCGGTCAGGCGCAGATCGGACTGGCTCGGTTCGGCCACGCCGGAGGGGTGATTATGGGCCAGGATCAGCGCGGCGGCATTGTGTGCCAGGGCGCGTTTCACGATCTCACGCGGGTGCACGCTCGCCCCGTCGATGGTGCCGCGAAACAGCTCCTCGAAGGCGATGACGCGGTGGCGCGTGTCCAGGAACAGGCAGGCGAAGACTTCGTGGGGACGATCGCGCAGCTGTGCGGTCAGGTAGTTTCGGGTGTCGCCCGGGTTGCTCAGCGCGTCGCCGCGCTTCAGGGTTTCGTTCAGATGGCGCCGGCCGAGTTCCAGCGCGGCCTGCAACTGGACGTACTTGGCCGGGCCGAGGCCGGCCCCGCGGCAGAACCGCGCGCGGTCCGCCTCGCACAGCGCGCGCAGGCCGCCGTATTCCTGCAGCAGTTCGCGCGCGATGTCCACCGCCGTCCTGCCGCGCACGCCGGTGCGCAGGAAGATGGCCAGCAGTTCCGCATCGGACAGGCTGGCCGGGCCGCGCAGGCACAGTTTTTCCCGCGGCCGTTCCGCCGCGGGCCAATGAGAGATCGCCATGATCGACACTCCTTGTCGTCCTGGAGGGTGGCCCGCCGCCGCTTCCTGCGACGGGGTTCGCGCGCGCCCATGGCGATTAAATGCTATCTTATGGCGTTCCGGGCGCGCTGTACCCGGACCGGAAATCAAGCTTAGCGGCACGATATGCGTCTGGCAAACAAAAAGATTCTGCTCGGGGTCAGCGGCAGCATTGCCGCCTACAAGGCCCCCGACCTGGTGCGCCGGCTGCGCGCCGAGGGTGCCGAGGTGGAGGTGGTCCTGACGCGGGCCGGCGCCGAGTTCATCACCGCCCTGACGCTGCAGGCGGTCTCCGGCCGCCGCGTGCACACGCGCCACCTCGACCCCGAGGATGAGACGGTCATGGGGCATATCGAGCTGGCGCGCTGGGCGGACCTCGTCCTGATCGCTCCGGCCTCCGCCCATATGATCGCCAAGCTCGCCGCGGGATTCGCCGATGACCTGCTGTCGACCCTGTGTCTCGCGACCACCGCACCGCTGGCGCTGGCGCCGGCGATGAACCGGGTGATGTGGGAGCATCCGGCCACGCGTGCGAATATCGCGACGCTGGCACAGCGCGGCGTGCGGCTGTTCGGCCCCGGCAGCGGTGATCAGGCCTGCGGCGAGAGCGGCGCCGGGCGCATGCTGGAACCGGAAGAGCTGACCGCGTTGACGGCGGATCTGCTCGGAAGCGGTCCGTTGCAGGGATTGTCGGTGGTGGTGACGGCCGGACCGACACGGGAACCGATCGACCCGGTGCGGTTCGTGTCCAACCGCAGCTCGGGCAAGATGGGCTATGCCCTGGCCGACGCCGCGGCGGCGGCGGGTGCGCGCGTGACGTTGATCAGCGGGCCGGTCGAACTGCCGCTGGCGTCGGGGGTGCGTCGCATCGAGGCGGTTACGGCCGAGGAGATGCGGCGGTACGCGCTCGAACAGGCCGGCTGCGATATCTTCATCGCGGCGGCGGCGGTGGCGGATTACCGCCCGCGCCGGCCCGCGCCGCGCAAGCTCAAGAAGGGCGAGCCCGAACTGACGCTGGAAATGGAGCGGACGCCCGACATCGTGAGCGAAATCGCGGCCCTGCCCGCCGCGCCCTTCATGGTGGGATTTGCGGCGGAGACCGAGGACCTCGCGCGCCATGCCGTCGCGAAACTGCAGGGCAAGGGGCTGGACATGGTGGTCGCCAACCTGGTCGGGGAGCGCGGCATCGGCTTCGACAGCGACGAAAACGAGGTGACCCTGTTCTGGGCCGGCGGAACGGCGGAGCTGCCGCGCGCCTCCAAGCGGACGCTGGGGCACGACATCATCAGATACATAGCGGAGAGATATCATGCACAAGGTGCAGCTCAGGATCCTTGATGCCCGGCTGGGCAAGGAATTCCCCCTGCCGGAATACATGACCGCGGGCGCGGCCGGGATGGACCTGCGCGCCTGCCTCGAGGCGCCGCTCGAGATCCGCCCGGGCGAGACGCACCTGATCCCGACCGGTCTCGCGATCCACATCGGTGACGACGACGTCGCCGCGGTGCTGCTGCCGCGCTCCGGACTGGGACACAAGCACGGCATCGTGCTGGGCAATCTGGTCGGGCTGATCGACTCCGATTATCAGGGGCAGGTGTTCGTATCGTGCTGGAACCGCGGGCGGGAGCCGTTTTCCATCGCCGTCGGCGAGCGTATCGCGCAGATGGTGTTCGTGCCGGTCGTGAAGGCGAAATTCGAGATCGTGGATGAATTCGAGCGCAGTGATCGCGGCGCCGGCGGCTTCGGCCACTCCGGTCGTCATTGAATACGATAGTCTGACCATGTCATCCCGCAGAGACGGCGCGCCACGCCGGCCCGCGACGGACGGGCGGCGGCGTCATGCCTGAATCCGGTCCCAAGCTCAGTCTTGCCCGCTGCGGCGTCGGCCTGTTCATCGCCGCGGCGCTGGCCGTGGGCGCGACGGCCTATGTCGCCGTCGACGGCATGAACCGGGCGCGCGCCGATCAGCAGGCGCGCACCGTCGCCGTCGAGACCGTAGCGCTGCAGCAGGCGCTGACATCCCGGCTGCAGGGCCTGCGCCGGCAGGTGCAGGCCTTCGCCGCGGAATCGGAGACCCTGCGGGCTTTGCAGGACGATGATGCGCTGGCGCTGCGCGCGCGCGAGCAGGAGATCGTCCGCCTGATCCCCGGCGCGACCCGGGTCAGTCTGACGGTCGCCGGCCGCGAGCTGCCGCCGGCGGGCCCGTTCCCCCAACTCGGCTTCGCCGATCTCGAGCTGATCGCGCGCATGGAAACCGATAGTGAGCCGCCGCTCGAGGTCCATCTGTTCCAGAGCCCGGAGCAGCACTTCGACATCGTGGCGGCGGTGCGGGCGCCCCGCGGCGATCGCTCGCTGGCGGGCAGCCTGCTGGTGTCGTTCGATCTGGATCAGATCCAGGCGCCCTTGCGGGACCTGCATCTGGCGGCGGGATATGCGGAGCTGCAGCAGGCGCTGGGCGATGGCGGCATGCTGGTGCTCGCGCGCACGTCGGGACAGCCGGCGCCACAGGCGGCGCCACGGGAGATCGCGCTGGAAGGTACGCGCTGGCGTCTCAGTTACTGGCCGCTGCCCGCCGGGGCACCGGTCGGGTTCACGGCCCTGCTGATCACCGCGGGTGCGGCACTGGCGCTGATGGCCCTGGCGATCTACGGCGGATTCGCACTGCTGACGCGCGTGCTCAAGCGCGATCTGCATATGCTCGAACGCGCGGCGTATGATGTATGGCGGCTCGATGCCGCGCGGACCCGCTATCCGGTGGGCCTGCGCGAGCTTGCGCCGGTGATTGAACGGATTGCGGCGGGTCGCCCCCCGGAAGACAGCGAAGGTGGAGGAACAGTGATGGTGCGGGAGAATACAGCGGGGGGAGAGGGCGGCATCCAGGTAACCGAATTACCGCAGCTGTCCGCTGCGATCTTCAAGGCCTATGACATCCGTGGCATCGTCGGACAGACGCTCACCGACGAAATCGTGTACGCGATCGGCCGGGCCATCGGCAGCGAGGCGCATCAGCTCGGCCTGAATGCCGCCGTGGTGGCGCGTGACGGCCGCCTGTCCGGTCCCGGGTTCCTCGCGGCGCTCGCCCGCGGCATCCGCTCCACCGGCATCGACGTGATCGACATCGGGCTGGCGCCCACTCCGCTGTTGTACTACGCCACGCATGCGCTCAAGACCGGCACCGGGGTGATGGTGACGGGCAGCCACAACCCGCCCGAGTACAATGGCTTCAAGATCATGATCGGCGGCGAGACGCTGGCGGGCGAGGGCATCCAGCGCCTGCGCCGGCGCATCGAGACGGGCGACCTCGTCACCGGCGAACGGGAGGGCGGCTACCGCACGCAGGACATCAGCGGCGATTACATCCAGCGCGTCGCCGGCGACGTCCAGCTCCAGCGGCCGCTGAAGCTGGTGGTCGACTGCGGCAGCGGCGTGGCCGGCGCCATCGCCCCGGACCTGCTGCGCGCCCTGGGCTGCAATCCGATCGAGCTGTTCTGCGAGGTCGACGGCAATTTTCCGCATCATCACCCCGATCCGAGCCAACTGGAGAATCTCGAGGACCTGATCCGCGCGGTGAAGACGCACAAGGCCGATCTCGGTCTGGCCTTCGACGGCGACGGCGACCGTCTCGGCGTGATCGACGCCACCGGTCACGTGATCTGGCCCGACCGGCAGATGATGCTGTACGCCATCGACGTGCTGAGCCGTAACCCGGGCGCCGAGATCATCTTCGATGTCAAATGCTCGCGCCATCTCGCGCGGGTGATCGCGGAGCACGGCGGCCGTCCGCTCATGTGGCGCACCGGCCATTCGCTCGTCAAGGCCAAGATGAAGGAGACCGGCGCCCCGCTCGCCGGCGAGATGAGCGGCCACATCTTCTTCAAGGAGCGCTGGTACGGTTTCGACGACGCGCTGTACACCATGGCGCGCCTGCTTGAGATCCTGGCGGCCCAGCCGCGCTCCGCCACCGAGGTCTTCGCCGGCCTGCCGGATGCGGTGTCGACGCCGGAACTGCGGGTCGACTTCGCCGAGGGGATGCATCACGCCTTCATGGAGAAGTTCCTCGCCGCGACCCGTTTCCCCGATGCGAAGGTAGCGACCATCGACGGCCTGCGGGCGGACTTCGCCGACGGCTGGGGCCTGGTGCGTGCCTCCAATACGACCCCGTGTCTGATCATCCGCTTCGAGGCGGATGATGCCGCCGCGCTGAAGCGCGTGCAGGAGGCCTTCCGGCGCGCCCTGCTGGCGATCGATCCGACACTGGTACTGCCGTTCTGAGTGTCGTCTTTTGCGCGCGCGGCGCGCCTTGGTTTACTATTTGCGCAGGCACGCCGCCGTGCTCGATGGGAATTTGGGGTCAGAGTAAAAACTCTGCCGCTGTTCCGCGCCTCGGCTTCGATACTCGGCGAGTTTTTACTCTGACCCCAAATTGCTGAGATACGCGCTCATGACACTGACCGCCGATTCCGCCATGAACATCGCCCGGGTGCTGACCGAGGCGCTGCCCTACATCCGCCGTTTCGCCGGCAAGACCATCGTCATCAAGTACGGCGGCAACGCCATGGTAGATGACGTCCTCAAGAGCGGTTTCGCCCGCGACGTCGTGCTGATGAAGCTGGTCGGCATGAACCCGGTGGTGGTGCACGGCGGCGGCCCGCAGATCGGCAAGCTGCTCGCGCGCATCGGCAAGCAGAGCGAGTTCATCAACGGCATGCGCGTCACCGACAGCGAGACCATGGACGTGGTGGAGATGGTGCTGGGCGGACTCGTCAACAAGGAGATCGTCGCGCTGATCAACCGCCACGGCGGCACCGCGGTCGGCCTCACCGGCAAGGACGGCTCGCTGATCCACGCGCGCAAGATGACCTTCACGCGCCAGGCACCGGAGATGGACGTGCCCGAGATCATCGACATCGGCCACGTCGGCGAGGTCGCCAGCATCAACGCCAACGTCATCAACATGCTGGTGCAGAGCGACTTCATCCCGGTCATCGCGCCGGTGGGCCTGGGCGAGGACGGTCTGTCCTACAACATCAACGCCGACCTGGTGGCGGGCAAGGTGGCCGAGGTGCTGAAGGCGGAGAAGCTGATCCTGCTGACCAACACCCCCGGCGTACTGGACAGGGACGAGCAGCTGATCTCGCGCGTCAACGCCCAGGACGTCGACCGCCTGGTCGCCGAAGGCGCCATCTACGGCGGCATGCTGCCGAAGGTGCGCTGCGCGCTGGAGGCGGTGCAGGGAGGCGCCCATACGGCGCACATCATCGATGGCCGCGTCGAACACGCGGTGCTGCTGGAAGTGTTCACCGACGAGGGCGTGGGGACGCTGATCCGGCGCTGAGGAATTTGGGGTCAGAGTAAAAACTCTGCCACCGTTCCGCGCTCCGACTTCGATACTTGGCGAATTTTTACTCTGACCCCAAATATTTGAGGCCGTGGCGAGTCAGGGCTGCTGGTTGCGTTCCGCCTCGAGCCGCTCGGCCTGCAGCTGTTCGAAGCGCGCGATATCCTCCGCGGCGGTTTTCTCGAGCTCCCGACGTTCGTCGCGCCGTTCCTCAATGTAGCGACGCTGGTCTTCCATCTGCTGGTCGATGTCGCGGATCTCCTCCTCGAGTTTCTGCGTCATCTCGCCGCCCCGTTCATTCTCGGCCGCCCTGCTCGCGAGCGCGTCACGCCGGGCGCCCAGTTTTTCCAGGACCGAATCGGCGAGCGTGATGGAGGAGTCGAGGCTGGCCAGATTGGCGTCGTACGCCGCCTTGACCTGGTCCCGCGTCTGGTAGGTTTCGATCAGATACTGGTCGCGAATCGCATTCCGGCGCTCCGCTTCCTGCGCCGCCGCCTGTTCCTGCGCGCGCCGCCGCTGTTCCGCGCGCTCCTGCGGACTCAGCGCGGCGTCGACCCGTTTACTGACCTGGCCCTGCTTGTCCAGCTGCTCATAGGAACGGTGGATCTCCGCCGGGGGGATGGTATCCCCATAGTGGACGCGGCCCTGCTCGTCGGTCCATTTGTAGGCGGCGCCGTGGGCCTCCGCGGCGGCCAGGCACAGGCACAGGAGGATCGCCGCCGGGTACGGGCGCCGGGGTATACTCGGGACCGGCCACGAGGAATCGCGGGGGCGGGACAGCCGGGTGATGAACGGACGATGCGATGATTTCATCTGAGTGTGTGCCATGGACTGGCTGAGCCAGTTGATCCTGTTTGCCATATCACTCCTGGCGAACATGTTCTCGGCCCTGTCCGGGGGTGGGGCCGGGCTGATCCAGCTGCCGGTGCTGATCTTTCTGGGCCTGCCCTTCGGCATGGCGCTGGCGACGCATAAGATAGCAACCGTCGCCTTGGGTATCGGCGCGACGCTGCGGTATCTGAAGGCCGGCGGGGTGGAACAGCGCTTCGCCGGCTTCATGCTCGCCGCCGGTCTGCCCGGGGTGGTGCTGGGTGCGCGCCTGATCCTGCAGGTGCCCGACCGGGCGGCTCAGGTCACGCTCGGCCTGCTGACCCTGGGGCTGGGGGTCTATTCCTGGTTCAAGCCGGACCTCGGCCAGGAGCACCGGCCGCTGCACCGCGACCGGCGCGGGTATCTGATCGGCGGGGCGGGCCTGTTCCTGATCGGGGTCATCAACGGCTCGCTGTCCTCCGGGACGGGGCTGTTCGCGACCCTGTGGCTGGTGCGCTGGTTCGGGCTGGACTACAAGCGCGCGGTCGCCTACACGCTGATCCTGGTCGGCCTGTTCTGGAACGGCGCCGGCGCACTGACCCTCGGCCTGCAGGCTGCGGTCCGCTGGGACTGGCTGCCCGCGCTGCTGCTCGGCTCACTGATCGGCGGCTACCTCGGTGCGCACATCGCGATCGCGCAGGGCAACCGGCTGATCAAGCGGGCGTTCGAGGTGGTGACGTTGCTGGTGGGGGTGAAGCTGGTGATGGGGTGAGGGCACGGTTACATTGGGATATGACAGGTAATGGGATACGGATAAAGATAATGTTTTTTATATGACCCGCTCCATCTGAAACAATGAGTTGAAGATGATGTGAATGTGTTCTACGGCGAGCAGCTGCATTTATACATCACTTATGATGTCGAATTATAGTTAGATTTCCGTGACTGACCCAAGAGATATTCTGAAGCGAGAAGATATGGAACTTGCGCGGTCACCGCGTGACCTCTGCGCCTGGGTTGATGCCAAGGCTTCTGAGTTGTCACAAACCAAAGAAGCTAAGGCATATGCGAGGTCGGGTGAGCTCTTGCCGAAAAAGCTCATGGAGGAACTTCGACCCTTTGGCCTGTTCGCGAGTCAGCGATTCGGATCTGAGGGTGTAAAGTGTATCCCCAATTTAGGCAATGAGGGTTTCGATGGTGAGATCCAATTCTCGGATGCATCGACACCACCGATCTATGTTGAAATCACATACGCAAAAGATGGCTACGACGAGCGACTGAGACTCGGGATACTAAATGAGAAAGGGTCTGTTAACGTACTAGGAAAACTAACCGTGTCCGGAACGAAGGCCGCTCGAACTCAGTGTGTTGAAGTTGAAAACGAAGCTGTTGATCACGATTCAACGGTTAGTGCGGGACTTGCGCTTGTAAAGGAGCGGCTGACCGGAAAGAGCGGAAAGAAGTATGGACCTCAGCATGTTTTGATTTTAGTCGTCGAAGACTACATCGCCTTTCGATCCGACGAAGACAGATCTGCGTTGCGACGTTGTGCTGAGGCGGCGATCGCAGACCTCCGTTTGGATTTCGGAGGTATCTACCTGCTTGGATCTTCTGGAGGTTATCTTGAGTGTGTCGACGGAGAAATCTAACAATGCGCTCAACAAAAATGCGGCGAAAGAACACTGCGCCTGTTAGCGCGAGCGTTGGGCTTCATTTCATTCAGCCCAACCTACGGTAATAATGCGGAGTGACGTAGCCCGGATGAAGCGTTGCGGAATCCGGGGATGGACTTGGTAAATGCTCCCGGATTTCGGCGCCTTGCGCCTTCATCCGGGCTACATTTGATTTTTCAGGCAGTGGTTTTTGCGCCGTATTCCTTCCGGTAGGCCTCGATGCGTCCCAGCACCGGCCCCAGATCGTCGCGTTTTGACAGATAGCGGATCAGTGTATCCAGATTCGCGATGCTGGCGACCTTGATGCCGAACTGCGACTCGACCTCCTGGATGGCGGACTGCGCGTGATTGCCGCGCTCCTGGCGGTCGAGCGAGATGGCGACGCCGGCGACGGTCGCGCCGGCGTGGCGGATGATGTCCACCGATTCGCGCACCGAGGTGCCGGCGGAGATCACGTCGTCGATGATCAGCACGCGGCCCGCGAGCGCGCGGCCGACGATGATGCCGCCCTCGCCGTGGTCCTTGGCCTCCTTGCGGTTGAAGGCGAAGGGGACGTTGACGCCGTGGCGGTCGCTGAGCGCGATCGCGGTGGCGACGACCAGAGGGATGCCCTTGTAGGCCGGGCCGTACAGCATGTCGAAGGCGAGGCCGGAGCCGCGGATCGCCGCCGCGTAGTAGCGTCCCAGTTCGGCGATGGCATCGCCGTCGTCGAACAGACCGCTGTTGAAAAAATATGGGCTCAGGCGGCCCGACTTGAGGGTGAACTCGCCGAAGCGCAGCACGCCGCGGGCGATGGCGAAGTCGAGAAAGGCCTGCTGGTAGTCCTGCATCGATCACTCCCGGGTTCCGTGTCCGCGTTATTCTAGCGGGCCGGCGCCGGCGGGGGAATCGCAGACTTCAGGCATCGGCGAAGTGACGTTCCTCCTCGGCCGAGAGCTGTTGCTCCATATCTAGGCCGCAGCGGAACGGTGCGGTTCCAGTCGCCGGCGCGTGTTCGTCCGCGCGCGGCCCGGACGCGACCGGGTCGATCAGCAGGCCGATGTCTCCGCCGATGTCCAGGACGCGGAAGGTGTACACGCTCAGGGCGGGAAAGGCGCGGGCGAGGTAGCCCATGCCCCGGGGGTGGTTCCGGCGCGAGCAGCACGAGGCGAAGGGCACCGTCCGCGAGCGTGCCGCCGTCGCCCTGGAACAGCGCGGGATAGAGCCGGTACAGCAGGCCGCGGTTGTCGCCCAGCCGTTCCACGGCGAGCAGGCCCGAGAGCAGCGCTCGGCCGCCATCGCGGGCATCGAAGCTGACCAGAGCCGGGCGCCGGTTCGCGTCCAGACACAACAGGTGCCTGCCCTCGAACGGAAGGTCGTCACTGACGACCGAGCAATCCTCGCCGAGGACCTGCGGCAGCGCATCCACGATCAGTTCGCGCAGGATCTGTTCGGACGTCAGCGCGAGGGTCTTCAACCGCATACCCATGGGGCCTCCTGGCGCGGCGCTGGCGCCGGCGGATCCGATGCCTTCGTGCGGCGCAGATCGGCTAGCAGCAGGCGCGCGATATCGTTGAGGGACGCCTCGTCCTCGCCGCGTGAGCGGCCGGCGGCGAGATACGAGTAGCTGAGAAGGTCGATGCCGAGAAAGCGCCGCGCCGCGGACGCGAAGCGGGTGAAGCCCGCCGCCGCTTCGTCGCGCGTGCGCGCGCCCGTCAGCGTGGCGCCGATCACGGGCATCGGCGCCAGCCGCGCCAGCGCCTTGAGCATCAGATAGGCGGCGCGCATGCCGCGGGCCTGCAGCGGGACACCCAGCAGAACGAGGGCGCAGGGCTGTGCGTCCGTCGGCGGCGCCGTGACCAGCATCAGATCGGGGCGCGGCCCGCGGCGCAGTCTTGCCAGCACGTCCCCGATGTCCGCTTCCGGCGGCGCGTCGTCCGGGGCGGAGGTCATGCCCAGTTCCCGCTGCACCAGCGCGAGCAGGCCCGCGGTCGTATCGGCAACGGCGACCGGGACGCCGCGCGCGGCCAGCGCGCGCGCCAGTCCGTCGACGGGCAGGGCATCGGCATCGCCCGCGATGCCGAGTACGGCGATGCGCGCGGGCGCAGGCCCCTCATCGAGGAAATGACGGCTGATCCGCTGCAGCCGCTCCTTCGGGCCGGCGTCCTCCAGGCCGCGAATCATGCGGGCACGAGCTGTGGGATGTCCTCCACGTCGAGCACGGAGTTGATCTCGCCGTATTCATTGGTCACGAAGCGCGGGTTGGTGGGATCGGCGCGCCATTCCCCGTTGACGACCAGGCGGTACTGATAGCGTCCGGGACCGACGCGCAGGGTCTTGATCAGCACGTCGTCATGGCGTTCCGTCGTCACCCCCTGGTCGGGCGCCCAGCCGTTGAAATCGCCGGCGATCCGGATGTCGATCCCGGCGGGCCCATGGAAGATCAGGCTGATCTCCCGCGCATCGCCCGTTTCAACCTCCGGTTCCGCGCCGGCGGGGACGGCAAGGGTATCGTCCTCCGCGTCAGGCCCGGGCCGGGTATGCGGCGGGGTGTGCGCATGGAGGCGCAGGATCTCCGCGGCCAGGGCGCGGTAATTGTCGCTCGCCACCGAAGCGGGCGCATGATCGATGATGGGAATCCCGCGCGCCGCGGCCTCCTTGAGCCGCACCGTATAGTGAATGCTGACCGGGAGGATCTCGTCACCGAAGCGCTCCTTCAGGCGCTGCAGCGTGTCCTGGGTGAAACGGGTGCGGTGATCGACCAGGTTGGGCAGTATCCGTACCGGTATGTCGAGCTCGTATTTTTCCGCCAGCAGTTCGATGGTGTCGCGCAGGCGGTCCACCCCGTCCAGCGCGAACACGCTCATCTCCACCGGGATAAGCACCAGGTCGGCGGCGCGCAGGGCGTTGAACGAGAGCAGTCCGAGCGTGGGCGGGCAGTCGATGACGGTGAAATCGTATTTCGGCGGCAGGCCCTCCAGGTGCTGGGCCAGCTGGCGTTCCCGGCGGGGCAGATCCGACAGCAGGTGTTCGATCGCGGCGAGCGATATGGTCGAGGGCACCAGGTCGACGCCGGGGGTTACCGCGGGGATGATGACCTCGCGGAGGTCCGCTTCCTGGATGAAGACCTCGTACAGTCCGTTTACATTGGCGCACTGTTGTCCCAGTCCCAGCGAGGCGTGTCCCTGGGGGTCGGTATCGACCAGCAGTACGCGCTGGCCGTTGCGTCCCAATGCGGCGGCCAGATTGATGGCGGCGGTGGTCTTGCCGCAGCCTCCCTTCTGATTGGCGATGGCGATCGTGATCATGTGTCGTGTCCCTCCACCCGTGGCGACGGCGATTATGGGCATGAAAAAAGCGGCGCCGGGGCCGCTTCTTTTCCTGTCATACCGTTGTCCGGTCGCTGCATGTTCGCCGGCGGATGACCGCTGCCCGTTGCGTGTTGCGGGTCATCGGCGCCCTGCGCATGCAATGGCCGGATCTGCTGAGGATTGCGGACGGGCGAGCGCCTCCCAGGCGGTACGACCGGTGGTGTGCCTGCGTTCCGCCGGGGTGGCGGGATTACGGTACGGTCCGGCGGAGATCCGCCGGACCGAGCCGGTTTCCCCGATGGACATCCTTGCCCGGGGAGAAACACGGTTGCACTCATGCGCCCGACGCGCGGCCGGATCAGGTGTGAGTGGGTATGCGGGAGTTTGGGTAGCGGGCGGTAGTGACCGCGGGGTTGCCATGCCGGGGGGGAAGCTGGGCCCGGGACTGCATCCTCGTCGCCTCGGCAGTCGTGCCGGGACCGGATCAGTCCAGTGCGTGCGGGTGTATGACGGCGGAGCGCGACCGTTTCATCCCCCTCAGCCCCCTCTGCGGGGAGCGCTGATCGGTCTAGTGTGAAATGAAAATTTCAGATGTCAAGCCATCCGGCAAAAATTCCCGCATCTTCCAAATTCACGCGGCGCGCCGGCTCCAGTATCATCGGGGCCTTCGACAGTTGTAGGGATGGCATCGATGCGCATCATCACCCTGAATGCCAACGGCATACGCTCGGCGGCCCGCAAGGGCTTTTTCCCCTGGCTCGCGCGGCAGGACGCCGACGTGGTCTGTCTGCAGGAGACCAAGGCGCAGGAGCATCAACTGAACGACGAGCTGCTGCGGCCGGCGGGATATTCCGCCTATTACCACGATGCGGAGAAGAAGGGTTACAGCGGCGTGGCGCTCTACTGCCGGCGCGAGCCGGACCGGGTCACGATAGGGCTCGGCTGGCCGGACATGGATCGCGAGGGGCGCTTCATCCAGGCCGATTTCGGCACGCTCAGCGTGATCTCACTCTATCTCCCGTCGGGCTCCAGCAGCGAGGAACGCCAGGCGGTGAAATTCGATTTTCTGGAACGCTTCGTGCCGGTGCTCAAGGGTTTCCGCCGCCGGAAGCGCGAGTATGTCATCTGCGGCGACTGGAACATCGCGCATACCAAGCTGGACATCAAGAACTGGCGCGGCAACCAGAAGAACTCCGGCTTTCTCCCCGAGGAGCGGGCCTGGATGGACCAGTTGTTCGGGCCGCTTGGCTTCGTCGACGCCTTCCGTGTCGTCAATCAGGAGGCGGACCAGTACACCTGGTGGTCCAATCGTGGTCAGGCCTGGGCCAAGAACGTCGGCTGGCGCATCGACTACCAGGTGATCACGCCCGGACTGAAGGACCGGGTCAGGCAGGTGTCGATCTACAAGGACGAGCGCTTTTCCGATCACGCCCCGCTGACCATCGACTACGAGGGCGGGCTGTAATGTAGCCCGGATGGAGCGTAGCGGAATCCGGGGCAAGGTCTACAAGGAGGATTCCCCGGATTCCGGCGCTTCGCGCCTGCATCCGGGCTACATCGACGTTTGTCAGCGCGTCACGGCGCTGCCACCACCGCGCGGGTCACTCGCGGCGCTGACGCGGTTGTCCGCGCGATCCCACAGGATCGCCTGCATGTTGCCGTAGGGACGCGTGCGTTCCTCGAGCGTGTGCCCGCGCGCGGTCAGGGCGGCCGCTTCGTCCGCATCGAACGCGCCCGCTTCGTAGCTCACGACATCCGGCAGATACTGATGGTGATAACGCCGCAGCCCCACCCAGTCCTGCGGCGGGGCGCCGCGCTGAAAGTCGAGCGCGGCCAGCAGCACCATGGTGATGATGCGGCTGCCTCCCGGCGTGCCGAGGATCGCGATCCGGCGGCCGTCGTCGAGGAAGGTCGGCGTCATGCTGGAGAGCGGCCGCTTGCCCGGCGCGATGGCGTTGGGCTGCGCGCCGACCAGGCCGTAGGAATTGCCCACCCCCGGTTTGAGGGAGAAGTCGTCCATCTCGTCGTTGAGCAGGATCCCGGTGCCGGGCGGCATGAAGGCGGCGCCGAAGGGGAGATTGATCGACAGTGTCGCGGCCACGCGGTTGCCGGCGCGATCGAGGATCGAGAAGTGGGTGGTGTCGGCGCCCGTCGCGTCGGCCTCGACGCCGGGGAGCAGCGCGCTCGGCGTGGCGCGGTCGGGGCGGATGGCGTTGCGCAGGCCGGCCGCGTAGGCCGGGGACAGCAACAGGTCGGCCGGGACCTCCGTGAAGTCCGGGTCGCCGAGGTAGACGGCACGATCGCGATAGGCGCGGCGCATCGCTTCGATGACGAGGTGGTCGCGGTCGGGCGCGGCGAGATCGTCGAGCGGATAGCCGGCGAGGATGTTCAGCATGGTGACGAGCGCGATGCCGCCGGAGGACGGGGGTGCGGCGGTGGTGATGCGCGTGCCGCGATACTCGCCCCGCACCGGTTCCCGTTCGACGACGCGGTAGTCGGCCAGGTCGCGCAGTTCCCAGATCCCCCCGGCCGCGCGTACCCCGTCGACCAGGCCCCGGGCCACCTGACCGTCATAGAAGCCCGCGTTGCCGTGTTCGGCGATCGCCTCCAGCGCCCGCGCCAGATCGGGCTGCTTCACGATGTAGCCTTCTTTCGGGAGTTCACCCTGTTCGAGGAAAACGTCCGCGGCGGCGGGCGAGCGGCGCAGCGCCTCCAGCCGGAAGCGCGCCAGCCGGAGATAGTGCGCGTCGACGGGAAACCCCTCGCGGGCGGTGCGGATGGCGGGGGCGAGGCTGCGCGCGAGCGGCAGGCGTCCATAGTGGCCGGCCAGGTGCACCAGGGCGGCCGGGGTGCCGGGGATGGCCGCCGCCAGCGCGCCGTCGATCGATGCGGCGGGGATCACCGCGCCGCTGTCGTCCAGATACATGTCCGGGTGCGCGGCGAGCGGAGCGCGTTCACGTCCGTCGAGCATGACCTCGCGGCCGTCGGAGGCGCGGTGCAGCAGCCAGAAGCCGCCGCCGCCGAGCCCGGAGCCGGTCGGCTCCACGACCGCGAGCATCGCGCCGACGGCCACTGCGGCATCGAAGGCGTTTCCCCCCGCCTGCAGGATGTCGTGGCCCGCCCGGGTGGCGAGCGGGTGGGCGGAGGCGACCGCGGCCGCGGAGGGTGCAACCGCGTCAGCGGCCTGCGCGAACGTCCAGGGGAGACCCGTGGCGAGCCAGAGCAGGCCCGCGAGGAGCGCGCCCCCGGCGCGCCGGAACCCCGCTCCGTCGTCACGGGCGCGGGACGGGGGTGCCGCACGCGCGATCATTTCACTCCTAGGCCGACTTGCCGGTCAGCGCGAGATACTTCTGGTGGAGCTCGTCGTGGGTTTCCACGCGGTCGGGGTCCTTGGGGATGCAATCGACCGGACACACCTCGACGCACTGCGGCTTGTCGAAATGGCCGACGCATTCGGTGCACAGCGCGGGGTCGATCACATAGATCTCGGGGCCCTGCGAAATGGCGCCGTTGGGGCATTCCGGTTCGCACACATCGCAGTTGATGCATTCATCGGTGATGATTAATGACATGGACCTGCAACCTCACATCGGATTGGGCGGTAGAGCGAAATAAAGAAGCTTAACGCAACTTTTTGTACAGCGCAGCCATGACGCCCTCGTCAACGAAGGCCGAGATGTCACCGCCGAGGGAGGCGATCTCCTTGACCAGGCTGGACGAGATATAGGCGTACTGTTCGGCGGGCATCAGATACAGGGTCTCGATCCCCGGGTCCAGCTTGCGGTTCATGCCGGCGAGCTGGAACTCGTATTCGAAGTCCGATACCACGCGCAGGCCGCGCAGGATGATGGAGGCCTTGCGTTCCCGCGCGTACTCCACCAGCAGTCGGTCGAAACCGCATACCTCGACGCCGGGAAGTCCGCCCAGCACGGCCTCGGCCATGTCGATCCGTTCCGCGAGCGAGAAGGTCGGCGCCTTGACCGGATTGGCCGCGACCGCGACGATGACCCGCTCGAATACGCGGGTGGCGCGTTCGACCAGATCGGTGTGCCCATGGGTGATGGGATCGAAGGTGCCGGGATAGATCGCGGTCTGTTTCATCATTCCTCTGCCGGTTTGTGACCGGTGCCGCCAGTGTAGCAGCAAATGGGCGCGGCCGCGTGGGCCTACCGAGTGGTCGCGGCGTCGCGGCGGGCGAGCCGGTAGGCGACCTGGCCGGCGGATTTCTCATGCAGCAGCCGCCAGTTAGCCGGCAGTGCGGGTGGGTCGCGCTGCTGATCCGATTCCAGATAGATCCAGGCCGGGCTGGCCAGCAGGTCGTGGTGTTCCAGGCGGCGGCAGAGTTCCCCGATCACGTCGTCGCGGAAGGGCGGATCGAGAAAGACCACATCGAAGGCGGGCCTGCCGCCCTGCGCCAGGAATTCCAGCGCCTCCGACCAGACGATCTCCGCGTCCCGCGCGTCGAGCCGTTCGGCGTTGGCCTGCAACTGCTGCACGACGCGGATGTCCTGGTCGACGAGGACGACGCTGCCGGCGCCGCGCGAGAGCGCCTCGAAGCCGAGCGCGCCGCTGCCCGCGTAGAGGTCGAGGCAGCGCGCACCGGGGATCACGTCCCGCAGCCAGTTGAACAGCGTTTCGCGGATGCGGTCGGCCGTGGGGCGAACACCCGCGACGGCGGCGAATTCGATCCGGCGGCTGCGCCACCGGCCGCCGATGATGCGCAGCCGCCCGCTGTCCCCGGTTCCGGCGGCGTTACGGTGTCGTGGTGCCAACGGTCACCGTCACCATCCGATCGGGATGCACGCGACGCTTGTAGGCGGCACGGATCTGGTCGGCCGTGACGGCCTCGACGTGTTCATTGAACCGATCGAGATAATCCAGCGGCAGGTCGTAAAAACCGATCATGGCGAGATTGCCCGCGATATTGCTGTTGCTGGCGATGCGCAGCGGGAATCCGCCGGTGATGTTTTTCTTTGATGCGGTCAGTTCCGCCGCGGTGGGGCCGTCCTTGATGAAATCGTTCAGGGTTTGTTCCAGGATTTCCACGGCCTGTTGCGCCTGATCGCCGCGCGTCTGCAGCCCGAGGGTGTACGGGCCGGCCGCGCGCATGGGGGAGAAGTAGCTGTAGGCGCTGTAGGCGAGCCCGCGTTTCTCGCGGATCTCATTGCTGATGCGCGATACGAGCCCGCTGCCGCCGAGGACATGGTTGCCGACATAGAGCGGGAAATAGTCAGGGTCGTCGCGCGTCATTCCGGCCGCGCCCACCAGTATGTGGGTCTGCGACGACGGGTATTCGACGTGCACCGTCGTGGCTTCCGTGAGCGGAGTGACTGCGGGCAGCGGCGCCGCGCGGGCTCCTGCCGCGAGTCCGTCGGCCAGGCGCTGGGCGATGCGCTCGGCGTCCGCGCGGTCGAGCGCGCCAACCAGGGCGATCACCGCATTGCGCGCCACGTAATATTGACGATAGAAGTCCTCGAGATCCGAACGGGCGAGCCCCTGCAGCGAGTCCGGCGTACCGAGCGGGTCGGCGGCATAGGGGTGGTCGCCGTAGACCGCCCGGAAGAACGCGTTGTTCGCGATATCCTCCGGCGACTGCTCCTGTGACTGCAGCGCGATCAGCATCTGGTTGCGCTCGCGTTCCAGGGCGTCGGCGGGAAAGGTCGGGGCGCGCAGGATCAGCGCGAGGAGGTCGAGCGCCGGATCCAGATGGGCCGGGTCACTCAGGCTGCGCAGGGTCACGGAGCCCATGTCGCGCAGCGAGCTCGCGCCGAACTGCGCGCCGAGATTCTCGAATCCCGCGGCGATCGCATCGGCATCGAGCTCGCCCGCGCCGTCATCGAGCAGGGAGCTGGTCAACTGGGCGAGTCCGGGCTTGTCCCCGTTGCGGGCGCTGCCCGCGTCGAACACCAGTTGGATGTCGACCATCGGCAGTTCCATCGCCTGGACGAAATAGACGCGCGCTCCGTTCGAAGTGTCCCAGTGCTGGATCTGGGGCGCGGCGCCGGCGTGCGCCATGAAGGCCAGACACACGGCCCACAAGGCGATGCGCGCAAGCCTCCGCGGCATGACGATGAAGAGAGGGGGGTTCGCGCTATGGCCTGTCATGGTTGGAATTACTCCGAATTAAGTGGACGCCGGTCCCGGGTGCGGATTCGTGTCAGCGGAGATCGTGGCCGCCGGCGCCCATGGCCGGCGGCGGCCGCGAAGGATCGATCGGCTGCGGGTCCAGCACCGCGACGGTCAGGCGGTCCGCGTTCAGGTATTTGCGCGCCACGGCCTGCACCTGTTCCGCCGTGACGGCGCGTACGCGCCCGACGTAGGCATCCGCCAGACGCCAGTCCAGTCCGACGGTCTCGAGCATGCCGAGCTGCATCGCCTGGTAGAAGACCGAGTCGCGCTGGTAGACATCCGCCGCGATGACCTGGGTCTTGATGCGGTCGAGTTCCTCCGCCGTGACCGGCTCTTCGCGCAGCCGCTGTATCTCGCGAAGCAGCGCCTGCTCCAGTTCGGCCGCATCGTGTCCCTGGGCGGGGGTGCCGCTCAGGATGAACAGGTCGTCGAGCCGTGAATAGGGGTTGTAACCGGCGCCCGCGCTCGCGGCGATGCGCTGATCCCGGATCAGGCGCGTCGAGATGCGCGCGCTGTCTCCGCCGTCCAGTATCCCGGCCAGCACCTCCAGCGCATAGATCTCGTTATCGTCTTCCACCGTGCGCAGGATCGGGACCTTGTAGCCCATGACCAGATAGGGGAGCTGGGCCGGCGCCTTCACCGTGATGCGGCGTTCGCCGTGCTGCGTGATCTCCAGTCGCGGTTTCTGCGCCGGGATCCGGCTCGGCTTGAGCGCGCCGAAATATTTGCGCGCCAGCTTGTAGACCGCCTCCGGGTCGACATCGCCCACCACGACCAGGGTGGCATTGTTGGGCGCGTACCAGGTCCGGTACCAGGCGCGAAGATCGTCGATCTGCATGGCGTCGAGGTCGTTCATCCAGCCGATGACCGGATGATGATACGGGCTGGTGACGAAGGCCGCGGCCATGAACTGCTCGTAGGTCAGCGCCTCGGGATCGTCCTCGGTGCGCAGGCGGCGCTCTTCCTGTACCACCTTCAGTTCCTTGGTGAATTCGTCCGCGGGCAGGGTCAGGTTGCGCATGCGGTCGGCTTCCAGCTCGAAGCTGATCGCGAGCCGGCTCTGTTCCAGCTGCTGGTAATAGGCGGTATAGTCGCGGCCGGTGAAGGCGTTCTCGCGTCCGCCGTTCTCGCTTACGATGCGCGAGAATTCGCCGCCCGGATGCTTTTTGGTGCCCTTGAACATCATGTGTTCGAGGGCGTGCGAGACGCCGGTGATGCCGTCGTGCTCGTAGCTGCTGCCGACCTTGTACCACACCTGCGAGACCACGACCGGCGCGCGGTGATCTTCCTTCACCAGAAGCTTCATACCGTTCCCCAGCGCATATTCGTGAACAGCGGGCGCGGTTTCGGTCTTCTCCTCCGGCGCGGCATGCACGGTACCGACGAGCAAGGCGCCGGCCAGCAGCAGGATAAGGGTAGTGAGGGTTCCGGCTCGTCGCCGGCCGGCGCGGGTTAGTTGCGCCATTTTCGATGTGGTAGGATACCTGCCTGAAGTCACGCGTTACTCCTGCCGGTAGATGGGTGCGGTGAAAATTCCCCGATTGTACACGATTTCAACTCGATGATTGGATCGCCAAATCCTGACAAAGTTTCCGGCAAGGGGCCGGGATTCTTCGGCCGCCTGAAGGAGCGTCTGAGCCGCACGCGCAGCGGGCTGGTCGAGGGCGTCGCGAACCTCGTGCTCGGCCGCAAGAAGATCGACGCGGACCTGCTGGAGGAGATCGAGGCCGTGCTGTTGCGCGCCGATGCCGGCGTCGAGGCGACCCGCACCATTGTCGATGACCTCGCGGCGCGTATCTCGCGCAAGCAGCTCGATGACGCGCCCGCGCTGTTCGCGGCCCTGCGCGAGGACCTCCAGGCGATACTCGCGCCGTGTGTCCGCCCGCTGGAGGTGTCCGCGGCGGCGGGCCCCTATGTGATCATGATGGTCGGGATCAACGGCGCGGGCAAGACCACGACCATCGGCAAGCTGGCCCGGCGTCTGCAGGATCAGGGACGCAAGGTCATGCTCGCGGCCGGCGATACCTTTCGCGCCGCGGCCGTCGAACAGCTGCAGGCCTGGGGCGAGCGCAACGGGATTCCGGTGATCGCGCAGGCGCGCAGCGCCGATCCGGCCTCGGTGGTGTTCGACGCGATGCAGGCCGCGCGCGCGCGCGGGATGGACGTGCTGATCGTCGATACCGCGGGGCGCCTGCACACACAGACCAACCTGATGGCGGAGTTGAGCAAGATCAAGCGCGTCATGGCCAAGGTCGATCCCGCCGCGCCGCATGAGGTCATGCTGGTGGTCGATGCGGGCACCGGGCAGAACGCCGTCGCGCAGGCCGGCCAGTTCAATGAGGCCGTCGGGCTGACCGGGATCACGCTCACCAAGCTCGATGGTACCGCCAAGGGTGGGGTGATCCTCGCCATCGCCAGGAAGACGGGTATTCCCATCCGTTTCATCGGCGTAGGCGAGGGGATCGAGGACCTGCGCGTATTCGATGCGGCGGAGTTCGTCGGGGCCCTGTTCGACACCTGAGCCGCCCGTGCCTATTCATGCGGGCGGCGAACTTTGCTAACCTGAGCCGCTGACACACGGCGGTCCCGAGATCTATGCTCCAGTTCATCAATGTGGGCAAGCGCTATCCCGGCGGGCAGGATGCCCTCAGCGGCATCAATTTCCATTTGCGCGTCCAGGAGATGGCGTTCCTGACCGGCCACTCCGGCGCCGGCAAGAGCACGCTGCTGAAGCTGATCGCGCTGATCGAGCGTCCCAGCTACGGTCAGATCCTCTTCAACGGATCCAGCTATGCGGGCGTCGGCCGCCGCCGGATTCCGTACCTGCGCCGCGACATCGGCATCATCTTTCAGAATTTCAAGCTGCTGTACGATCGCACCGTGTTCGACAACGTCGCCCTGCCGCTGGTCATCGCGGGCCATGAACATCGCGAGATCCAGCGTCGCGTGCGTGCCGCCCTCGACAAGGTCGGGCTGCTCGACAAGGAAAAGCGCTATCCCATCATGCTGTCGGGCGGAGAGCAGCAGCGCGTCGGCATCGCGCGGGCGGTGGTCAACAAGCCGCCACTGCTGCTCGCCGACGAACCGACCGGCAATCTCGATCCGCAGCTGTCCGAGGAGATCATGCATCTCTTCGAGGAGTTCAACCGGGTGGGCGTGACGGTGTTGATCGCCAGTCACAACCTCGACCTCATTACGCGCATGGGTTACCGCATCCTGACCCTGGAGAACGGGCGCATGCAGGCGGACAGCGATCCGGTCGCGGCATGAAACGCGCACGGGAGGAGGCGGACCTGTTTCCGGCGGGGACGACCGGACCCGGGTCGGACGCCGGAGGGGATCCGCCGGGATCGAGTCCGGAACCCGCCTCGCGTCCGCGCACCGGTCTGCGTCGCCTGGGTCTGCTGCGGCGCTGCAGGGCCTACGGCGAACACCACCTGCAGTCTTTGCTCGACAGCCTGGGGCGACTCGCGCGCAACCCGGTGGCCAGCGCGATGACGGTGGCGGTGATCGGCATCGCGCTGGCGCTGCCGACGGGACTGCATGTGGTTCTCAAGAACGTCCAGGCGGTCAGCTCCGGATGGGAGAATGCCGCCCAGATCTCCCTGTTCCTGCGCAAGGATCTGCGCGAAGAGCGGCTCCGGAAACTGGTTTCCGAGCTGAAGGCGATGCCGGAGGTCGCGGTGGTGACCTATGTGTCTCCGGACGAGGCGCTGCAGGAATTCCAGCGCATGTCGGGTTTCGGCGAGGCGGTGAACGCCCTGCAGCAGAATCCGCTCCCCGGGGTACTGATCGTGCAACCGGCTCTTGCCGCCAGCGCGCCGGCCGCGGTCGAGGGCCTGCTCGAGCGCCTGCGCGGCCATCCCGACGTCGAGCTGGCCCAGCTCGACATGGAATGGATCAAGCGGCTGTATGCGATGATGGAGATCGCCAAACGCGGCGTGGCGGTCCTGGCCAGCGTGCTCGCGCTGGCCGTGCTGCTGATCGTCGGCAATACCATCCGGCTGGCGATCCAGAACCGGCGTGACGAGATCGAGGTGCAGAAGCTCATCGGCGCGACCGACGCCTTCATCCGCCGCCCCTTTCTCTACAGCGGGCTCTGGCATGGGGTGCTGGGCGCGTTGATTGCATGGCTGCTGGTCAATATATCGCTCTGGGTCCTGAGCGCCCCGGTGGCCCGGCTGTCCTCACTGTATGACAGCCGCTTCCAGCTGGACGGACTCGGGTGGGGATCGACCCTTTACCTGATGCTGTTCGGCGCCCTGCTGGGGTATATCGGGGCCTGGCTGGCCGTCGACCGCCATCTGCGTACCATCGAGCCGAGCTAGCGGGGCACATCTCCATAGAAAAAGTAGGCTTAAAAATTAATAAGTTATTTTGTATGAAGAAAATCAGAATACCCCTAAGCGGGAACTTTCCAGACGTCCTGGCACTCATATTCCCTGAGTGCTAGTATTTTTTCCGTGAACCCGAGAGCGTGGGGGAGGGGTTGATGAATTCGAAGACGAAGGAAATGGGCCTGGTACTGCACAGCGGCAGTCTGGAGTCCTACGTGCAGAGCGTCGGAGCGATCCCCGTTCTGAGCGCGGAGGAGGAGCGCCGTCTTGCCCTGCAGTACCGGCGGGAAAGCGACCTGAATGCCGCGCGGCAACTGGTCATGTCGAACCTGCGTTTCGTCGTGCACATCGCGCGTGGTTACAGCGGTTACGGGCTGTCGCAGGCGGACCTGATCCAGGAAGGTAACATCGGCCTCATGAAGGCCGTGAAGCGCTTCGATCCCGATATGAACGTGCGGCTGGTGTCCTACGCGGTGCACTGGATTCGCGCCGAGATCCACGAGTTCATCCTGCGCAACTGGCGCATCGTCAAGGTCGCGACGACCAAGGCGCAGCGCAAGCTCTTCTTCAACCTGCGCGGGGCGAAGAAACGCCTGGCGTGGTTCGGACGCGAGGAGGTGAACGCCGTCGCGCGGGATCTCGGCGTGCGTCCCGAGGATGTGCTGGAGATGGAGGCCCGCATCAGCGGCTACGACACTTCCTTCGATCCCTATGGCGACCGCGACGAGGAATCGGAGCGCAATCTGGCGCCGGCGGCCTACCTCGCCGACACGCGGATGGACCCGACCGTCCAACTGGAACAGAGCGAGTGGGAGCAGCAGAACGAGGCGCGCCTGCATCAGGCCCTCGACGGGCTCGACGAGCGCAGCCGCGACATCCTGCAGCAGCGCTGGCTCGCGGACGACAAGATGACGCTGCAGGATCTGGCGGACAAGTACCAGGTCTCGGCCGAGCGTATCCGCCAGCTCGAAAAGAGCGCGATCAAGAAGCTGCGGAGCAGCCTCGAAGCGTAATCAGTCACTCTGTGATGATGACCCGCGCGGGCCCGGTACAGCCGGGCCCGCGCATTTTCGGGGTCAGGTCCGCGGCGGTTCCGCAGCCGCGCGCAACAGTGCGTCGAGGTCGATCCGTTCCGCCAGTGCATCCGCGTCGTAGTCCCGCAGATGGGGCAGCACGCCGAGCAGCGGTGCGTCGATCCGTTCACGCAGGCTGGCGATGTTCTCCTCCGGATGCGCCGTGTCCGCGTCCACGCGGTTGGCGATCCAGCCGGCCAGACCGGGGCCGCGCCGGATGGCCTCGGCGCTGAGCAGGGCATGATTGAGACAGCCGAGGCGGACGCCGACGACCAGGATGACCGGCAGGCCGGCGGCGCCGGCCAGGTCGGCGACCGTCTCCCGTCCGTTGAGCGGTACCCGCCATCCCCCGACCCCTTCGACGACGGTGAAGTCGGCCCGCCTGCCCAGTTCGTCGAGCGCGGCCAGGATGCGCTCGAGGCGGATCTCCACGCCCGCGAGCCGTGCCGCCAGGTGTGGCGCGATCGGCGCGGCCAGCGCATAGGGGTTGATCAGTTCATAGGGCGGCGCGGGCAGTGTCCCCTGCGCCAGCAACAGGAGGGCATCCTCGGAGCGCAGGCCGTCCGGGGTTTCCGCGCACCCGCTGGCGACCGGCTTCATGCCGAGCGCGGAATGGCCGCGGCGGCGCAGCGCGGCGAGCAGCGCCGCCGAGCACCAGCTCTTGCCGATCCCGGTGTCCGTGCCGGTGACGAAAAAGCCGCGATGTTTCATCCGCGTCGCACCCGCTGAATCCGCGACACGGGCACCGTCACCTCGCCCGGTCGCGAGGGATGGGGCGGAGGTTCCATCGTCGCCCAGCAATGACCGTAGACGACCTCGTAGGTGGCGGGCAGGCGGCCATTGTCACGAAAGCGCTCGTAGGACTCGGCCACCCGTGCAAACCGGCCACGGCCGGTCAGTCCGCGCGGGCGGCCGTGCGTGCTGTTATGCGCCCCGAGTGCCTTCAGATCGCGCATCAGGCCGGCAACGTCGGGATAGGTCAGGGTGAAGTCCTCGCGATCCATCACGGGTTCACCCAGGCCGACACGCAGCAGGGCGTCGCCGAGGTCGTGCATGTCGACGAAGCGGTTGACGTGGATGCGGCCGTCGATCCCGCTCCAGCTCGCGCGCAGCTCACGCAGCGTGTCGGGGCCGAAGGTGGTGAACATCAGCAGGCCACCCGGCCGCAGCACGCGGCGAAACTCGGCGAGCACCCTGTCCGTGTCGTTACACCACTGCAGCGCCAGATTGGAAACGACAAGATCCATGCTCGCGTCCGCGCACGGCAGGTTTTCCGCGTCGGCGCAGACGAAACCGCAGCGTCCCCGCAGGCGCCTGAACAGTCCGGCGCGGTCGCGAGCCAGTTGCAGCATGCGCGCGGAGAGGTCGAGCGAGATCACGCGGGCCGCAGGGTAGCGCCGGCCGAGGGCCATGCTGAGCCGTCCGGTGCCGGCGCCGACGTCGAGCACGAGGGAGGGTTCCAGTCGAATCAGTTCCAGGCGGTCGAGCAGGCGCCGTCCGACCTCGTGCTGCAGGACGGCGACCTTGTCATAGTCCGCCGCCGAGCGGTCGAAGGCGGCACGCACGCGCGCCTTGTCGACGTTGAAGGGTTCGATATCGAGAGCGTCACCGCGGTCCATCGGGCGCCTCCCGCGCGAGGGTGAGAAATTCCCCGGGGTGGGACAGGAAGGGGGCATGCGCCGCCCGCGGCATCAGGTGCAGCCGGGCTCCGGGGAGGCGTTCCCGCAGGGCCTCGGCGGCCGTCCACGGGATCAGGGTGTCGCGTCGTCCATGAATCAGGGTGACGGGCTGGGTGATCCGGGCGAGCAGCGGCAGCAGCGAGTCGGAACGCAGGATCGAGAGCCCGCCTTCCAGTGCCGCGGGCGTGGGCGGCGGCGCCTCGGACATCAGCGCGCGCAGGCGCGCCAGCGTGCGCTGCTCCTGTTCACCACCCTTGACCTGCAGGGCGAGAAATTGCCGCACCGTGGCGGTCGTGTCGGCGCGCAGGCGACGGGCGAAGTCTTCCAGCACCTCCGGTGTCAGGCCATGTTCCCAATCCGGCCCGGTCACGAATCGGGGCGTCGAGGCAACGAGCAGCAATTGCGCGACGCGATCGGGGTGGTCGATGGCGAGCCGCATGGCGACCATTCCACCCAGCGACCAGCCGACGACCCGGCTGTGCGCCGGCACGACGCCGGCGATTGCGGCAGCGAGCGCGGGCAGTAAGTCCTGGTCCGGCAGGGGGGCGCTGTGGCCATGCCCGGGAAGATCGATGCAGGTGACCCGATAATGTCGCGCCAGCTCCCGCGCCGTTTCCCGCCATACACCGCCATGCATGCCCCAGCCATGCAACAGCATGCAGGGCGGCCCCTCACCACGGGTCTCGGTGTGAATCAGCACAGCACCTCCGCCAGGGCGTCGAGCAGGCGGTCGACCTGTTCTTCCGTGTGTCCGGCGCTGAAGGTGATGCGCAGGCGCGCGCCGCCCTGCGGCACGGTCGGCGGGCGGATCGCGCTGATCAGGAAACCGCGCTGCCGCAATGCCTCCGCCGCGGTCAGCGTCGCGTCCGCCGCGCCGATGAGCAGCGGGACGATCGGCACGGCTGGCGCCGTCGCCGGCAGTGGCGGGACGGCAAGTCCCAACTGGCGGGCGCCACGCTGGAAACGTTCGACCAGCGTGCCGAGTCTTTCGCGGCGCCAGCTTTCCGTTTGCGCCAGGCCGAGCGCGGCGGAGACCGCGCAGGCGACCGCGGGCGGCAGCGCGGTGGTGTAGATGTAGGTCCGGGCGAACTGGATCACGGTCTCGATCAGATCCTCGTCGCCCGCGACGAAGGCGCCGGAGCCGCCGAGGGCCTTGCCGAGCGTGCCGACCAGGATCGGGACCTCATCTGCGCCCAGGCCGAAGTGCGCAAGCGCACCGCGGCCGCCCGGACCGATCACGCCGAGGCCGTGGGCATCGTCGACCATGAGCCACGCGCGCTCCGCGCGCGCGAGCGGGGCGAGCCGGTCGAGCGGGCCGAGGTCACCGTCCATGCTGAAGACGCCGTCAGTCAGGATGAAACGTTGATCGGATGGGACGTCGCGCCGCAGCCAGGCCTGCAATTGCTCGGTGTCGGCGTGGGGATAGCGGCGGAAACGTCCGCCCGCGAGCAGCGCCGCGTCGATCAGCGAGGCGTGGCTCAGGCGGTCCGCGTAGACGCGGTCGCCGCGCTGTGCGAGCGCGCCGACCGCGCCGAGGTTCGCCATGTAGCCGGTCGAGAACAGCAACGCGCGCGCGCGGCCGGTGAAGGCCGCGAGCTGTTCTTCCAGTTCATGGTGCGCGCGGCTGTGACCGCAGATCAGATGTGAGGCGCCACTGCCGACGCCGTAACGTTCGGCGCCGCGCGTCATTGCGGCGATCACGGCGGGATGGTTGGCCAGTCCGAGGTAATCGTTGCTGCAGAAGGCGATATAGCGTTGTCCATCGAGCGAGACCTCCGCCGCCTGTGGACCGTCGAGGATCGGGCGGGTGCGATACAGCCGGTCGAGCCGTCGCTGCCGCAGGCGGCCCTTGAGATCGATCATGGGCCGATCAGGCGGTCATGGCGGCAGGCCCGGCGGACTGGCGGCGCTGCTGGGTATCCTCTCTCGGCGCGAGTCGCAGGTCGCGCAGCATCTGCAGGTCGTCCTCCACGCGCCGGCCACGGGTGGTCAGATAGTCGCCGATCATGATGCCCGAGGCGCCGGCCATGAAGATCATGGACTGCAGGTCGCGCAGGAACTGGCGGCCGCCCGCGATGCGGATCTCCGCCCGCGGCAGCAGATAGCGGAACACGGCGATGTTCCTGAGGATCTCCAGCGGCGACATCGTTTCGAGCTGTCCGAACGGGGTGCCTTCCTGGGGCGAGAGGAAATTGAGCGGAACCGATTCGACGCCGAGTTCCCGCAGCGTCAGTGCGAGCTCGATGCGTTGATCGAGGCTCTCGCCCATGCCCAGGATACCGCCCGAGCACACACGCAGGCCGGCGTTCACCGCGTGGCGCACCGTGTCGATGTTTTCCTGGTAGCTGTGCGTGGTGCAGACACGGTCGAAGTAACTCTCGGAGGTTTCCAGATTGTGATGATAATTCTCCAGGCCCATCGCCTTGAGTTCGCGCGCGCTCTCCTGGTCCAGCACGCCGAGACTGGCGCAGCGGCCGATGTCGCTTGAATCGCGCAGGGTGCCGAAGTATTCGGCCAATTGCCCCCGCTCGCGGGCCGAGCGTATTCCCCATCCCTTGGAGACCACGCCGAAATCACTCGCCCCCCATGTACGTGCGCGCCGGGCCTGGGCGGTCAGCTCTTCGCTCGTGATGTAGTCGTATTTCGGGGCGCTGGTACGATGATGGGCGCTCTGGGCGCAGAAGCTGCAATTCTCGGAGCAGTTGCCCGAGCGCACATTCGAGATCGCACAGACCTCGACGGCTTCGCCGCGGAATTTGCGGCGGATGCGGTCAGCCCCGGCCATCAACCAGGAGAGATAGTCATCCTCGAGCCGGATCAGCCAGCGGCCGTCGTCGGCGCTGGCCTCGCCGCCGTCCAGGACCTGCCGCGTGATCTCGTCGATGCGCTGATAGATGGCGTCGTTCATGGTTATCCTCTCCATTGATAATGTCACGGCGTCAGCCGGCCGGACGCTTGCCCGGGTCCCGGCGCAGTGCGAATATGCGAGGAGATTCCCCGGCTGTCAACTCAGGGAGGAGTTGCATGGTTTACGGGTGGCCTCGCTCTGGCGGGGGTTCCGGCTGGTGTGCGCTCTGCGGACAGCATTGCGATGACCTCGGGCTGTGCCCGGGGTGTCAGGCCGATCTGCCCTATCAGGGGCCGGCCTGCCGGCGTTGCGCGCTGCCGCTGGCTGCGTCGGCGGGAGGGCTGTGCGGCGGTTGTTTGATTGCCCCACCGCCGTACGACGAGGTGGTCGCGATCTTCGATTATGCCGAGCCGGTCGACATCATGATTCAGCGCCTGAAATTTGACGGCCGTCTGATCTACGCGCGCATCCTGGGGAAAATCATGGCGATTGAGCTCGAACGCCGCGGTGCGCGTCTGCCGCGCATGATCCTGCCAGTGCCCCTGCATCCCGATCGACTGGCCGCGCGCGGATTCAACCAGGCGGTTGAGATCGCGCGCCCGCTGGTGGCCCGGTACGGGATCCGGCTGGCCCGCACCCTTTGCCTGCGCACGCGCGCGACGGCGGAGCAGACCGGACTGGATGCGGTGGCGCGGCGTCGGAACATGCGACGCGCGTTCAGCGTGACGTCCTCCATGGCGGGCGCGGACGTGGTGCTGCTCGATGACGTCATGACCACAGGCAGCACGCTGGAATCGCTGGCGCTGGCCGTGAGGCGCGCGGGCGCGCAGCGCGTGGCGGTATGGGTTTGCGCGCGCGCGGCGTCCTTCCGCCGCGGCTGATCCGTGGGCGGGACACCGTGAAGATGTTTTGGGAATGCCGGCGGCTTGTGTTAAATTGCGCCCTTGCCGGGAAATACATCCGTCCGGGCAAGGGTTTGTTCATCTCAGGATGCCTTTAAAAACAACCGCGGGTCGAGGTAATGAGCGGAATATTTTCATCCCTTGCGCGTACGGCGGTCGTGGTGATGCTGTTGGCCGGGAGTGCGGCCGTGTCTGCGCAGACCCTCGATCTCAACATCAGCAATGACAGTGCGCAGTTTCGGTATATCGTTCAGGATCGTGACAGCAGCGGGTTTGGAAACAAGCAGGTCGACCTGGGATTGGTATACACCACCGATGATGTTATCGTCGGTATGTTCGGGGCGCAGCTGGTGGCGGAGGCGGGCAGCCGCACGCCGGGTCTGGATGCGGGGCTGGGCTTGAAGCTTTTCGGCGCCAATGCCAGCCCGGACAGCCTGGATGAGGATGTCAGCCTGTTCGCGCTGACGCTGGGCGGGCAGCTGCATTTCGTGCCGCCGCCGTGGCCGCGTATCGGTGTCTCCCTGCAGGGATTCTTCTCCCCGGACGTGGTTACCTTCGGCGATGCGGACAAATTCGCCTATCTCAGCGGCGCGCTGGAGTATCGCGTGCTTCCCCAGGCCATGGTGTACCTGGGATACCGCAAGATGCGTGCCGGACTCGAGGATGGCGGCAACGTGACGCTGGAGAGCGGCGGTCACCTCGGTTTTCAGCTCCAGTTCTGAACCGGGTGTGAATTCATAATTCTGCGACGGGTGGGGCGGGATGCGCATCAATCCGCTGGGATCATCGGTTGCCGTGGCGCCGGCGGGCGGACGCCGGCCGGCCAATGATCTCCATCCGCATCATGAGACACTGAGTTCCGGAGGGATGCCTGTGGAACGGGTGATCGAAGGCGAACTGCTCAACAAACGCCCCGTGCCGACCGCGGGTGACGTAGCCCGTCTCTGGCCGTTCGGCGCCGAACGCGCGGGCGGCGCCCCGGGGGTTGGTGATCTGTACGCCACTCGCGCGAGCGCGGCCATCAGTCGCTACCTCGATACCGCCTTCATGAGCGCGGCCCGCGCCGAAGCCCGCGCCGCACTCGATCTGTACGCCTGAGAACAGCTCGACACCCGCTTTCTTCCGCCGCGGTACCGTATATGCTTGACTCCACAGAATCCACCGCCGGGCGCGTCGTGGTCCACGTCGCCGTGGGCGTCATCTCGAATGCCGCCGGCGAGGTGCTCGTGAGCCTGCGGCCGAATCATGTGGACCAGGGCGGGTGCTGGGAATTTCCCGGTGGCAAGGTCGAGACGGGGGAAGGCGCGCGGCAGGCGCTGGCGCGTGAGATTGAGGAGGAAGTGGGCTTGCGGATCGAGTCCGCGCATCCGTTGATCCGTCTGCGCCATGAATACCCAACCCGCTCCGTGCTGCTCGATGTGTGGCGGGTCGGCGCCTATCATGGCGAGGCACACGGACGCGAAGGCCAGCGCCTGGCCTGGCGCGCGCCGCAGACGCTGGATCCGGCGGACTTTCCGGCGGCCAATCCGCCGATCATCACCGCGGCGCGGTTGCCGCCCCTGTATCTGATCACACCGGAACCCGCACCGGGCTGTGATGGCTTTCTCGCCCGGCTGGAATGCCTGCTCGACGCCGGAATCCGTCTGGTGCAGCTACGCGCGAAGTCTCTCGGCGCGGCGGAATTTCGCGGCCTCGCGCGAGAGGCCATCGCGGTGTGCCGAACCCGCGGGGCGCAAATCCTGCTCAATGCGGACCCTGAACTGAGTCTGTCGCTGGACGCGGACGGCGTGCACCTGAGCGGTGAGCGCCTGGCCCGGTTGTCGGCGCGCCCGCTACCGGCCGGCAAATGGGTCGCGGCGTCCTGTCACGATCGTCATCAGATCGAACGGGCCGGACGCCTCGGCGTCGACTTCATTGTGGTGTCGCCGGTACGCCCGACCCAAAGTCATCCCGGAATGACTCCGCTGGGATGGGGCGGCGTGCGGGAATTGCTGGACCCGGCCGTGATACCGGCGTATGCCTTGGGCGGCCTCGGACCCACGGATCTGGAGTCCGCCTGGGAAGCGGGTGCCCAGGGGGTGGCCGCGATACGCGCGCTGTGGGAGGCCGCGGGCGACCTCGCCCCGATCCGTGCCACCGCCGAGCTGGGCTGACTCAGGTCAGTTCGGCGGATCCGCCGCCACGAGTTCGGATTCGTCTCGTTCGTCCGCGGGCGGGCCGGCCTGACCGGCGATGCGATATTCCTCGCTCGCCCAGGCCCCGAGATCGATCAGGCGGCAACGCTCGCTGCAGAACGGGCGTTGCGGCCAGCGGGCCGACCATTCGATCTCCCGCTGACAGGACGGGCAGGACACCGTCCTCATATCGCGCAGCAGTTCAGCCTGAAGGGGATGTCGCGCTGGCTCTGGGATGGCCGTCCGAAGTCGCGCATCTCCATGAACCGGACGGTGAAACGGTGCTTGCCCCCGCTGATCTCGGCGAAGCAGTCGAGGTCGACGGGGAGGCTGACGCGGATGAGCTGGTACGGTGTCGTAGTGTCGAGCGATTGCTGATAGAAGCCGGCGTTCGCCGTTTCCTGCGTGGCAGGGGCGCTTTCACGCACGAGTCTCAGAATAAGATCGATCGCAGTGCGAAAGGTATCGAAGGCTGACAGCCAGCGGCGCAATTGCGTGTCCCGCTCCTCGGCTTCGTGTTTCAACCAGAAATGATAGACCGGCAGGTCGAAGTCGCAGGTCCCGCCCGGGATGCTGCTGCGCTGCTTGATGGCGGTGAGGAACTCGTTGTCCTTCAGCTCCTGTCCGACCTGTCCCTGGTAGCTGTGCAGGCGGTCGACCAGCAGGTCGATCTTGTCCAGGATCGCGTTGAGTTTTGAGCCATCGACGTCAGGGTTGGCTTCCAGGCGCGATAGGGTGGCGGTCAGCCGCTCCAGTTCCTTGATGACTTCGGTCTTGAGGTCGGTGCGGCCGAAAACATTGAGGATCTCGATCAGATTGGTCAGGCTGGCGCGCGTATCCCAGGATGAACGATGCTGCAGGCCGTGGTTTGCCTGCTGAAACAGGAATTCGAGCCGCAGAAAGGTTCGGATTCTCTCGTTCAGGGGTTGTTCGTAAGTGATGATGTTCATCGCTGCCGATGTCGGGCGCTGCCTCGTGACGGATACGCCCGGGCATGGCGCCGGGTTCGCGGGCGTAATCCGGCACATTCTCCATAACGGCGGGGTGGATAGCAAATCATCGTGCGCGAGCGCGCTCAATTCGGCGCGGCATCCGCCAGATCGAGATAGCCGCGATGGAGTGTCGCTATCGAGCGACGGAGTGAGTCCAGATCGCCGTCATTGACGATGACGTCGTCGGCCGCCCGCAGGCGCTGTTCGCGCGAGGCCTGAGCCCGCAGCGCGCCCTCGATTTCTTCCATGGGCCAGCCATCGCGCCGCGCGATGCGTTCACGCTGCAGCTCGGACGGGCAATCGACCACCAGAACGCGGTCGACCAGGTCGCTCTGTCCGGTTTCGACCAGGAGCGGGATGGAGACGATGCAGTAGGGGGCATCCAGTTGCCGTATCCGCGCCAGGATCCCAGTACGGATGCGGGGGTGCAGGATCGCCTCGAGCCGGCGCCGTTCCCCGGGGTCAGTAAAGATCCGCTGGCGCAGGCGGGCGCGGTCCAGGCCGCCGTGACCATCGAGGATCCCGGACCCGAAACAGGCGACGATTTCCTTCAGCGCGTCCCGGCCGGGGGCCACCAGATCGCGGGCGATCTCGTCCGCATCTATTAATGGGACGCCCAGTGCCGCGAAACCGTTCGCCACGGTGGTCTTACCACTGCCGATCCCGCCAGTCAGGCCGACGACGAGCATGAGGGAATTGCCATGGTCATAGCGGGGATCATACGTTGGGAGAGGTTAATAAAGCGGGGGTGAAATCCCAGGAAACCCATGGCCTGGGGCCGCTGCTCCAAGTCCTGATGGAATTATTTTTAGCCGATGCCCATCCATCCCCAGTACGCCTCCATGAGATCGTGTCCCCACAGCAGGGTGATCCAGCCGGCCGTGGCGAGGTAGGGACCGAAGGGTATGGGGATGTTGCGGTCACGTCCGCGCAGCAGCACCAGCGTGATGCCGACGACGGCGCCGACCAGCGAGGACAGCAGCACGATCGGCAGCAGATAGGTCCAGCCCAGCCAGGCCCCGAGCATGGCGAGCAACTTGAAGTCACCGTATCCCATGCCTTCCTTACCGGTGAGCAGCTTGAAGAGCCAGTAGACGGACCACAGGCTGAGGTAACCGGCGAGCGCCCCGATGATGGCGCCGTGGCTGTCGGTGAAGAGATTGAACAGGCTGACAAGCAGGCCAAGCCACAACAGCGGCAGCGTGATGCCGTCAGGCAGCAGGTGGTGGTCGAAATCGATGACGCTGAGGGCGATCAGGGACCAGGTCAGGACAAGCGCGCCTGCGGTCTCCCAGGAAACTCCGAACCGCCAGGCGACGACCATGGAAAGTATGGCGGTCGCGGCTTCGATCACGGGGTAGCGCGCCGGGATGTGCGTGCCACAGGCGGAGCAGCGCCCGCGTAACATCAGATAACTCAGGATCGGGATGTTTTCGAGCGCCGTGATGGCGTGACCGCAGTGCGGGCAGCGCGAACGCGGGGCCGCGAGATTGAAACGCTTGGTCTCGTCTGTCGCGGCCTTCTGTAAGTCTTCGAGGTATTCCGCGCATTGCGCGCGCCACTGGCGTTCCATCATCACCGGCAGGCGCAGGATCACCACATTGAGAAAACTGCCGATCATCAGGCTGAACAGGCCGACGACAGTTATGAAAAACGCGGGGCTTTCCTTGAATATCGCGACAAGTTCCATCTTGAGCTCATGCAGGAGCAGTTTTCACCTGGGCATGGGGGCAGATTTGAAATCTGTCCCCTACACTGATACGGAGAGTAATCCGCCCCGGCAGGGTTAAACCACCTGGCCCATCTTGAAGATCGGCAGATACATTGCCACGACCAGGCCGCCGATCACAACACCCAGGAAGGCCATGATCATCGGTTCGAGCAGGCTGCTGAGTCCGTCGACGGCGTCGTCGACCTCCTGCTCGTAAAAATCGGCCACCTTGCTGAGCATGGCATCGATCGAGCCGGCCTCCTCGCCGATCGCGACCATCTGCACCACCATGTTGGGGAACAGCTCGGTTTGCTTCATGCTCTGGTTGAGCGGCGAACCGGTGGCAATCTCGTCGCGGATGCGCAGGATGCCCTCGGAGTAGACGATGTTGCCCGAGGCGCCGGCCACGGTTCCCATCGCCTCCACCAGTGGCACACCGGCGGCGAACATGGTCGACAGCGTGCGGGCGAAGCGGGCGATGGCGGCCTTGGTCAGCAGGTCGCCGAACACCGGCAGCTTGAGGACCAGGCGGTCGAGCGTGTGCTGGAACTTGCGCGAACGCTTCTTTGCCTCGATGAAGGCATAAATCGCACCGCCGATCCCGCCGAAGATCGCCCACCACCAGTTCTGGAACAGGATGGACAGGTTGACCACGAACATGGTCATCGCCGGCAGGTCGGCGCCGAAGTTGGAAAACATGTCCTGGAACTGCGGGATTACGAACAGCAGCAGGATGGTCGTGACGATGAAGGCCACCACGATCACGGCGAGGGGATAGAACATCGCCTTCTTGATCTTGCTCTTCATCGCCTCGGTCTTCTCCTTGTAGGTGGCGATCTTGTCGAGCAGTGTCTCCAGGATACCCGCCTGTTCGCCGGCATTGACCAGGTTGCAGTAGAGGTCGTCGAACTGCAGCGGACGCTTGCCGAGTGCGTCCGCGAGCGGGTTGCCCGCTTCCACGTCGGCCTTGATGCCCAGGATCAGCTCGGCCATGGCCGGGTTCTCGTGGCCGCGCCCGATGATATCGAAGGATTGTACCAGCGGCACGCCCGAGGACATCATGGTCGCCATTTGGCGACTGAAGATCGCGATATCGCCCTGGCTGATCTTCTTCTTGCGCTTGCCGCTGAATAACGCCTGTGCCTTCTTTTTCACCCGGGTCGGGTTGATGCCCTGGCGCCGCAGCTCGGCCTTGGCCAGCGACAGGCTCGCGCTGCGGGTCTCGCCGCGCACCTTGTTGCCGGACTTGTTGGTGCCTTCCCAGGCGAACAGTGTGAGTTTCTGTGCCTTTTCCGCCATATGTCTACTCCGTAATCACGCGGTGCAGTTCTTCAAGGCTCAGGATGCCGGCCTTGACCTTTTTGAGTCCCGACTGGTGCAGGTCACAGATGCCTTCCTTCCGTGCCTGTTGGGCCAGGTCGATCGAGTTGCCGCCGTCCATGATGATGCGGCCCATCTCACTCGAGATCGGCATGACCTGGTAGATGCCGACACGGCCCTTGTAGCCGTCGTTGCACTGATCGCAGCCAACCGGCTTGTATACCGTGAAGGTGTCCAGTTCGTCTTCCCCGAAGCCTTCGTCGATCAAGGCCTGACGTGGCAGTTCGTGCGGCTGCTTGCAGTGCGAACACAGGCGTCGGCCCAGGCGCTGCGCGATGATCAGCGAGACGGCGGAGGCGATGTTGAACGGTGCGATGCCCATGTTGACCATGCGGGTCAGGGTCTTCGGCGCGTCGTTGGTGTGCAGCGTGGACAGCACCATGTGGCCGGTCTGCGCTGCCTTGATGGCGATGTCGCCGGTCTCCTTGTCGCGGATCTCACCGACCATGATGACGTCGGGATCCTGGCGCAGGAAGGCCTTCAGCGCGCTGGCAAAGGTCAGTCCCGCCTTCGGGTTGACGTTGACCTGGTTGATGCCGGGCAGGTTGATTTCCGCCGGGTCCTCCGCGGTCGAGATATTACGGTCTTCGGTGTTCAGGATGTTGAGTCCGGTGTACAGCGACACGGTCTTACCGCTGCCGGTCGGGCCGGTGACGAGGATCATGCCGTAGGGTTTCGCCAGCGCATCCATATAAAGTTTCTTCTGATCCGGCTCGTAACCGAGTGCGTCGATGCCGAGCTTGGCGCTGCTCGGGTCCAGGATACGCATGACGATTTTTTCGCCGAACAGCGTCGGGCAGGTGCTGACGCGGAAGTCGATGGCGCGGTTCTTGGACAGCTTCATCTTCATGCGCCCGTCCTGCGGCACCCGGCGTTCGGAGATGTCGAGTTGGGACATGACCTTGATGCGCGCCGCGATCTTGTTGGCCAGCGCCTGCGGCGGCGCGGCGACCTCCTTCAGGATGCCGTCCATGCGGAAGCGCACGCGGTAGATCTTCTCATAAGGCTCGAAGTGCAGGTCGGAGGCGCCCTTGTTGATGGCATCGAGCAGCACCTTGTTGACGAAGCGCACGATCGGCGTGTCGTCGACCTCGATCTCGCCCCCATTGGTCTCGGGCTCTTCGTCGCCGGTCGAGATGTCGAGCCCGTCGAGGTCGGCATCCTGCAGGACTTCCATCGTCGTGTCATTGGCCTCGATCAGCCGGGCGATGATCTGACTGAGTTTCTTGTCCTCGACCAGAATCGGTTCGGTGGTGGCGCCGGCGTGGAACCGGATGTCGTCCAGCGCCTGCAGGTTGGTCGGGTCCGAGACCCCGACGAACAGGCGGCTGCCGCGTTTGAACAGCGGCAGCACATTGTGTTTGGTGATGAGCTTCTCGCTGACCAGTTTGAAGGCGCAGACATCGAGGTCCATCGCGTCGAGGTCGAACAGCGGGATGCCGAACTCGCGCGAGGCGGCGGAGGCGATGGCGCGGCTGTCCAGGAGGTTGTTGTCGACCAGGTGACGGACCAGAGGTAGCTTGTGGCTGGTGGCCTCCTCAAGTGCCGAGGCCGCCTCGTCGGCGGACAGCAGGTTTTCCTCGACCAGCCGGCGCGCGAGGCCATTGAGCTGGAGGTGGGTATGACTGGCCGGCATGCTCATTATCTACTGATCCATCAAGTCCTTTTAGTGACAGCTAAGGTATCGGCCCGCGGACATCGGAATTTAGTCGAATCCTTGGGCTGTGATGCGCATCACACCACAGTTGCCCCTGTAAACAAAAAAGCGAGGCACCCGTAAGGGTGCCTCTTCTAAAGGATCAAGCTTGATTCTTATTAGACGCGGCAGTTGGCCGGGACATACTTGTTGTTGGCAGCGTCGTCGACTTCGCACTTCCAGGTGATGGCTTCATCCGGCGGTGTACCAGCAGCAATAGCCGTGCCCACCGGCGATGCGGGGGTCAGCGTCAGCACGACATCTTTGGCTTCAGGCGTATACGTTACGGTAATGACGCCAGTAGCATCATCAACTTCCACAGAATCGACGATATTTGTCGCCGTGTCAAAGCTCCAGCCACGGGTCAGGTCATCGCTGCCCGAGACGGCATTCTCGGCCACAGTGGATTTGGCGGCGGAAGCTATGGTCAAACCTTCCGAGATCTTCGCGCGCACGGTGTAGTCCTGATACGCCGGGATCGCGACGGCGGCCAGGATGCCGATGATCGCGACGACGATCATAAGTTCGATCAGGGTAAAGCCTTGTTGCATCTTCTTCATTGGGATCTCTCCTAAAAATGGGGTCGGTGTCTCGCGTCACTGAAAACTATTTATGACTTTGCTCTTTGGTCCAGGCTCATCGCTATTTGCATGCCTTGCGCAACAGGGTGCACGAAGCGTGCCAATTCAAAGGCCGTGGGCAAAATCGGGAGGGAGACCGGTGCAGCAGAGTGGAAATCGTGACTGACGTCACAAATATTGCCCGCCGCCCCATGCCCGCGCATGGAAAAATCCGTAAGCGGCCGTGCTCCCTCCCTGGATTACGGCCGCGGACCTGCGGATCTTGAGCAGGTGTTGCTGATTTTCAGCACATTCTGCTCAGCAAGGGAATACGGATTATTGGTTAAGGATTTGGTGTTAAGGGGTTTGGGGTATTAAGGGTAATGGGGTAAATCGCTGAGGCGAGGGGACAGATTTGAAATCTGTCTACGAGGGATCGGTGTGTCCCCGGGGCGGTGCCAGGGGACGGATTTAAAATCCGTCCCCGATTTCGCTTTTCGTTATTCCAGCCCCAGCTTCTTCAAGCGGTAACGCAGCGCGCCGAAGGAGATGCCGAGCAGGCGGGCGGCGGCCGTCTTGTTGTGCCGCGCCTGTTCCAGCGCGCGCAGGATGGTCTCCTTCTCGATGTTTCCCAGATAGGGTTCGAGCGGGGTCTCGACAGCCACCGGCACGGCGATGTCCGTGTTTCCCCTGGGTGTGATGAGCTGCAGATCCTCTTCCCGGATGATGCCTCGTTCGCACAGTGTCATCGCACGTTCGAGTATGTTCTCCAGTTCGCGCACATTGCCGGGAAAGGGATAGCGCGTCAGCGCCGCCAGCGCGGCATCACTCAGTTGGGGCGGCTTCTCCCCGCCCTGGGTGGAGAGTCTGTGCAGGACGTGTTCGACGAGCTGCGGGATGTCTTCCGCACGATCGCGCAGCGCTGGCATCGGGAGCTCGATCACGTTGATGCGGTAGAACAGGTCCTGGCGGAAGGCATTGTCCTGCACCAGCGCGGCGAGATCCTTGTGGGTGGCGCTCAGGATGCGCACGTCGATCGGAGATTCCTTCTGCTCGCCGACCGGGCGTATGGCCTTTTCCTGGATCGCGCGCAGCAGCTTGACCTGCATGTGCAGCGGCAGATCCGCGACCTCGTCGAGGAACAGCGTGCCGCCGTGCGCGGCCTGGAACAGGCCTTCCTTGTTGCCGGCCGCGCCGGTGAAGCTGCCCTTTCTGTGGCCGAAGAATTCGCTCTCCATCAGCGCCTCGGGGATTGCGCCGCAGTTGACCGGGACGAAGGGCTTGTCCGAGCGCGGCCCCTGCTCGTGAATCAGGCGCGCGGCAAGCTCCTTGCCGGTGCCGGATTCGCCGCTGATATACACCGGCGCCTGGCTGCGTGCCAGTTTCGCGATGGTAGCGCGCGTGTGCCTCATTGCGGGTGAATCACCCAGCAGCGCGAGCGCGGAGCGTTCCGCCATGTGTCGGTGTTTGAGCTTGAGGGCGGTATTAACCAGGGCGCGCAGTGCCTGCAGGTCCACCGGCTTGGAGACGAAATCGAAGGCGCCTGCCTTCAGGGCCTGCACCGCGGATTCGACGTTGCCATGGGCGGTGATGACCGCGGTGGGGATTTCGGCATAGGCTTCCTGGATGTATTCCACCAGTTCGATGCCGTTGCCGTCGGGCAGCCGCATGTCGGTCAGGCACAGGTCGAAGCGTTCGCGGCCCAGCAGCGCCTTGGCCTGGGCGACGTCTGCGGCGTCGCGGCAATCGATTTCCATCCGTCCCAGCGTCAGCGTGAGCAGTTCCCGGATGTCGGGCTCATCGTCGACGATCAGCGCCAGTGCGCGCGACATGGTCAGGCCACCTGTCTGCGCCGGGGATCGGCGAAGGTGATGCGGAAGCGGCCGCCGCCGAGCGGGTTGGCCAGATAGTTCAGGCGCGCCTGGTTGCTGGCGCAGAGCTCGCGTGCGATATACAGGCCCATGCCGGTACCGTCACTCGCGGTGGTGAAGAAGGGCTCGAAAATCTGCTGCTGAAGCTTCGGCTCCACGCCTGGACCGCTGTCGATCACATCCAGATAAGGGTTGTTCGAGTCCGCGACAATGCCGGCGCGCAGTATCAGCCTGCCATCGGCGGACCCATGCTTGATGCCATTCTGGCACAGGTTCCACAGCACCTGGTGCAGTTGTCCGGGATCCATCTGTACGCGGATGTCGCCGGGTGTCACTTCCAGCCGGATCCGGCCTGGGACCAGCCCCTCACCGGCGGTGAATTCATTGATGAACTGGTTCAGCCAGGGCTTGAGCATCAGCTCTTCTGGTTGGGTCCGTCCGCGGCGGCTGAGCTGCATGATGTTTTCGATGATCGCGTTCACCCGCGCGGAATGCTCCTGGATGATTTCCGTCAGGCGGGTGTCGCCGGGATCCAGTTGCGGGGATTCCGCCAGCAGCTGGCTGGCGTGGCTGATCGCACCGAGCGGGTTCCGCACCTCGTGCGCGATACTCGCGGTGAGACGCCCGAGTGAGGCGAGCTTGAGCTGTTGCGCCTGCTGGGTCAGCGCCGCCATGTCCTCGAGAAAGATCAGTGTGCCGGCGGAAGGGTCGGTGCCGAGACGGGCGAATTTCGGCAGCACCTCCGGCGCGGATTCCGACAGACGGAAGCTCTGCGGCTCGTAGATGTCGTTGTTCCACCATTCGCGCAACTGACGGTCGAGTTCGGCCGAGGCCTGCTTGATCGGTCTGCCTTCGGCCCTGGTCGTAAGTTCGAGCAGGCGCGTGGCCGAGGCATTGATCAGGCGGATGGAAAAATTGTCGTCGACCACCAGTATCCCGGTTTGCATGCGCTGGATCACATACTCGGTGAGTTGCGCCATGTTCGCAAGATCCACCCCGCGGCGTTCCGCCAGCGCCTGGCTCTCGCGCAGCCGGCGCGCGAGCACGTGGGCGAGGATCGCCGTGGCGAAAAAGCTGGCACCGAGCAGTCCGGCGTGGGTGTAGTTGGGGGACAGCGCGGTACCTTCCAGCCAGGAGTACGCCTGTTCGATCAGTACCGCGAGACTCGCGATGGCGGCGAACAGGCGCGAGGTGCGCCCCGCCATGATCAGGCTGCCGCCCGCGATGGAGATGATCAGCAGCATGCCGAGGCCGCTGCGCACCCCGCCGCTGGCGTGCATCAGCAGCGTGATCGCCAGGATGTCCGCCATGACCTGCAGATAGGCCTGGGCATTGAATCCGGGGCGCCGCCACTTGATGGTGAAGAGCGCGCAGACGGCGAGCAGCGCGTAGGCCATGCTGGTCGTTGAAAACAGCGTGCTGCCGTATTCGCCCGTCGGCAGCCGCGGGCGGTCGACCAAGCTCAACAATACGAATACGCTCGCCAGACACACGCGGAAATAATTGAGATAGAGGAGCTGCTTCCACTCCATATCACCGGCGTGGTGCGGGAGCGCAGCTTCACCAGAGCGCGCGGGGCGACCCTTATATCGCGCCGGATTGTCGACGGAGGCATTCATATGGGGGGCATTGTGCGATGTGTGGTCGTAGTGATGTCCGACAGGTATTCGGTCGGCGCAGGGGGGAAGTTTAGGGATTGGCCGCTTATGACATCGCGCGTGATCCAGGCGGTCGGCTTGATGGTCAAAATTCCGGCTGTCTGTGGACTTCTGTTGATTGGCAGGCGATGGGGTATTCGTGACGGATCGCCGGACTTCGATATGCACCGTCATTTATTTTATTTAATATTTACATAGAGTTACATATTTTTCTGGTGTTGCCTTGGTTGGCGTGCAGCCGTGTCCTGGGAGTCTTGGCGCAGGCCGGTCTTGCCGGGATATTGACGGAGGGATAGAATTCTATGTGCGTTGCCTGTATTCGCAACGGGTCAATTATCTAATGCCACAGGATGTGGGAAGAGGCTTAGGGGTATTAGACATGAACGGGCTGAAAGACACCTCCAGACGTGATTTCCTCAAGAAGACGACGTATGTGGTGCCGGTGGTTCTGACGTTGAGCGCCACTCCGGCGCTGGCGGGCAAGGGCTCCTACCACAAGAAGAAGTGCAACAACGGAGTCGGCAATGGCCCCGATTGCTTGCCGCCGGGCATTGAAAAGAACGGCAAGCACTATCTGGACAACGACGACAAATGGGGTAAGCCTGGCAAGCCCCAGAATCGTGGCGGGTTCAAAAAATACAAGTAAGGCAGGTTTGAAACTTCTGCTGAGGGCCCCTTCACGGGGCCCTTGTTTTTTCCGGGGGGTCCGCCCTGGTCGTGTGAACGTCGCTTCACTCGACGTACGTCATCCCGCCTCTCAATTGATCATCCTGCTGTGTCTATGGCCTCGACGATGCGATCGCGCAGGTCATGGGGCACACGCTTGGAGGTCGAGCCGAGGATGATCAGCAGGAACATCGCGGTTATCACCACCTCGCGCACCAGCGCGGAAAACGGCGAGTAGCCGCCGGGGGGATGTTCGCCGTAGCCGTAGGCGAAGCCGGTCGACGCGCCGAAACCGGCCTGGCCGCTCGCGATGATATACAACACCCCGACCGCCACCAACCCGCCCAGCACCTGGGCCGCGATGTATGGCGCCAGTTGCGCCGCCGGGAAGCGGCCGCCCGCCCATAGGCCGATCGATACCGCGGGGTCGAGATGGCAACCGGAGATGTGGCCGATGCCGGCCTTTGGGAATGCCATCGCCAGCACCGCGCTGCCGCAGTCGCCCGGCATCAGCCAGAAGGTACCGAAAAACTCCGCGCCGTATGGTTTCATGGTGATGTTTCTTGCATCACGACCGATGGGTAACATCCGGGACACGGGACGCAAGTACGCCCATCTACCTTACACCCCCTGTGCCACGACTCCGGGATCCGTTCAGCTTCGTTTCAGCCTGCCGCGCTAAGGTGGGCGCATCGAACAGGTCTACAGAAGGGCGTCCGATGCGCAACTCATTCACTGTATCCGTATGGGATCCGCTGGTCCGGGTCTTCCACTGGCTGCTGGTCGCCGGCTTCTTCACCGCCTATTTCAGCGAAGACGATTTCATGACGCTGCACGCCTGGGCCGGCTATCTGGTGCTGTCTCTGCTGGCCTTTCGTATCGCATGGGGATTCGTTGGGCCGCGCCATGCGCGTTTCAGCGATTTCGTCGCCTCGCCGTGGCGGGCGCTGCGTTATCTCGGTAGCCTCTTCACCGGCCGCGCGCCGCGCCACCTCGGCCACAACCCGGCCGGCGGCCTGATGATCATCGCGCTGCTGATCGGCCTGACCCTGACCGGAGTGACCGGGCTGGTGGTGTACGGCGTCGAGGAACACGCCGGCCCGCTGGCGACGTACGTCGCGCACTGGTCCCGTTCCACCGGCAAGTCGTTCGAGGAAGTCCACGAATTCCTGGCGAACGGCGTACTGCTGCTGGTGTTCGTCCACGTCGCCGGCGTCCTGATGGAGAGCCTCCTGCACCGGGAGAACCTGGTCAAGGCGATGTGGACGGGTGAGAAGCGCCTCGATTAGAGAAACCGCGGAGGAAAGCGAGATGAAACGACAGGCCCTGGTTCCACTCCTGCTGCTTGGCCTGACGCTGAGCGCGACAGCGCGCGTCACTGTGGTGGACGAGCTGCTGGGAGAATATCGCACCGCCGGCGCCGGCGGGTTTTCCGCCGACCGCGGTCGCGCGCTGTGGGCACGGGAATTTACCGGCGAGGCCGGTGCGCCGCGCTCGTGCGCCACCTGCCACGGCAACGATCCGACTCAACCCGGCCGACACGTAAAAACCAATAAGCCCATCGATCCTCTTGCCCCATCGGTTACGCCGCGGCGTCTGACCGATGGGAAGGAGATCGGGAAGTGGTTCAAACGCAACTGCGACTGGACGCTGGGGCGCGAATGCACACCGCAGGAGAAGGGCGACGTGCTGACTTATCTGAGACAACTGTGATGCCACGACAGGAGGATACCGCCATGAGGAAAACCATAGCCTTGTTCATGATCGTCGCGACGCTGTCAACCTTCATCGGGCTCGCGGCGGCGGATGACGACCATCGCCCGTGGCGCCGCGGCTCGGAGGTCGCCCCGGTGACCGATCCCGTTTATCTTCGCGAATGCGGCGACTGTCATCTGGCCTACCCGCCGGGCTTGTTGCCGGCGCGATCCTGGCAGGCAATAATGAACGGCCTCGAGGATCATTTCGGCGATAACGCCGCACTGGACGCCGCCACGCAAGGCCAGCTGCTGGACTACCTGACGCGGAACAGCGCCGACCATGCCGACTACCCGCGCTCACGCAAGATCGCGCGCCAGCTCACCGCGGGCGATACGCTGCTGCGTATCAGCGAGTTGCCGTTCTTCCGCAGTGAGCACGATGAACTGACGCCCGCGATGGTGCGCGACAACCCCGAGGTCGGCAGTTTCAGCCGCTGCAACGCCTGTCACAGGCGGGCCGAACAAGGCTCGTTCCGCGAGCACGAGATCGACATTCCCGGCTACGGCCGTTGGGAGGATTGAGCCATGCGCCATCTCGTCCTGCTGTCCCTGCTGCTGATCAGCCTGGCGCCGCCGGCCTTGTTTGCGCGCGACGACGACCATGAGAAGGCGCGCCGACTGCGCGAGGCTGGCGAGATCCAGCCGCTGGAAGCTATCCTGGAACAGGTGCGCCGCGTGCAACCGGGCAAGGTGATCGAGGTTGATCTCGACCGCGAGCACGGCATCCACGTCTACGAGATCGAGGTGCTCGACGCCGACGGCGTGGTGTGGGAACTGGAGCTCGATGCGCGGGACGGCGCGGTGCTGAAGCACAAGAGGGACTGAACGCTGTGCGTCTGCTGCTGGTGGAGGACGATGACCGGCTGAGTGCGCAGCTCAGGAGCGACCTGGGGCGCGCCGGCTACGCCGTGGACGTGGCGGGCGACGGCGAACGGGGCGAGTTTCTCGGTGACACCGAGCCCTACGACGTGATCGTGCTGGATCTCGGGCTGCCCCGCCGCCCCGGCCTGCAGGTACTGGCCAACTGGCGCGGCCGCGGCAACCGCACGCCGGTGATCGTGCTCACCGCGCGCGATGCTTGGCACGAGCGGGTGGAGGGCTTCAAGGCCGGCGCCGACGATTATCTCGGCAAGCCGTTCCACGTCGAGGAGCTGCTCGCGCGCCTTGCCGCCCTGATCAAGCGCAGCAAGGGCCAGGGCGGCGGACGGTTGCGGTCCGGAAGTCTCGCGCTGGACGAGGAACGGCAGTGCGCGATCCGCGGCGATGGGGAACCGGTCGCGCTCACCGGCACGGAATTCCGCCTGTTGCGCTATTTCATGCTGCATCCCAACCGCATCCTGTCCAAATCGACGCTGGGCGAGCACGTCTACGACTATGACGGCGAGAAGGACAGCAACGTGCTCGAAGTATACGTCAACCGCCTGCGGCAGAAACTCGGGCCGCGGATCATCGTGACCCGGCGCGGCCAGGGCTACGTCTTCGCGCCGCCGGAATGACGCGCTCGCTGCAGTCCCGTCTCGGCCTCGGCCTCGCCCTCAGCCTGGCGGCGATCTTCGTCGTGCAATGGCTGGCTGTCAGCGCCGCCATCCGCTACGTCGTCCATGGGCAGATACAGACGCGCCTGCAGCACGATGCCGAGACGCTGCTGGCCCTGCTGGAGGTCCCGCCCGCGGGCGCCCCGCGGTTTCCCTTCGATACCGTGAGTCCGATCTACCACCAGCCGTTCTCCGGCCACTATTACCGCGTCGAGATCGACGGTGCGGTCGCGCGCTCCCGCTCGCTATGGGACGAGGAGTTGTCGCTGCCGGCCGGCGGCGTGAATGAAACACAGGGTCCGCGCGGCCAGCAATTGCTGGTGCTGGACCGCGCTTATCAGAAAGGCGGCCGTCCCGTGCGCATCGTGGTCGCCGAGGACATGACGCCGCTGAGCCGGGAGATCCGCCGGCTGCAATACGTTTATGCCGCCATGTCGCTCGTCTTTTTCACCGTCCTGCTCGCCCTGCAGGTGGTGCTGCTGCGGCGCAACCTGGCGCCGCTGCAGCACCTGCGCGCCGAGGTGTGCGAGCTGGAACAAGGTGGGCGCGCCGCCCTGAGCGAGGACGTGCCCGGCGAGGTCGTGCCGCTGGTGCGCGAGATCAACCGCCTGCTCGCGGCGCTGACCGAGCGCCTGCGGCGCTCGCGCAACGCCGTGGGCAACCTCGCCCACGCCGTCAAGGCGCCGCTCACCGTTATTGCCCAGCAGGCGCAGCGCCCGGAACTGGAGGCGTTTCCGGACCTGCGCGACGGCCTGCGCCGGCCGGTGGAGCAGGTCCGCGGGCTGGTCGCGCGCGAACTGAAGCGGGCGCGCATCGCCGGCGCCGCCGGCACGCGCGCGCTCGCCGAGCTGCCGCGCGACGTCGACGATCTGGTCGCGACGCTGCGGGCGATCTACCGCGACAAGGCGCTCGACATCCGGGTACAACTGCCGGCGGAGACGCGCTGCGCGATGGAGCGCGAGGACCTGCTGGAAATGCTCGGCAACCTGCTCGACAACGCCTGCAAGTGGGCGGCCGGCGCGGTGACATTGACGATCAGCCACGACAATGGCGACTGGCGCTTCGCGGTGGAGGACGACGGCCCCGGCGCCGAGCCGGTCGACTATGCCGAACTGACGCGGCGCGGCGTCCGGCTGGACGAGACCGCCGACGGCCATGGCCTGGGGCTGGCGATCGTGCAGGACATCGTCACGGCCTACCGCGGCCAGCTCGTGCTGGAGCGCTCGGAGTGCCTGGGCGGCTTCGCCGCCGTCGTCACGCTGCCTCTGGCCGGCGACACCGCAGCCTAGGTATTCTCCACCCGGTATTCACCGCTTCAGCGCCCCGGAGAGGTTCTAAGTGATTCTATTGGTCGGGGTGACACGATTCGAACGTGCGACACCTGCCTCCCGAAGGCAGTGCTCTACCAGGCTGAGCTACACCCCGCGACGGGATCGGTCAATATGATCGATTGACGGAAAATTCGGCCAGGGCGTACATAGCCTCCCGATAGGGGGATGCCGGGAGAACCGCGAGGGCCGCGGCCGCCTTGGCGGCTTCGTCCCGGGCCGAGCGCGCAGTGTAAGCCAACGCCTCCGTGGATTCAATGGCTTTCAGCACCTCGGCGATCTTTTCCCGGCCGCCGTGCACGATGGCGTTGCGGATGATCGCAGCCTCCTGAGGGTTGCCCCGGCGCAGGGCGTGGATCAGGGGTAGCGTGGGTTTGCCGGCGGCGAGGTCGTCGCCGACGTTCTTGCCGATGTGCTGGGAGCTGCCCGAATAATCCAGCACGTCATCGATCAATTGGAAGGCGGTGCCAAGGTGCCGGCCGTACGCGGCCATGGCCTCCTCCTCCGCGGCCGATGCACCGCTGACGATGGCGCCGACCTGGGCCGCCGCCTCGAACAGTTTGGCGGTCTTGCAGCGGATCACCTCCAGGTAGCGCTCCTCCGTGGTGTCGGCGTCGTTGCTGCTCAGCAGCTGCATGACCTCGCCTTCGGCAATGACATTGGTAGCGCGGGCCATGATTTCCATCACGCGCATGCTTTTCACGGTCACCATCATCTCGAAGGCGCGTGAATAGAGGAAATCCCCGACCAGGACGCTGGCCTCGTTACCCCATACCGCATTGGCGGTCTCCTTGCCGCGGCGCAGTTCCGATGCGTCCACGACGTCGTCGTGCAGCAGGGTCGCGGTATGGATGAATTCGATGATGGCGGCGAGGTCGATGTGACTTGCCCCCGGGTAGCCGAGGGCGCGCGCGCTGAGCAGCACCAGGATCGGGCGCAGGCGCTTGCCTCCACTGTTAACTATATAAAAACTCAGCTGATTTATTAGCGCGACCTCGGTCTGCAGGCGTGCGTGGATCAGTGCGTTGACCGCCTGGAGGTCGGACGCGACACAGGACTGGATCTCGTCGAGGTCCATCGAGGTCGGAGCGATTTTCAGCGGCGAGTTCACCTGAGGCCATGACCCCGTTTGCAAGGGATTGCGGGTTGATAGTCGCGGAGAAGGAAGTCAGTGTAGAGGGTGTCCGCCGGTGTGGCAAGTGGGGGCGGGAACGGCGTTGACCTCTTCGGGGCGATTGGTTAAAATGCCCTCCTTTTGCATTCCCTCATTGGTTTTTGGCGATTTTTTTCACGGCTGGAGCTGGATATGTACGCGGTTTTCGAGACAGGCGGTAAGCAGTACCGGGCCCAGGAAGGCGATGTCATCCGGGTCGAGAAGCTGGATGCGGGCGAGGGCGCGGCGATCGCCATCGAGAAAGTGCTGATGGTCTCGGACGGGGATTCGGTGCGGATCGGTACCCCCTATGTCGCCGGCGGCAAGGTCAGCGCCACCGTCAAGGCGCACGGCCGCGGCGAGAAGATCCGCATCGTCAAGCACCGCCGTCGCAAGCATTATCATCGCGAGATGGGGCACCGGCAGCACTATACCGAGCTGCAGATCACCGGCATTTCCGCAAGCTGAAGATTTTAGAGGCAGGGCACCATGGCACATAAAAAGGCAGGCGGCAGTAGCCGCAACGGACGCGATTCAGAGTCGAAACGCCTGGGCGTGAAGCGCTTCGGTGGCGAGAGCGTGGAGGCGGGCAACATCATCATCCGTCAGCGCGGTACGCGTTTCCATGCGGGCCGGCACGTGGCCATGGGGCGCGACCACACGCTGTTCGCGGTCGCGGATGGCACCGTTCAGTTCGAGATCAAGGGTCCGCACAAGCGCCGTTATGTGAGCGTAGTGCCGGCCTGAGCCGGGTTCGGCGTCAAGCAGACACGAGACCCCGTCCCAGGACGGGGTTTTTTGTTTAGGGGATACGGGATGGACGCGAGGGCGTGGCTGCGCCCCGTCGGTCGATTCCGGTAGCGTGTTTCCGAGATCAGCGCATGAAATTCGTCGACGAAGCCACCATACAGGTCAGAGCCGGGGACGGTGGGAACGGTTGCGTGAGCTTCCGGCGGGAGAAGTTCGTCCCGATGGGCGGGCCCGACGGGGGCGACGGGGGCGATGGCGGCAGTGTCCTGCTGTTCGGCGATGAGAACATCAATACCCTGGCCGATTTCCGTCATGCGCGTTCCTTTGGCGCCCCGCGCGGCGAGAATGGCGGTGGCGCGAATTGCACTGGCCGCAGCGGCGATGACCTGCAGATCCGGGTGCCCATCGGCACCATCGTAACCGATGAGGAGACCGGCGAGTGCATCGGCGAGTTGCTGGCGCCGGGCCAGTTGCTGCGGGTGGCGCAGGGCGGTTATCACGGACTTGGCAATGCCCGCTTCAAGAGCAGTACCAACCGCTCCCCGCGCCGGGCCACGCCCGGCACGCCGGGCGAGGTGCGTCGCCTGCGCCTTGAACTCAAGGTGCTGGCGGATGTTGGCCTGCTCGGCCTGCCCAATGCCGGCAAGTCCACCCTGATCCGCGCGGTCTCGAGCGCCCGCCCGAAGGTGGCCGATTACCCCTTCACGACGCTCTATCCGCATCTCGGCGTCGTGGCGGTGGGCCCGCATCGCAGTTTCGTGGTGGCGGACATCCCCGGGTTGATCGAAGGCGCTTCCAGCGGCGCCGGACTCGGGGTGCGTTTCCTCAAGCATCTCGCGCGCACGCGCCTGCTGCTGCATCTGGTCGATGTCGCGCCGCTGGATCCTGCCGAGGATCCGGTGCGCGCCGTACGCGGCATCGAACACGAGTTACACGAATTCGGCGCTGATCTCGCCGCGCGGGAACGCTGGCTCGTGCTGAACAAGGTCGATCTGATGCCCGAGGATGAGCGTGCCGCGGTCTGCCAGGAGATCCTGCGTCGGCTCGACTGGCAGGGACCGTATTTCATCGTCTCCGCCCTTTCCGGTCTCGGCGTGCGGGAGCTCAGCGAGCGGGTGATGGCCTGGCTCGAACAGCAAGGCAAGGATTGAGGTTGTAAACGCGCTGCGCGCCGGGGGGGTGCGGAGTCGGTGCCCTGAGCGGCTGGACTTCGGTCCCGTGTTTTTTCCGCGTGGCGCGGCGGAATGCCGGGGCGAATTGGTATAATCCGACCGGATTACCACACCGTGCGGCTGCATGTGGCCGACGCGGTTTTGCGGGCGGCAGGTCCCGACTTATGACCCGAATCTTGAGACCCGTTCGATGAAAACCCGTGAACAACTCGGTCGATCCCGGCGCTGGGTGGTCAAGGTCGGCAGCTCCCTGTTAACCAACGAAGGCCGTGGACTGGATCGCGCGCTGATGGCGCAGTGGGTGGAGCAGATCGCCGCGTTGCGCGGCGACGGCGCGGAGGTCGTCCTGGTGTCCTCCGGCGCTGTGTCCGAGGGCGTGAAGCGGCTGGGCTGGGATCGCCGGCCGCAGGCCCTGCATGAATTGCAGGCGGCGGCGGCGGTGGGGCAGATGGGCTTGGTCGAGGCCTATGAAAACAGTTTCCAGCGCTTCGGTCTGCGCACGGCGCAGGTGCTGCTGACGCACGACGATCTGGCCGACCGCCGGCGTTATCTCAACGCGCGCAGCACGCTGCGCACCCTGCTCGGTCTGGGTGTGGTGCCGATCATCAACGAGAACGACACGGTGGCGGTGGAGGAGATCCGCTTCGGCGACAACGACACCCTGGCCGCCCTGGTAGCGAACCTGGTCGAGGCCGAACTGCTCGTGCTGCTGACCGATCAGCCCGGGATGTACGACCTCGATCCGCGCAAACATCCGGAGGCCCGCATGATCAGCGAGGGTCGTGCCGGCGATCCCGAACTCGAGCGCATGGCCTCGGGCGGCGGCATCGGCGCCTGGGGGCGGGGCGGCATGGTGACCAAGGTGCGCGCGGCGACCCGCGCCGCGCGTTCGGGCGCGGCCACGCTGATCGCCTGGGGGCGCACCCCCGGGATCCTTTCCAGTATCCGACGCGGCGAGGAGGTCGGTACTCTGATCCGTCCGGCCCAGGGGCCGCTGCTGGCGCGCAAGCAATGGCTGGCCGGCCAGTTGCAGGTGCGCGGACAATTGATCGTGGATGATGGCGCCGCGCGCGTCCTGCGCGAATCCGGTCGCAGCCTGCTGCCGGTCGGGGTGGTCGAGGTGCGGGGGGAGTTCGAGCGGGGTGAACTGGTGGCCTGCGTCGATCAGCAGGGCCGCGAGGTCGCGCGCGGGCTGGTCAATTACAACGCCGACGAGGCGCGCCGGATCATGCGGCAGCCGAGCGAGCGGATCAAGGAACTGCTCGGTTATGAGGACGAGCCGGAGCTGGTGCACCGGGACAATCTGGTGCTGATCTGATTAGGGCGCGGGTCGCACCGGTAAACATGCAGGTAAAAATAAAGCCGGCACATGGCCGGCTTGCAAGCAGCAGCAGTAAATCTGAATTCGGTGTCAGCTCTGCAGGGTCTTGAGCTGGGCGTTGAGGCGGCTCTTCTGGCGCGCGGCCTTGTTCTTGTCGATGAAACCCTTGCGCGCCATCTTGTCGATGACCGGCACGGCACTCTGGTAGGCCGCCGCGGCGCGATCCTTGTCCTTGGCATCGATCGCCTTAGTGACGCTCTTGCACGCCGTGCGCAGCGCCGAGCGCAACGAGGCGTTGTGGGTGCGGTGTTTCTCGGCCTGGCGTGCCCGCTTTCTGGCCTGTGCTGTGTTAGCCAACGATCGACTCCTGTGATTAACTGTCCGAAAGGCGCACTACTATGCGGATTTTCATCTCTCTTGTCAATTGAAAAGACGCCCACGTGATTCAGCCGGAACGGGTCGCCGGGGCGGCGGGTTTCGTGCAAAATTAACAATAAATAATTGATAATTAAATAATAAATGATTTTATCGCCGAGACTGGATCAGGTCCCGCTCGGGGCGGCAGGGGGGTGTATCCGGTGAGCCATGGCCTGCTGAAATCGACTGCGGTCGTGAGCGGGATGACCTTCCTGTCGCGCATCCTCGGGCTGATCCGGGACATCGTCATCGCGCGCGTCTTCGGTGCAGGCACCGGCGCGGACGCCTTCTTCGTCGCGTTCAGGATCCCGAATTTCCTGCGACGACTGTTCGCGGAAGGTTCCTTTTCCCAGGCCTTTGTCCCGGTGCTGGCGGAGTATCGCGTGCGGCATGGCGCGGAGGAGGTGCGGGAACTCGCGGCGGCCGCCGCCGGGATCCTGGGCGGATCGCTGCTCGTGATCACCGCGCTCGGCATCCTGGCGGCGCCCTTGCTCGTGCTGGTATTCGCGCCGGGATTCCTCGCGGATGCCGCGAAGTACGATCTCACCGTTCAGATGGTGCGGCTGACATTCCCGTATATTCTGTTCATATCGCTGACCGCCCTGGCCGGCGGTATCCTGCACAGCTTCGGGCGCTTCGCCGTCCCCGCGTTCACCCCGGCGCTGCTCAACCTGTGCCTGATCGGTGCCACGCTTTGGCTGGCCCCGCGTCTGGAAGAGCCGGTGACCGCACTCGCCTGGGGGGTGCTGCTCGCGGGAATTGCCCAACTGGTGTTCCAGTTTCCGTTCCTGCGCGCCATCCGCATGCTGCCCCGTCCACGCTGGCGACGCGACCACCCCGGGGTGCGGCGCATTCTGGGCCTGATGCTGCCGGGCATCTTCGGTTCGTCGGTGGGGCAGATCAATCTGCTGATCGACACGCTGGTCGCATCGTTCCTCGTCACCGGCAGCGTGAGCTGGCTGTATTACTCCGAACGCCTGATGGAGTTCCCGCTGGGTGTCTTCGGCATCGCGCTCGCGACGGTGATATTGCCGCGGCTGTCCGGCCAGCACGCGGCCGACGCGCCCGACGATTACGCGCGTACGCTGGACTGGGCCCTGCGCATGGTGATCGTGATCGGCATGCCGGCGGCGGCTGCCCTGTATGTGCTCGCCGGGCCGATGCTGGCCGCGCTGTTCCAGTACGGCGAATTCACCACGAATGACGTCCGCATGGCCGCCCTGAGTCTGCAGGCCTATGCCCTAGGCCTGCTCGGCTTCATCCTGGTGAAGGTGCTGGCGCCGGCCTTTTACGCGCGGCAGGACGCCGTGACACCGGTCCGCGTCGGCGTCGTCGCGATGCTGGCCAATATCGTCATGAACATCGTCTTCGTGGCGCCCATGGTGGTCTGGAACATCCCCGCGCCCCATGCGGGCCTGGCACTGGCGACCACGCTGGCGGCATTTCTCAACGCGGGGCTGCTGTTTTCGCGACTGCATCGCAAGCAATGGTATCGCCCCGCGCCCGGCTGGCGTCGCCTTATTCTTCAGGTGGCTGCCGCGGTTTCGGTGATGACTCTCTCACTCGTGTTGATCAGCGGAGATGACTCGACCTGGGCCGGGCAAGGCTGGCACGACCGCGTGTTCCGGCTGGCGCTGTGCACGTCGACGGGCTTGGTCGTGTACGTCCTCGGTCTGTGGGTGCTGGGTCTGCGCTGGCGCCACATCGCGCATCCCCCGGGCCCGCGCAAGGACGCCGTGTGAAACCGCATCGCCTTGTTTATAATGGATCCTTTCCGATTAACAGGTCACGGTTCGAGCGGCCACGACAGTCATGCGATTGATGCGGGGTTTCCGGCAACGTCATTTCCGCCACGGCGGATGCGTCGCCACGATCGGTAATTTCGACGGCATCCACCTGGGTCACCAGGCGGTGCTCGGCCAGCTTGCGGAGAAGGCATCGGAACTCGGACTGCCCTCGGTGGTGATCACCTTCGAACCGCACCCGCAGGAGTTTTTCCGGCCGGACGATGCCCCGATGCGCCTGACCGGGTTCCGCGAGAAGATGCAGACACTGCGCCGTTATGCGGTCGATCATGTGCTGTGCCTGCGTTTCGATCGCGCGCTGGCGGACATGGCGGCCCAGGACTTCATCCGCACGGTGCTGGTCGAGTCGCTCGGTGTGCGTTGCCTGGTCATCGGGGGGGATTTCCGTTTCGGACGGGAGCGGCGCGGCGACGTGGCTCTACTGCAACAGGCCGATTTCCAGGTGCTGGTGATGCGCGCCTTCGAGATCGGGGGCGAGCGGGTGAGCAGCACGCGCATCCGCGCGGCACTGCAACAGGGGGATCTCGCGGCGGCGGAGAAACTGCTCGGGCGAAGCTATCGGCTCTCCGGACGGGTGGTGGAGGGCGACCGGCGTGGGCGCCAACTCGGATTTCCGACCGCAAACATCCATCTGAACCGGCGTATCCGCACCCAGTGCGGTTCACGTCGTGCGCCTGTCGCCGGAGTCTTCGCCGTGCAGGTGTTCGGGCTCGAGCGCGAGCCGCTGCCCGGTATCGCCAATATCGGCATGCGCCCCACCGTGGACGGTGGCCAATGCCGTCTCGAGGTTCACCTGCTGGATTTCGCCGGGGACCTCTACGGGCGCCATCTGCAGGTGGAGTTTCTGACCCGGCTGCGCGACGAGGCGCGCTTCGAGTCCCTGGAGGCGCTCAAGCAACAGATTCGCCGCGACGAGATGCGCGCGCGCGAGTTCTTCGAGCACCGTCTGATCGAGCAGCGGCGTCTGTCCGGCATCAGCTGAACCGCGGCACGAGCCCCTGACCTGACGAATTCTATTCAACGGCGACCATCGAATGTCCGATTACAAAGACACACTCAATCTTCCCCAGACCGGCTTCGCGATGAAGGCAAACCTTGCTGCGCGCGAACCGGAGTTCCTCGCCGAGTGGGAGCGGATGAACCTCTACGCGCACCTGCGCGAAGCGCGGCAGGGACGGCGCCAGTTCATCCTGCACGACGGGCCGCCCTACGCCAATGGCGAGATCCACATCGGACACGCCGTCAACAAGGTGCTGAAGGACATCATCGTCAAGTCGAAGACGCTGGAAGGTTACGACGCCCCCTACGTGCCCGGCTGGGACTGTCATGGCCTGCCGATCGAACTCAATGTGGAAAAGAAGGTCGGCAAGGCCGGGCACAAGGTGGACGCGCGCGCCTTCCGTCAGGCCTGCCGCGACTATGCCGGCAAGCAGGTCGAGCAGCAGCGCGCCGATTTCCGCCGGCTGGGCGTCATGGGCGACTGGGAACATCCCTATCTGACCATGGGCTATGCCTTCGAGGCCGGCATCATCCGTGCGCTGGGACGCATCATCGAGCGGGGGCATGTCCATCAGGGCTTCAAGCCCGTGCACTGGTGCGTGGATTGCGGTTCGGCGCTGGCGGAAGCCGAGGTCGAATACGAAGAGCGCACTTCGCCGGCGATCGACGTGCGTTTCGAGGTGCTGGACGAGGAGTCGGTGCTGGAGCGATGCCGCCACGTGCCCGGGCACGAGGGCCACGGTCCCGTCTCGATCGTGATCTGGACCACCACGCCATGGACCCTGCCCGCCAACCAGGCGGTGGCGCTGAATCCCGACTTCGATTACGTACTGGTTCAGTGCGAGACGGCGCGCGGCAGCGAGCGCCTGCTGTTGGCGGACCGGTTGCTCAAGGATGCCATGGTGCGTTACGGCATCGAGGATTACCGCGTCCTTGCCTATTGCAAGGGCGCCGACCTCGAGGGCGCCAGGCTCCGTCATCCGTTCTATCAGCGCGAGGTGCTGGTGATCGTGGGTGACCATGTCACTGCCGAGACCGGAACCGGTGCCGTGCACACGGCGCCCGGGCACGGCCAGGAGGACTACGCGGTCGGACAGCGTTATGGACTGCGGGTGGACAATCCGGTGGACGGTCGCGGGTGTTTCCTGCCGGAGACGCCGATCTTCGCCGGCCTGCACGTGTTCGAGGCCAACGACCGCGTCATCGAGGAACTCAAGGCGCGCGGCGCGCTCGTACACGCGCAATCAGTCCGCCACAGCTATCCGCACTGCTGGCGCCACAAGACACCGATCATCTTCCGCGCCACGCCGCAGTGGTTTATCAATATGGATCAGCGCGGCCTGCGCGGGGAAGCGCTGCGGGCGATCCGCGGCGGGGTCGACTGGATCCCGGCCTGGGGCCAGGCGCGCATCGAGGGCATGGTCGAAAAGCGCCCCGACTGGTGCATCTCGCGCCAGCGCACCTGGGGCGTTCCCATCGCCGTGTTCGTGCACCGGCAGAGCGGCGCGCTGCATCCGCGCACGGCGGAACTGATCGAGCAGGTCGCGCGGCGCGTTGAGCAGGGCGGCATCGACGCCTGGTTCGATCTCGATCCCGCCGAGCTGCTTGGCAGCGAGGCCGGGGAGTACGACAAGGTCACCAATATCCTCGATGTCTGGTTCGACTCCGGCGTGACGCACTTCTGCGTCTTGGGCGGCGAGATGCCGTTCCCTGCCGACCTTTATCTGGAAGGTTCGGATCAGCACCGCGGCTGGTTCCAGTCCTCGCTGCTGACCTCGGTCGCGATGCACGGGCATGCGCCGTACAGGGCGGTGCTGACTCACGGGTTCACGGTCGATGCGCAGGGGCGCAAGATGTCCAAATCGCTCGGCAATGTCGTTGCGCCGCAGAAGGTGGTCAACAGTCTCGGCGCCGATATCCTGCGCCTGTGGGTGGCGGCGACGGACTATCGCGGCGAGATGAACGTGTCCGACGAGATTCTCAAGCGCACGGCCGATGCCTATCGGCGCATCCGCAATACCGCGCGCTTCCTGCTCGCCAACCTCCATGGTTTCGATCCGGCGGCACATTGCCTGCCGCGGGAGGAATTACTGGGCCTCGATCAATGGATCCTGCTGCGGGCCGGGCAACTGCAGGAAGAGATCCGCCAGGCCTATCAGGGGTACGAGTTCCACCACATCTATCAGAAGGTGCATAACTTCTGTTCCGTCGATCTCGGCGCCTTCTACCTCGACGTCATCAAGGACCGCCAGTACACCACGCGCGCCGACAGCCGTGCGCGCCGTTCGGCGCAGACCGCGCTGTATCATCTGGTCGAGGCCATGGCACGCTGGATTGCGCCGATCCTGAGTTTTACCGCGGAGGATATCTGGCGCCATATCCCGGGCAAGCGTGGCGAATCGGTATTTCTGGAGGAGTGGTATCAGTTGCCCTCCGTCGATCGTGAAGTGGGAGACGCTCTCGATTGGGAGCAGATCATCGAAGTACGGGTAGCAATCAGCAAGGAACTGGAGAAGCTACGTGTCGACGGCGCCATCGGTTCCTCGCTCGATGCCGAGGTGGATCTGTACTGCGAAGAGAATCTGCGCCGACGGCTCACCGGGCTGGGGGACGAGCTGCGCTTCGTGTTGATCACTTCCTATGCGCGCGTGCATGCCGCCGGAGACCGTCCCGCTGACGCCATCGCGGCGACGGGTGCGGGCGAGCAATTCTGGATCAGGGCGCAGGCATCGAGTCATCCCAAGTGCGTGCGCTGCTGGCACCATCGCGCGGATGTGGGATTTGACGAGTCGCATCCCGAGCTGTGCGGCCGCTGTGTCGAGAACGTGGTCGGGGCGGGCGAAGAGCGCCGTTACGCATGAGCGAACTTGGGGCCGCACGCGCGGGTAGTCTGCGCTGGCTGTGGCTGACGGGCGTCGTGCTGGTGCTCGACCAGATGACCAAGGCGTGGATCGCCGCGACGCTGAGTCTTTACGAACGCATCCCGCTGCTGCCCTTCCTGGACATCACCCGGGTACATAACCGCGGCGCCGCCTTCAGCTTCCTCAGCACGGCCGCGGGCTGGCAGCGCTGGTTCTTCACCGCGCTGGCGTTCGCCGTCAGCGTGGCGATCCTGGTCTGGCTGCGGCGGCTCCCCGGGAGCCAGCGGCGCCTGGCCGCCGGGCTTGCGCTGGTGCTCGGCGGGGCGCTCGGCAATCTGTGGGACCGACTCCAGCACGGCTATGTGGTGGATTTTATCGATGTATATTATGGAGCCTGGCACTGGCCGGCGTTCAACGTGGCCGATTCCGCCATCAGTATCGGGGCCGCGCTGCTGATCCTGGATGCGCTGGCTGTCAGGAAAAGGGGCGAGGTATAATCATCGCTTCACGCATCGGCAGGGCATCCCTCCTGCCGGACAATTGGGGTCAAGGTCGTTCATGCAAGTTATTCTGGCCAATCCGCGCGGGTTCTGCGCCGGCGTCAACCGCGCCATCGAGATCGTCGAGCGCGTGCTGGAAATCTTCGGGGCGCCGGTCTACGTGCGTCATGAGGTGGTGCATAACCGCTTCGTGGTGCAGGACCTGCGCGAGAAGGGCGCCGTCTTCGTCGAGGAACTGCACGAGGTGCCCGACGGCGCCAGCGTGATCTTTTCCGCCCACGGCGTTTCGCAGGCCGTTCGCAGCGAGGCCGACCGACGCGGCCTCAAAGTGTTTGACGCCACCTGTCCGCTGGTGACCAAGGTCCATCTCGAGGTGGTGCGCCACGCCCAGGCGGGGCGCGAGTGCATTCTGATCGGCCATGCTGGCCACCCCGAGGTCGAGGGTACGCTCGGACAATATGCCGGCGGTCGACACGGGCGCATCTATCTGGTCGAGTCCGCGCAGGACGCCCGGCGTCTGGACGTGTTGAATCCCGAGGATCTCGCCTTCGTGACGCAGACGACACTGTCCATGGATGATACGGCCGAGATCATCACCATCCTGCGTGCGCGCTTCCCCGCCATCCATGGACCGCGCAAGGATGACATCTGTTATGCGACCCAGAATCGCCAGGACGCGGTGAAGCTGTTGGCGAGGCAAAGCGATCTGGTGCTGGTGGTCGGTTCACGCAACAGCTCGAACTCGAACCGGCTGCGCGAGATCGCCGAGAAGAGCGGTGTCCCCGCGTATCTGATCGATTCCGCCGGTGAGATCCGGCGCGAGTGGCTGTCAGGACGCAAAATGATTGGTGTCACCGCCGGGGCTTCCGTGCCGGAGATCCTGGTCAGGGAGGTGATCGCGCGCTTGCGCGAGTGGGGCGCCGACTCGGTCGAGGACATCGACGGCAATCCCGAGCATGTGATCTTCACCCTGCCGCGGGAGTTGCAGGTGATCAAGACAGAGCTGAGGAGTTAGGCCTTGGTGAAAGTCAGAAACACCAAATCTCGTAGCAAAGCGCGAGGACAGATTTGAAATCTGTCCCCGCGTTACCCAGCGCTGTTTTTTGAATCACCATTTGTCCGCGGGCAGCTTCTGTCCACGCGAGTTCAGGGTCAGATTGCCGTCACTGGATTGAGCCGTTCCGGCGGTCGCCGTCAGGATCACGCAACTGTCGATGGTCGATCCACCACACGCGGCGGCCGAGATCGTGTAGTAACCCTCGGGTGAACTGGTCGCCGCCGGCAGGTTGGCGAGATTCGTCGTGTAGGTGTTGTTCTCGGTGTAGAAGCGTTCCTGCCGTACCATCACATCCATCAGGGCGGTCTGCCCGTCGGCGCGGCGTGCCTTGGTGGTGCTGCTGGTATATGCAGGTATTGCGATCGCCATCAGTATGCCAATGATGGCGATGACCATGACCAGTTCGATCAGGGTGAAGCCCAGGTCTCCTTTCTTATTCACGGCCCTTTCTCCTTTCATTCTCCATCGGGGTTTCGGTGCCGGGCGGCGGTGGTGTGTAGTCAGCGGGGAGTATCCACAACTCGGAGACGGCGCCGGTGAGCGCCCGGCTGCCCGTCGTTCCGAAGCCGACTTTCATGCCTCGCTTCAGAGATTGCGGCGCGGCAAATCGGGTGTTCATCGTGTAAACGTGCAGGTCATGTGCAATCTTGACACTGACGTCGTTGATCACGAGGATGCGACTGTCGAGATCAACCTGGTCGATTATCCCCCAGCGATCGAATCTCTGCGGATAGTAATCCGGCAGGCCGGCGGCGAAGGCCGGTGAACCGAGCGCCAGGGCGGCGGCCATCAGTATGAGTTTATGAAATCTTATTTTCATAGGAATATCTCCATTACGATTTCGGGATACGATCGCAGATCCCGGGTCGGTCACTGGCTGACCTCGCGCCAGGACAGACGGCCGCGGGTCGTGGTTTCTCCGGCATCGATCATGCGCACATCGATCTTGCCATCGTCATCCGGCGTGTACATGTAGTCATCCAGGAAGTTCGAGCCTGCCGGGATGCCGTCGAGGCGAACGCCGCTCGGGTTCTTCTTGTCGTCATCGTCGCCGATCTGGTCGTTCTCATCGATTTCGCCATCATTATTGATGTCGTAGACGGGTTTCTTCGGTTCGCCGCCGTTGACCATCCTGAGCGCCATCAGCCAGCCGTAGCCCTGCGTATTGCAGGTGTTGGGATCCGGGATCAGTGTATTGAAGAAGACGTACTCGCCGCGAATCTTGGGGTCGACAACGACGCGCTCGCCCGAGGTCGGCAGGTCGAAGTACCAGCCATACTGGCTGCCGTAGTTTCCGTCCTCATAATCACCCGTTACTACCCGGATATCCGTGGTCGAGCTTCCATCCAGTTCCTGTTCCCACAGGCTGGAGCGAGTGAGCGTAGAGCCGCTGCCCACATCGTTGTTGTCCCATACGCCGTAGAAGGTCTGTGTGCTGGTGCTGGTCTTGTCGCCATTTACTATGTATTGACCGGTGCCGAAGAACACCAGGATGTTGGGGCTATTATCGACGGTGAGCGAGGTCGCCGGGTTGCGCGCGACCACGGGTTTGGAGGTGATCGGCTGCGGAGTCCCGGCGGGCTCAGAGGCGTTGAAAAGCGCCTTGCCGTAGGCAACGCTCCAGGTCGCATCGGTGTCGGGATCCGACAGATCGAAGGCCCACAGATTGCCCTTCAGGTCGCCGGCGTAGACCCGATCGGCCTTGCCATTGCCGTCGGTATCGACCAGGGCGGGCGTGGACAACCCATTGGGGTCGCCCGAAGAACCGACGCCAGTCGAGATTACCTTGTAGTCGCCGACGCTCCATGTGCGGTCCATGCCTTCCTGCAGGTAAAGAATAAACAGCTTGGCCTTGCCGTCGCCCTGGTCGTTATAGCCGTTTCCGAACACGGCCGCCCACTTGTTGTTTTCCATCAGCGCCATGGTTGGTTTGCTGAAGGTGTAACCGAGATCAATGTTGTCATTGCTGGTGAACTCCCACAGTACAGTGGAGTTCGCATTCGAATCAGTAATGCCGTCGGGGTCAGTGACATCAAGGGCGAACAGTCCGCGGGCGCCGGCCCGATAACCGCCGATCAGGACCGTCTTCCAACCGCTAAGATAGACATCCGCTACCGTTGGGCTCAGGTCGACGTAATAGCGATGTCCATAGGCCGGATCGGTAAGATAGTGCAGGCCCTCGTTTGCGGCGCTCGAGAAGAGCATGTTCGGGACATAGGCAAACACCTCCTGGCCATCGGATTCCGAGAATCCGTGCAACATGCCATCGTTCGATCCCACGTAGATAACCGGGGCGCGGGAAGGATTGAAGCTGCTGTATGTGCCGCCGCCGAAGGCGGCATTGTCGCTGTACCCCGATTGCGGAGTGCCGACATAGACCGGGTTGGAATAGACGATGTCTCCGAGGACATTGGTGCGCTCACGGAAAAAGTTTCCGGCATCCTCGTCCGTGCGTACACCGCGCAGGTAATCCAGGCGCGCCTGACCGAGCCCGTCGGCACTGCCGGAGGGGCTCATGTTCAGATCGTTCTGCTGCTTGGTGGACAGGTTCGCCAGGGTTTTGAACGCGATGCCCTGCTTCGTGGTCTCGTTATAGGTGAATATCACCCGATTCGCCGGGGTCATGGTGTCGAGCACATCGGAGGCGTGCCAGGCCGGGGTTGTCGCGATCGTGCCGTCCATGGAGAGTTCATAGGCGAGCAGGTCGCCGTGCCAGTTGTCGGATGGATTGAAGGTTGCCTGGTAGACCCGGCTTCCGGTATCGAGCGTGGTGGTGTTGAAGGCCACGGCCGAGGAGGAACTCGTCCCGCGCGTGACGCTGGCAAAGGCGTCCGCCAATCCTTTCGCCAGGGTCGTCGCATCCTGTGCGCTGTAGAACTGGCCGCGACCGTTGTATGCGGTATGCCAGAGATCGTCGATTTTCTCAGCATTCCCGCTGGTGGGATTTGGCCAGCTGAAGCCCGCCGCGGTGGGATCGGTATCAGTGAGGTCGCCGGGAGTCTTGGTGCCAAACGGGTCCAGTGTGCCTTCGACGCCAAAGGCGACGGTAAAGGTGTTCATGTGCTGATGCTTTGCCTGGTCGACTGAATCCGCCCATACCGGGACCTCGTTCGCGAGCGACGTCGCGAGGTCGCGCTCATAGTAGTGCATGGCGACATCGGCCAGTGTATTGCTGTATCCATCAGCGTACGTCGATCCATCAAAGTCGGTATTGCCGTCACCATCGCTGTTGGAAGGACTCAGGCTCGGTGAGCTGCCGTTATAAAAACCGTCCGTCATCAGGATGGCGAAGTTCTTTTGGCACTGACCGCCTTGAGCCGCGGGCAGGATCGGACAATTCGATCCGCTGACGCCCAGGATGTTGCCGGATTTGCACTCGAAGTATTTGCCGGTGTCGCGCAGTTCTGTCTGCAGCGGAGTGCCGCCGCTGGAATCGGACTTGAACAGCTTTTCATAGAGCTTCTTTTTGTTTCCGGTCTTCGGGTCGAGGTTCATGGAGGCAACCTTGATGCCGACGCTGTTATTGTTATTGATGGTGGCATATCCCATGCGAACACCGGTGATTCCCGCGGCGGACAGGCTGATCGCGGCCTTGGTGGTCAGTTCGCGCTTGCGGTAGTAGGAGAACCAGTTGGCGAAATTCTTGATTTCTTCCGCGTAGGTACATACCGGCCGGGCCGCGCAGTCGGTGCGATCAGCACTTCCGGTGTAGCTCGAAGGCGGCGTTGGGGTCATGCTGGTGGAGATGTTGGTGATCTCCACCAGGGTATGCGCATCTCCGGCATCGACGACGCCGTTACTATTGCTGTCGGTCCAGGTGTAGTAGCGCGCCGGATAGAAGTTGGTGACCGTGAAACTGGAGAACCCCGGGTAGTCCGAGGCATAGGAAGTGGTCTTCTTGGTCAGATCTACCGTGCTGGATGAGGACGAATAGGGGTTTACACGCGCCGCTGTCGGGCTCGCATTGGCATAGGCAACACCGCTGCTGTTCAGGCCCGCCCATGGGGTATAGGTCACCGCCGGATTGTAATACAGCGTGTTGTAATTGTGGTTCCAGGCGCGCCAGACACCTTGAGCGGGCGCGGCGACACCCTTCACATTGATCATGTACTCCTCAGAAGGGACGACCCAATACCAGTCGAGGGTGCTCGGCCCCGCTTCCGGTTGGCTGTAATAATAGTCGTTTCCACCCAGGTACATGATGCCGTCGGTCTCCGATGTCATGAGTCCCCAGTCCATGCTGCCCGAATCGTCCGCCAGGAACATCACGTTAGGCTCGACCGAGGGGCCAACGTAGAGAGGGACCTGAGAAATGGTGCCGGGCGCCGCCATGACCTGCGTGATGCCTGGTGCGAAGCTCAGAGCCAGTACGCCGAAGGCGGACAGGTAGCGCTGCAGGGTAGGTTTGATCGTGTTCATGACGTGACTCCTGAAAGGAAGCGACGATGAGATTTTCTTTGGTCTGTGAACTTACAGGACATTCGATTGCAGGATAACGACGGTATTGTCCGTGCCGCCCACGGCGCGCGCCGTAACACGCGCCACGAACGGGGTGGACAAGCCGCTGGATTCGCCATAGCCGCCGATATTGAGATCATCGGTATTGGTCTGTATCTGTCCCAGCAGTTCGATGATAAAGTGCGGCTGCTCTTTGACACCCGCAATCGTGCCGGTATAAGTTCTGGAGTTGTCCCAGGTGTCTTCATCGAGAACGTCGGGGTGATTGCCCTGGGGATAGAGTCCCGCGGTGGCCCCATTGAACGCAGCCGCGAGCGACACGATATTGCCCCAGTACTGCTCGCCATCCCGCAACGCCGCCTCCGCCGCCTGGAAGGCGAGCGCCTGGTCGCGCGTGTTGCCGGCCATCTTCTCCTCGAGGGTGGAAGAGGCGATGCCGGTAATGCCGATCAGGGTCATCACGATCAGGATCATCAGGCTGATGACCAGGGTGGATCCTTGTTGACGTGCGAACTTGGTGTTCATCGATATTCTCCGTGACAAAGCCTCAGAGCAGTCCTCTGTTGCGGATCTTGATGGTGGTGTTGAAGATGCGGCGCACACGCCGGTCAGCCGCCGTGGTTTCGGTATCGTTGTAGGTGTAGGTCTGGGCGGAGGACGAGATATTGTCTTCGCTGCGAATCAGCAGGCTGACGCGCACACTTACGACATCATTCCACGTGCCGACGTTGTTGGCCGTGACATAGCGGTTGGCAACACCGTCGTTATCGGTGTCTTCTCCGTAGAGAACCTGCATGTTTTCGACATCTTCGGCCAGCTCCTGTGCCTGTATGGCTCCGCCTGGCTGAGTCGACTGGCGGAACAGGGCGGGAGAGCCGCTGGCGCCGGTGCCGATGTAATAGACATTGGTGACCAGACGTCCCACCTGGGCATCGACGCCATAGAGCCGCGCCAGGCTGGAGCTGGCGTTACCTGGCGTCCAGGCCCCTCCGGTGGCATGGTTTAGGGTTACGCTGCCAGCGGCGCTGGTCTGGCTGGTCACCTGGAAGACCGACGATTGCGTACAGTCGCTGACGATCATGATGTCGCCATTGGTGATGTTGCTGGTATCGGAGGCGAAGATCTGGGTCGAGGTCGAAGTCGCGGTCAGGTTGACCCCGTCATCTGCAAGTCCGCGCGTGATCAGCACGTCGCTTCCATTCACCACCTGGCCGGCGACCAGGGCGTTCAACCCCGGGCTCCAGGCCGCGCCGGTCCATTCATTGCCCTGGATTGCGGTCGCATAATCCCAGTTGAAGGATGTCGGGCTGCTGATTCCGGCCTCGATGTTTGCCGGAGTATCCCGGTAGCAGCCGCGGTAGCCGGCCATGCGCACGTCCTCGGTGATGAAGCCGACGGCGAAACGGCCGTTCTCCTGGACGCGGGACGTTGCCTCGAGCAGTCGGTAGGACGTCTTGCTGCTGAGGAAGATCTGCACCACGCCGGCGAGCAGGATCAGGCTGATGGTGATCGCCACCATCAATTCGACCAGGCTCAGGCCCCGTTGACGGTGGATGGATGAGATATCGAATCGGGACGGAGTCATAACACGGTATCCACGGCTAGTGTCTTGGCGGCTTCCTCACCGCGGGTATCATCCCACTGGATCGTGATCGTGAACGTACCGCCGTTGTTCGCGATCGCGCCGTCGCCTGCGGGCAGCGTATCCGCCAGTGACTGTTTCCATTCAAAGAGGTCGGCGTCCGCCATGGTTGCCGCGGAACAGTTCGCGCCGGTGCCCGTGCAGTCTTCCTCGCCGGGATCGTCGCCGAGATCGATGTCATAACCGCCCGCTTCGGCGACGGTGCGATTGGCGCGCATGCGGTCGACGATGTCGTTTGCCATGATGGTTGCCTGGGAGCGCTGGTAGGCGCTGAAGCTGTAACGCAGTCCGCCGAGCTGAAGTCCGGCCAGTCCCAGCAGGCCAATCGCCAGGATGATCACGGTGACCAGGACCTCGATCAGCGTGAAGCCGCGTTCCTTGCCGGCCGCTTTGTGATGTCGCAGTGTGAGCATCCTCGAATTCCTCCTCAACACTCGGGGTACGGCGTCAGGTTGTTCGGACGGCCGGTGGCGGTAATATCGATCTGCCGACCCTGGTCGCTGCCGTCCATGCAGATCCCGATGGAGACCGCTGCGCCGCCGTTCAGGAACCCGGCCGCGGTGTACTGCACGCTGTCCGCCGTGCTGTCGATCGTCGGATGGCCCTTCATGGCCGAAAAAACCTGGATCACCTCATTCGTGCCGTCATCCAGCACGATCCAGCCGTCGTCCCAGCTGTCGCCATTGCAGCTCGTCTGATTCGTGCTGGGGCACACCGTGACCGTGGCGCGCCGCTTGACGGCCTCGGAGCGTGCGATGTTGAACGCGGTCACCAGATTGTTGGCCTCCGCGGTCAGCCGGTTGTTCCGGATCGTGGCGGTGAAGGACGGCACCGCCATGCCCAGGAGTATTCCGGCGATGACCAGCGTGAGCATCAGCTCGATCAGGGTGAAACCTGTATGTGTCTTTTTCATGGCTACAGTGATATCACTCGCCCCGCAACGGGTCATTTGAATTCGGACGGACGGTTGCCATCGCCGGACGAACGGCTTTATTACTTGAATAATCAATGAAATTCTCTCCGGTCGAGACCTTGCGTCCCTTTCATATCGGCCGCATTTGTGAAATATTTCATGTTCCGGTGCGGCGCCCGCGCTGGGGTGGAAAAGGGCAGGATTCTTAATGGAATGCATCGTCGTAGGAGGCGGAATCATCGGGATGCTCAGCGCGCGCGAACTGGCGCGGGCGGGTTGCCGCGTACGCATCGTCGAGCGCAGTCTCCTCGGCGGCGAGTCGTCCTGGGCGGGTGGTGGCATCCTCTCGCCGCTCTATCCCTGGCGCCTGCCCGACCCGGCCACCGCGTTGGCGGCTTGGGGGCAGCGGCACTACCCGGGGCTGGCGCGCGAGCTGGCCGCGGATACCGGCATCGACCCGGAATGGGAACCCAGCGGCTTGCTCGTGCTGGATACCGGTGATGCCGAGGCGGCGATGGCGTGGGCAAAGCAACATCGCGCCGCGCTTGAACTGATCGATGATCCACGTCGGATCGCTGCGCTCGAACCCGCCTGCCGTCCGGTCGAGCGTGCATTGTGGCTTCCCGACATGGCGCAGATCCGCAACCCGCGGCTGATCCGCGCCATGCGCGCCGACCTTGAACGCCGCGGCGTCGAGTTGCATGAACAGACCGCCGTGACTGACATCCTCCAGCGTGAAGGTCGCATCGACGGCGTGCGCACGGAGCGCGAGACCCTGCGTGCCGACGTTGTCATCATCGCCGCCGGCGCCTGGAGCGGGCGCGTGCTCGATACCTTGTCCATTCATATCGACGTCGCGCCGGTGCGCGGTCAGATGCTGCTCTATCGCGCCAGGCCCGGATTTCTCCGCCGCATCCTGCTCGCCGCGGGGCATTATGCAATCCCGCGCCGCGATGGTCTCGTCCTGGTCGGTAGCACGGTCGAGGACGCCGGGTTCGCCAAGGAGACCACGGCGGAGGCGCGCGCGGAACTTCAGCGCGCGGCCGAGTTGCTGGCGCCCGGCCTCGCCGAGTGCGAGATCGAGCACCACTGGTCCGGCCTGCGCCCCGGCACGCCGAGCGAGATACCTTATATAGGCGCTGTCCCCGAAGTGCGGGGCTTGTTTGTCAATGCCGGACATTTCCGCAATGGCCTACTGCTCGCCCCGGCGAGCGCGCGGCTGATGGCGGATCTGGTGCTGGGTCGTAAGAGCGAGCTGAATCCGGCGGATTACTCGATCCTGCGCTAGTTCTTCACCTCTAACTCAGATTATTGAACGTCAATGTCCTCGTTTTGCGGGGTTGTCAGGATGATCTGTGCGTTCAGCCCTGGTTGCCAGAGATATTCTGGCTCAGTCTCCTCAAATATTCTTAGACCGTCACGGTTAGGACTCATAGGTAATGGATCCAGGCGCAGAGTTGCGCCATAAATAGGCTCCACGCCCGGCCGCATCGGGCGAAGACATCCTCAAGGAATGAGGATGCAATGACAGGGAGTGTCATGTAATGGATCAGATCATCCTGATGGAGATCATTGTTCTGCATGCGCGTGTGTCAGCCCGGTAGCTCGGGCGTGCATCCGACACGCTGAAATCGCAGTCATCCGGTCCGGATAATCTTCGATCTCCGCTCCCCGTATCGCGCTTCCGCTAGTCCCGAATAAATTCCTCGGGATGGCGGAGGCATGGTAATCACCCAGGGAATCTGAACGGGGGGCGAGATGAGCGTGTCTGATCGTGGATCCAGCACCGGAATATGGATCGTTCTGTGTCTCGGGATTCTGATGATGAGTTCGCGCGCGTACGCAGCGATCTCCTTCAGCGGGATACAGCCGGACGACAACGTATCAATCACATCGATCAAAACCGATTTCAACCCGTTCAACAACTATGAAACCTATGTGGTGACATTCTTCAATACTGGAAGCGCGCCGCTTCTCGGGCCTGCCTATCTTGCGATCGAAGGTATTGCTCCCGCTGCCACCTCGGTGATCTGGCCGGGATCAGTCAGTGCGGAAGGGATTCCATTCCATCGTATCCTCGATCCGGTGCTCGCCCCCGGAGAGCGACATGCGCGCGTGGTGATCTTCAAGAAGCCGAAGAGAAACACCGCCCTGGTATTTTCTCCCCGGATTTATCGACCCGGGTCCGTGTCGCCAAATGCACCACCCGTGGCCGACGCCGGGCCGGACACCACGGCGCGTGTAGGCGAGACAGTCGTCCTGGATGGGACCGGTTCCACGGATGTGGACGGGGATCTGCTGAACTACCACTGGAGTTTCCTCGCCATCCCGCAGGGAAGCGCCGCTATGCTTTCAGGGGACGACGGGCCGACGCCGAGTTTCACGCTGGATGCCTTCGGTGACTATCGGCTGGAGTTGACCGTCAACGACGGACGGGCAGACAGCGTCCCAGACACGGTGAGGATATCGACGTTGAATTCGATCCCGGTAGCCCACGCCGGGCCGGACCAGACCGTGTTTGTGGGTGATACAGTTCTGCTCGACGGAACCGGATCCAGCGATACGGATGGGGATCCATTGACTTATCAATGGGTTCTCTCGGCGCGTCCCGAGAACAGCGCCGCGGCACTGGATAATCCTTTCATCGAACGTCCTGCTTTCTACGTGGACCAGCCGGGGGCGTACGAGCTGGATCTCATCGTGGATGATGGAAGCCTGGTCAGCGTACCGGATCGTGTTGTGATCACCACGCAGAATTCCCGTCCAGTCGCAAGAGCCGGGAATGATATCGATGCCTTCACCGGCGACAGCATCACACTTGATGGTAGCGGTTCCACGGATGCCGATGCCGATGTCCTGGGTTATCAGTGGTCTCTCGTGGCCATGCCTTCGGATAGCAGTGCATTTATTCGCGATGGAAACTCGGAGTTCGCCGAACTGGTCGCGGATATTCCGGGTATCTATGTAGTTCAGCTGATCGTCAGCGATGGTCTCCTGGATAGTGATCCCGATACCGCGCAGATCAATGTGACCGAGGTTGTCATTCCGGACTCCGATGGCGATGGTCTCTCCGATATGGAGGAGCTTGAACTCGGAACTGACCCGGGATCCCTCGATTCCGATGGCGACGGTCTCAGTGACGGTGATGAGGTCAATCTTCATCACACCGACCCGCTGAATGCGGATTCGGACGGTGATGGGCTGTCGGATGGAGTAGAAGTCAGTCAATTTTTTACCAATCCACTTCAGACTGACACGGACGGAGACGGTTTCGAAGATGGCAGGGAAATCGCAGGAGGGAGCGACCCAAACCGGAGCGATGATATTCCGGGTGCGCGATTGCCCCCAGACCCGAGTGCAATAGCCTCTCCGCTCGATCCGACCGTGGCGACAAATCTCTTCGAGTCCACCGAGTTTCTCTACGCCGGGAACAATCCTGTCCAGACCGGGATGTCCGCCGGCACCATCGAGCCTCGGAGGGCGGCGGTGCTTCGCGGTCTGGTCCTGGATCGTGGCAATAATTCGATTCCCGGTGTCGTAATTTCAGTGCGCTTGCACCCCGAATACGGTCAGACCCTGACCCGTACGGATGGCATGTTCGATCTGGCGGTCAACGGCGGCGGCTATCTGACCATCGACTATCAGCGGGAAGGATATCTACCCGTGCAGCGTACGATAAGTGTTCCATGGCAGGTCTACACGGTGCTGCCTGATGTAGTAATGGTGCCTGTCGATTCCGCGGTCACAACGATCGATCTGGATCATTCCGTGATGCAGGTCGCGCGTGGTAACGAGGTGTCCGATCCCGACGGATTCAGACAGGCCACCCTGCTGTTCCTGCCGGGAACGGTAGCGGAATTGGTAATGCCGGACGGTTCAGTCCAGGCATTGGAGACCATGAATGTACGGGCAACTGAATATTCGGTGGGGGAGAATGGACCCCAGGCCATGCCCGGGGAGCTGCCGCCGGCAAGCGGTTATACCTATGCAGTGGATTTCAGTGTGGATGAGGCGATGGCGGCAGGCGCCGATAGCATTCGATTCAATCAGCCGGTGATGTCGTATGTGGAGAATTTTCTCGACTTCCCGGTCGGCTGGATCGTTCCCTCGGGATACTATGACAGGCACAAGGCCGCGTGGATAGCGTCCGGGAACGGATTGATCGTCCAAGTCCTCGCTGACGATAACGGCATGGCCAGTCTTGATGTGGATGGCAGTGGCGAGCCCGCCGATGCTTCTGTCCTGGCCGAGCTGGGTATCAGCCCCGAAGAACGGCAACAGCTCGCATCGTTGTATTCCGCAGGGCAGAGTCTGTGGCGTGTCCCGGTTTCTCATTTCTCGCCCTGGGACTATAACTGGCCCTATGGGCCACCCGCAGACGTTGACTGGCCTGATGTCGAAATACTCGATGAAGGTTCGGAAAAGCTGGATGACCCGGAATGCCGGGGCGGTTCGATTATCGAATGCCAGAATCAGGTGCTGGGAGAGATGCTGGATATCGCAGGTACTCCGTTTTCCCTGCATTACCGCAGTGATCGTGTCCCGGGCCGGACGACGGCGAACAGATTGCAAATACGGATCAGCGGCGATACGACACCTTCCTCGCTGAGGAGAATTATTCTCCGCGTTCATGTGGGTGGCCGGCGCATTGAGAAGACCTATTCGCGCGCGACAAATCAGGTGGTGACCTTTACGTGGGATGGGTTGGATGTCTATGGTCGTCGCATGCAGGGCCTGCAGAATGCGTTTGTCCAAATCGAGTATGTCTTTCCGCTGATTTATTATCCGCCGACCCTCGAAGGTATGCGAGCCTTTGCCAGTTTACCCGGCGGCTTCAATGAGGCGCGTGCTCGCGAGCGTGGCGATGTTCGTACGAGTTATGCCAAATGGATGAAACTGGCTCCGGCAGATACCTGGGACAGCCGGAGCCATGGTATGGGAGGGTGGACGCTTTCAGAGCACCACTTCTACGACCCGAATGGTCAGGTACTGCATAAGGGAAACGGCGAAAGGCGCAGTGCCGATAGCCGCTATCTGAATCTGAACCGTATTATTGTGCCTATGGCTGGCAACGGGGTTTCCGGGCATGGGGGTGATGGGGGATCTGCGTTGACCGCCCAACTCACCAGTCCGCGGGACGTCGCGGTCGGGAATGATGGCAGTGTGTACATCGCCGATCCGTTCGACTATCGCGTTCGGCGTATCACGCCTGATGGGATCATTACCACCTATGCAGGTAATGGCAGTTCCGGCTTTAGCGGTGACAATGGGACGGCAACATCCGCGGAATTCGATGAGCCCTCACGGGTTGAGATCGGGGCGGACGGCTCACTGTATATCAGTGATACCGGCAACAATAGAATACGCCGAGTAGACGCCAACGGCAGCGTAACTACAGTGGTTGGTTCTAGCGTGACTCCGAGTGATGGTTCTACTGTGTCAGGTTGCCCGGGTGAATTGAACCCAAGAACCGGTCGACCATCCGGTATCAGTGCCACGGACGGATGTCTTGCCACGGATTTCATTCTGTTCTTCCCGGGCGCGATGGCGTTCGGGCCGGATGGGCGTATATACGTTTCGAGCCTCGGTACAGAGGGAAACAGGATCTTCGAGGTCACGCCTGACGGCCACGTCAGGTATTTCGCGGGTTCCGGCGAGCATGGCTATAACGGTGACGGGATACCGGCGTCGGAGGCATGGCTGACGACTGTCGGTGATATGGTCGTTGCGCCCGATGGCAGCCTGATCTTCTCGGAGCCGAATAACCAACGCATCCGCCGTATCGATACCACCGGCATCATACATACCTACGCAGGAACCGGGGAATTCGGATTTTCCGGCGACGGAGGGCCGGCAAACTCGGCAACGTTCCGAAACCCTGATGGACTGGCCCTGAACGCGGATGGTGAATTGCTCATTGCTGACGCCACCAACCAGAGAATCCGCCGGGTTCGTTCCGACGGCACGATCATTACGATTGCCGGAAACGGGGAAAGCGGGTCTGTGTCAGATAACGGACTGCCGATCAACACAGCACTGACATCCGCGGGAAGTCTGGCAGTGGGTCCAGATGGAGATATCTATCTTCCGCAGCCGGATGACAGTCGTGTCTATGTCATCGCGGCATTGTATCCCCGCTTCAGCGGTGAGGATATCAGCATCCCATCGAGTGACGGCGGTGAAATCTACCAGTTCGATCAGTATGGGCGTCACCTGGGTACGGTGAATGCCTATACGGGATCGCTCATTTACCGGTTCGACTACGACGGTGCGAACTATTTAACGCAGATCATAGACGGTGACAATAATACAACGCTCATCGAGCGAAATCCGCTTGATCATGGCTTCGTCGCGATCGACAGCCCCGATAATCTCCGCACCACCGCGACTCTGGGCGGAGACGGCTATCTGGCGAGTATGACGAATCCGGCCGGGGAAACCTACGGGTTCTCCTATCTGCCCGGCGGGCTCCTGCAGAGGGTGACAGATCCACGCGGCAGTAGTTCACTGATGCAATATGATTCGTTCGGAAGGCTGGTACGCGATGAAGGTCCTTTGGGTGGGTATTGGGGCCTGTCCAGGAGTATCCTGCCCAAGGGGCATCGAGTGAATATGACGTCTGCGCTGGGGAAAACCACCATTTACCAGACGGAAGAGGTCGTCTTCAATCCCCTGGATGTGCTGGCGGTGGGTGGAGTGGTTAAAGGAATTACCTATCCAGACGGCACCCAGACAAGACGAACGACCTATAACGACGGCCGGGCGATTTCGATTGATACCGATGGAACCACAATATCGACACGGTCGGGCCCCGACCCACGTCTTGGGATGCTGGCTCCGATCCTGACAAACCTTGCATCGGCGACGCCGTCTGGCCTGAGTTCGAGTACCAGTGTCCAGCGCACCATCATTCCCGCAACTGACCTTTTCGTGAGTGACGTCATCGACGTCAACGGGCGGATCTCGACCAGGACCTACGACGTGGCGGCGCAAAGCATTTCTGTCACGAGTCCGGAAGCGCGCGCCATTCTGACGAAGGTGGATGATCAGGGGCGCATCCGGCAGAGGGACGTCAATGGACTCGACCCGATATCGTATGAATATGATGCGCGCGGCCGGCTCGCAACGATCGTCCAGGGCGACGGAGTGGGCGCGCGGACGACCATCCTGTCTTATGATGCCAGCGGTTTCCTGGATACGGTCACCGATACACTGGGGCGAGTCGCCGATTTCGATCACGATCCGGCGGGGCGCGTGACTCGTCAGACACTGCCCGACGGCCGCGTGATCGACTACCGCTATGATCCGGGCGGAAATCTCGTATCGATTACCCCGCCGGGCCGGGAAGCACATCTGTTCGAATACACGGCGCTGAATCAGGAGGAGCAGTATGTCCCGCCGCATCTCCCGGGCGTCGACACCGTAACCCGTTATCGCTATAACCTGGACAAACAACTGACCCGGATCGAGCGTCCAGATGGTCAGTCGGTGACATTCGATTATGATTTCGGCGGACGGTTGAGTGTGCTCGGCTCGCCCCAGGGACAATATCTTTACGCTTACGCGTCCGAGACAGGCCGATTAAGCCAGCTCACGACCCAGGAATCCCGCCTGGACTACACCTGGGACGGTTTCCTGCCGATGTCCGAGACGATGAGTGGAGACGTGAGCGGCGCGGTGAGTTATGTCTATGACACCAACTTCTGGCGGACCGGGGTCGGAATCAACGGTGATATGATCGCGTATGGCTACGACAATGATGGCCTGATGACCCGTGCAGGGGAGTTGGGCATCACCCGGGATGCCGCCAATGGCTTGTTGAACGGAACTGAACTGGCTGGCATCACCACGACCGACTCATACAACGGTGCTGCCGAATTGATCGGGCATACGGCGAGTATCGATGGAAGCCTGATAGCCGGGTATGCCTACAGTCGTGACGCACTGGGCAGGATCACGGGCAGGAGTGAAACCCTGGATGGCGCCAGTGTCGCCGAGAGCTACGCGTACGACCTGGCAGGGCGCCTCATAGGCGTAACCCGCGACGGTGTCACAACCACCTGGGGGTATGACGCCAACGGCAATCGCACCCACCAGAACGGTACGCCGGTCGCCGCTTACGACGCACAGGACAGGCTGCTGACCTTCGGCAACAAGACCTACAGCTATTCCCTTAATGGCGACCTCGCGGGCAAGATGGAGGCGGGCATGACGACCTCCTATGACTACGACGCGCTCGGCAATCTGCGTCATGTCATCCTGCCGGGGGATGTCGACATCGAGTACGTCATCGACGGAAGAAACCGCCGGGTCGGAAAGAAGGTGAACGGTACCCTGGTTCAGGGTTTCCTGTACCAGGATCAATTGAATCCGGTGGCTGAGATCGACGGTGCGGGTGACATCGTTTCTCGTTTCGTCTATGCCGAGAAACCCAATGTGCCCAGCTATATGATCCGGGACGGCGTGGTTTATCGCATTCTCTCCGATCATCTGGGAAGCCCAAGGCTGGTCATTGATGTCAGCGATGGCTCGATCGTTCAGCGCATCGACTATGACGTCTGGGGCAGGATCATCAATGACACCAACCCCGGCTTCCAGCCCTTTGGCTTCGCCGGCGGGTTATACGATCAACATACAGGCCTTGTCAGGTTTGGCTCGAGAGATTACGACCCGGAAACTGGAAGATGGACAGCGAAGGATCCAATAATATTTCAGGGTGGTGATGCGAATCTCTATGGATATGTGTTAAATGATCCAACTAATCTTTATGATCTTGATGGAGAAATAGCGCTTAACCCTATTACAGGCGCCGCTGCTGGGGCAATTGGAGGTGCCGCAGGCGCATTTTTCGGCACCTATTTGGGTGGTGGTGGAAGCCTAGGTGATGCTTTTGCTAATGCGGGGGAAGGTTTCCTCACCGGTTTAGCGAGTGGTTTTATAGCGGGCTTTCCCGGAAAAAGCGCTGTAGCTGTTGGCATTGGTTTGGATTTGTTGCTCAATGGCGCCGCAGGAGCCGGAGCGGAGGAATATTGCAAGTGACGCTCGGCGACGAAATATGGTTTAGGGTGCTCATTTTTTTATTTGTTCCTTCCTTTGTGTTGATATTTCTCCGGTATAAAAATGGCGATGAGTTGGCAAGAATCAGGAAGTATTTGATTGTACTTTTCTCCTTTGTAGCTTTTTATAGAATATTTTTCACGTTCCCTCAAATTAATGCAGGTATAGTTTTTGGCGCGTTTACTCTTGTGGCAGCGTTTTTTATGTGGAATAGATGGTTATATGAAGAATTATTTCTTTCTACACGGGCGTCATTCACAATTTCTTATAAAGTATACGAAATGGTTGGGTTGTATCTGATAGTAGCCTGCTTGGCATTGGCTATTATTGCTAAATGAAGGCATCAACTGAACCACCTAGGTTTCCGGAGCTTGTTAACAAGCATAGGTTTGGACTGAACGCTTTTAGTGAAGTCTAACTTGTAGCCGAAATCGAATATTAAAATACAATATGCAAGATGCACGTCGTCGTGAGCTAAGAATCGTCGAAATCTGAGTGTTGGGCTTCATTTCATTCAGCCCAAACTACTCTTCTTCTATTCTTCTTCTATTCTCGCCATGCGCTTGAAACAACTATCAAGTGAGAATTGCTCCTGAAATATGTTCAGAAGCTTTTCACATATTTACCGCCAGTGGCGCCCTCAATCGAGTACGATTATCATAATTTGATGTTGATGCCGGTGTGGATGCACCGGAGTTCGTTCTTTCGGCGCGTTTCAGGGGCATCCCGGGTGAATAAATATCTGCTTGTATTGCTGACTCTCGTCGGCGTTACGCCGGTCTACGCCGATACATCCAATGTGCCGGATGCCGCCGCCCTTGGCCGGATGCTGTATTTCGACGCGAATCTCTCCCGCAACCGCACGCAGGCCTGCGCCACCTGTCACGCGCCGGAGTCGGGTTTCGTGGACAAGCGCGGCAGCGGTGTCCTGGCGGCGGTCTCTCTGGGCGATGACGGGCATTCGGTCGGCGATCGCAGCGCACCGACCACCTCCTATGCCAGATTCAGTCCGGCCTTCCACAAGACTGACGATGGAAAATATGTTGGTGGCCAGTTCTGGGATGGACGCCGGCCGGATCTCGCGAGCCAGGCGGGTGACCCGATCCTGAACCCGATCGAGATGGCGATGCCCGATAAGCACAGCGTGATCGAAAGGCTGCGGGAGAATCAGGTCTATGTCGATGCCTTCAGGCGGTTCTATGGCGAGGCTGTCTGGGATGACACCGAGACTGCCTATGCGGCGATGACGCGGAGCATCGCCGCCTTCGAGGAGACGGACTTCTTCGCGCCCTTCGATTCCAAATACGACCGCTACCTGCGCGGCGAATACGAGATGACCGCGCAGGAGAACTTGGGCATGACGCTGTTTTTCTCGCGCCAGTTCACCAACTGCAATCTGTGCCATCAGTTGAGACACAGCCAGGTGGATGTACAGGAAACCTTCAGCAATTATCAGTACCACAACATCGGCGTGCCGGCGAACGACGGGCTGAGGACCCTCAACGGCAAGGGCGGGGACTACGTCGATCGCGGACTGCTGGAGAATCCGGCGGTGCATGAGGCGGGCGAGGCGGGCAAGTTCAAGGTCCCCACGCTGCGCAATGTCGCCGTCACCGGCCCGTACATGCACAACGGGGTCTTCAACGACCTGCGCACGGTGATCCTGTTTTACAACAAGTACAACAGCCGCAGTCCCAGGCGCCAGATCAATCCGGAAACCGGTATGGAATGGGGTCAGCCCGAAAACCCCGCGAGTATTTCACGGCAGGAGCTGGAGACCGGCCCCGCCCTCGATGACAAACGGATTGATGCGCTGGTGGCGTTCCTGAAGACCCTGACTGACCAGCGCTACGAGCCCCTGCTGGAACGCGACGAGACCCCCGAACACAATTGATAACCCCGGCTTGGCGTTCGTACTTCGCCGGATCCTGCCGGCGGCCATTCACCCGTTTTCGACACCCCCGGTTTTTCTTCCGAATTTTGCCCCAGGTCAGTTTTTTGCACCGTAAGGACTGGTTTAATTAACTCCTTGGGGCGGTTTGCACCATTGTTTGGCGCGGTCACTGCGTTGAGCGATTTTGCCGAAATTCAATAAGTAATTGTTATTGTTATCTATATACCGAATATCCGGCTATTGGCACGGCTAATGCAAGACAGAGGGTGAGTCTGCACACGGGCGACGAACAGGAAATTCAGGAGGATTGCTTATGGTACGCCACGTAAAGGTCAACAAGTCCGGTTCCTCGCGGGATTCGCTCCCGGAGGGGCAGGGCGCAGGTTCCGCACCGGTCACCATGCCGGCCAAGACGGTCCACATCCCGGCGATGTATATGCGCCCGTTGGGGGACCGTGAGTTTCAAGGGTGCCTGAAATCGAGGGCATAACGAGTTTTTGTGGTGTGGAGCGGTACCCCTAGGGATAGGGCATTGTAGTTTCTCTCCTGGCAACATCCCCTCATTCACCCCGCGCCCCCCGCGGGGTTTTTTTTGCCTGAATTTCATTCAGATACGGGACTCCTGGAAATGCACGGAACCTTTTCCCGTGGGGCCGGTCTCATTAAGTAACAATTTGTCTCCTGCCTGATCCTTCGCCCCCGATCTCCTCCAATCGGGGGCTATTTTTTTGCGGGGTTCACAGGGCCGCTCTCCAGTCATTAAGCCGGGGTTAAGCCGGGTCTGTTTTACTATCCACGGTGACGGCAAGTTCACTCACTCGCATCACCGACCCATTCCACGTTTACACCCCGACGGCTCACCCCTCCCCCTCCATTCGAGTCGTCGGGGTACTTTTTTCCCCGGTTCTTTGTCATCCTGATGTCGCGCGGACGTTCCCGTGGGGCGACCGCATCCTAAGTGGCGAATCCGGGGTGAATCAGCGGAAAGGGGGGGCGATGAACAGAAAGCGCGTCGTAGTGTGGGGCGTGGGCGGGATGGCGATGGCGCTGACCGCCGTGCTGTGGGCGGGCAGGGATGGCGTGGCCGCGGAGGGCTCGTTGGATGAGCGTGTACGCACCTTGCGTACTGCGCCGACCGGAAGCATCGTGTCGCAGGAGGAGCGGGAGCGCAACTATCGCAGTTGCCTGTTCAGCTTCCTGCCGCGGGTTGGCAGCGATGTGGCGGCGGAGATGCTGCGTGACGCCTGCCGGGACGAGTATTTGTCACCGGACTCGAGATAGTTGCGGTGGAGAGTCCCGCCCCGGCTAGCGGCCGCCGGAATCGCCAATGCGCTTGAAATGATCGATCATCTCCTTGAGCACGCGCTCGCCGGCCTCCTTGTTGCCGAACGGGCCGTGTGTTTTGCCACCGCGCAGGGAGAAGTACCAGCCGGCCTTGATCCCGGTTTGCGGTGAGGACTGGTAGAACACGCGGTCAGCATCGTAGTGCGGCTGCTCATGTGACCCATCCGTCTCTCCGTGCGGACCGTCCAGGCTCATGTCCTCGTAGTCGAGTTCTTCCACGTTGATGCCCGTATTCGCGGCGCCCGGGATGAACGAAGGCGTAGTGAACAGATCATCGATCCGCGCGGGATCGAAAGCGAACTGCGGTTCTTCGACCGATGATTTTTCCGGATGCGCGACAGCCTGCGTCAGCACGGCCGCCGACCTCGCGGTGTTCATCGTCACCGGCGCCGCGATGGCCTTGGGCGTGGCGGAGACGCGGCGCGGGACCTTCGCCTTCATCCGCGCCGTCTGCGATCTGACCGCGGGCGGCTGCTGCGCCGCGGCCGACTTCATTACATCGTCCAGCTCATTGAGCACGGATGCGGGCAAGGTGAAATCGTCTTTGTCCGTCGCATCGAGGGAGTGCATCGAAGCCGGGGCCGTCGATGAGATGGGTGCGCGGGCCTCGGTCTTCGCCTGGACCGTGGAATCCCTGGCCGCGAGACGCTCGATCTCGGCGCGCAGCAGGTGCAGATTCTGTTCGAGATTCGCATGCCGGGTCCCGAGGTCGTGCAGTTCCTTCTGCAGCGCGAGGATGAGGCTATCTTCCTGTCCGATCTTGCGGTCGAGTTCCTCATCGCGCAACACGTCCTGGTGGTGGGCCTGGCCGAGCTTCACATCGAGCCGGGCAATGGCCTCATGGAGGTCACCGATGCTGCGGCCGGTGCGCTCAACGAATTCCTCGTAGGCGGATTCGGGCGGGGCGGCGGGAACGGAGCTCGATTGCGATTGCCCCGTATGACGCGCAAGGCCGATCATGGCGCCGAGTTCGTGCTGGTGGATCCTGTTTCTGCGCAGATAGCGCCAGGTTCCGGCGATGAGCGCGCACAGCAGGAGCGTGATCACCCCGGCCAGCATGATGATGAGTGAGGGCTGCACGTTATTCATCCCCGTGAGTCAATGGTGCGGCGAGATCGGAATACTACGGCCCCGACCTGGGATCAGGGCCTATCTCTTTGAAACTCACATGGTTAGCGGCAGGTCGTCGGGAAAGTTGATCGCCGGGGAGGGAGGCTCAGCGCCCGCCGGTGTCGCCGCTGCGTTTGAATTTCTCGATCAGGCCCGCCAGCATGCGTTCGGCGAAGCCCTGGGTGTCGAACGGCCCGTAGACCAGGCCGCCCCGTACCGTGAAGCACCAGCCGCTGGAATTGGCGTCCAGGGCGTTGTGATAAAAGATGCGTTTGCTGCGAAAATACGCCCTGCCACCCGCCACCGCCTCGGTGCCGACCAGATTCATCTCCATATTTCCGTCCTCCCTGCGTCGGGAAATTGTGACGTCTGTCACAATCTTCTCTGTGCGGGTTAACGGCTTGATCGGGACGAAACCTTAACCCGATCATCGATCTGGCAGCCGGGGCGGGCGTCTGCCAATGCGGGATAACCCTATTTTATTAGTCAGATCAAAATGTTAATCATTGACAGGGTTTGCCCGATGCATAAAATAGATGAAACCTTCGGGTCGATTTCATAAAATTGTCGAGTATGACGCTATAGTTATGCCTCTATATATACGGATGTCCGTAGAGATAGAGCACGGCGCAGGACGCTGAACGACGATATTCAGGCAGTGGTGAGAGAATGAGCTATCCGCAAACGAATGCCGAGTTGATCCAGATGCTCCATGAGCATGATGTCAAACCTACTCAACAGCGCATGCAGATCGCGTCCGTTCTGTTCGCCCGACCGCAGCACCTCTCCGCCGATCAGGTGCTGGAACAGGTCAACAAGATGGAAGGCGCCTACGTGTCGAAGGCCACGGTGTACAACACGCTTGGCCTGTTCACCCGCAAGGGGCTGATTCGCGAAGTGATCATCAACTCGACGAAGGTATTCTACGACTCGACCACCCACCCCCACCACCACATCTACAACGTGGATACCGGTATGCTGATGGACCTCGATGCCGACGAGATCAACATCGAGGGGCTGCCCACGCCGCCGGCGGGGACGCGTATCGATGGGGTGGACGTCGTGGTCCGGGTGCGGCCGGCGAACTGACCCGATTTCCGCTGTCGTTGCGTGCGCGGCGCATGTGGACGCCGCGCTTGTCGCTCATGGATCGATCTTTTATACTGCCCCCGCCCTGAAGGGTTTTGTCTTTCCCGCACCACCAGTCCCACCCATGCCGGTGTAGCTCAGTCGGTAGAGCAACTGATTCGTAATCAGTAGGTCGGAGGTTCGATTCCTCTCGCCGGCACCAAGACGCTGCGCTCATTACCGGCCGGCGTTCGATCGGATTGATGATGTCCGCGCGTTCAGGTCCCCTGGGGTTGTGCATCGACCTTTTTATCAGAGGGAGCGCTGTGCACGAATTTCTTCGACAGCATCATCAGGAATGAACTGATCAATACGATCAACATCGCCGATCCCGTCAGGTATTGCGGCAGCGTGAAGGCCTCCTTGGCATAGATGAACAGCAGCACCGTGATGAGTCCCCGCGGGGCGAACCACAACAACACTTTCGTGCGCTCGCGCCCGACGATCAGACGCAACAGGACGATCCGCACCGCGTAGATGATTGCGAGTCCGATGACGGCGGCGAGCCAGGCCTTGATGGACAGGAAGTCGCGCGGGTCCGTCCAGTAACCGAGCAGGACGAAAAAGAAACCGCGCACGACGAAGGTCAGCTCCTGGACGAGGGTGCGAAACTCAGACAGGGTCAGGCTGTAATCCGCCGGCACCCAGTGGCTGAGTGGCTTGAAGCGCGTGATGATCGTCGGCTTGTTGAGCAGCAGTCCGAGGATCAGCACCATGATCAGTGGCGAGAAGTGCAGCAGCTCACCCAAAGAATACAGGGCAAAGAGACCGGCGAGCAGCGGGGTGAAGCGGATATGGCTGTCGGTGCGTAACAGCAGCAGCATCAACACGACCGCGCTGACGATCGAGAGCAGGATGGAGACCAGCCCTCCGCCGACGAGATTGAGCAGTATCCCGCCCACCGTTCCGTTCGAGCCGAGCAGCGCGAAGAACAGCAGCACGCCGAGAATATCGGAGATCGAGCTCTCATAGACGACGAATTCCTGATCGTTCTTGTTCAGGACGCCGCTGCCGGAAATCGCCACCGCGCTGCTGATGACCGCGAACGGCGTGGCGAGCAGCAGGGTCTGTACGAGATTCAGCGACAACACCGTGGCCGCGACGGGATAAATGAGCAGGATGCACAGCGTGATGCTCAGCACCCCCATGGCACTCGTCGTCGTCAGCACGCGAAGATGATCCTTGCGGAAGTCGATGTCGAGCGCGCCCTCGAGGACGATCAGGACGAGACCGATGGCGCCGACGATCGGGATCAGCGTGTTGATTCCTTCCGGATCGAATCCGTAGTAGCCGAGCACCGGCTTGGCGAGCAGGCCGCTCAACACGAGCACGATGACGGAGGGGATGCCGCGGTGGCGGCAGACCTGTTCGATGGCGAAGGCAAACAGCAGAAAGATCGATGCGGCGAAGATGGTCTGATAGGTCATGGAGATTTCAGCGTGGCGCGCGGGTCGCGATACGCCATTGTCTCACAGTCCGGTGTCCGGGGATCGTGTCGGGTGGAATCACGGGCAATGAGGAATGCGGGATGGAGTAACCGCGCCGCATACCGGGTGGCGCGCGTACGCGGCCCTCGGGCGGTCAGTTGGGGAGACCGGGCGGATCAGTTGATGCAGAGTTGCCGCGTGCGCGCCTTGGCGTCGTTACACTTGCCGGTGCTGGCGTCGTCACCGGAGCAATAGCGGGTGACATCGTCGATCGCCGCGCGGCAGCCCGACAGTTCGGCATTGGCCGCGGCGCTTTCGCCGGACTGTCCGGCGGCCGCCGGCTTCTGCATGGCGGCGGAGCCAGCGCAGCCGGCCAGGCAGGTCAGCAGGATGCCCAGCGCGAGGGCGGGTGCGATTGGTGAGGCGGTGAACATATATATAGAGGAAATGGCGCGTTTGGTCTTTTTCATGTTTGGCCTCCCCTGGAATGTCTCGCTATTGTGCAAGATTTCACCCGTGATGCAACCCGGCGCAGTCCTGGGGAGCGTCCACGCTAAAAACAGGCACTGATTTTGCAACGATATGCCCGCCATGATGAGATTCATGTCCAATATGCTGGGGGCGGGCCGCGCCGGACGGAAATCTGCCGAACTGGGGGCGGTGCTCGATCCGCAGCGTCTGGTGGAACTGATGCGGTGTTTTCCGATCGGCAGCAAATTCCGTTATTACCCCGAGTATCATAAGGAAATCACCTTCGAATCCATCATCATCGCCTACGGCATCAACAGCCATTTCGTCTATACGCAGCGCGATATCCGCGTTGAAAACGCGCGCGGCGCGCCGGTGTTCGTGCTGGAAGATGACGTGAAGGATCGCACGATCGGCCAGGTACACCACTTCAGCCTGCTGATACCGGATGTCTCCGTCGGGGATACGCGGGACTATCGCCGTCAGTCGGGCAATTCGCAGGATGGTCGATTCCGTCGCGGCGATATTTTGACGTTGATGTCGATTTTCAACGAGAAGGGCATCCCGCACGTCAATACCATGGTGCGCAAGCGTGTCCTGATGCGGGAGGGGTATTACGCCAACCACGGCGTAATCCAGCTCGAGGTGCTGCTCGATACCCTGAATCACATCGACCAGCGACAGCAGCGACGGGTCAAGACTTCCATCCCGGCGACCATGCAGTTTTCCGAGGATTCGCCGCATTATCCCTGCACGCTGGTCGATTTCACCGAGACCGCCCTGCGTGTACGCCTGGATGAGTCGGGCGAGACGGGCGTCGTGCCGCTGATCGAGCGGCGCACCATGATCGTCAGCCTGGATCTGCCGGCCCAGTCACGCCGTTTCGTGCTCACCGGCAAGGTGCTGCGGCGCGACACCGGCCATTTCGTCATCGCGCTGAACGGAAAGTTGAAGGACGGTCAGGTACGCGATTTCGAGCTGATAGACGCCTTCGATCTCAAGGCCACCTTGCTGCAACATCCCGCCACCCTGGCCTGAACAGGCGCCGGCGGAGATCGTCCGCCACGATTTCACCGCCGATTTACGGTATCTTGATGGATGGTATTTGGAGCCGGTGGATACGGAATGAAGTTTTCCCTCAGCGATGGCTGGCTGGTGCCCGCACGGCGCATCCTGTCTCCCAACCGGGACGAGCGACCCGCCGGCTGCGGGATCGACCTGCTGGTGGTGCATGGCATCAGTCTGCCACCGCGCGAATACGGCGACGCCCGCTGGATCGATGCCCTGTTTACCAACACGCTGGATCCGCGCGCGCATCCGTATTTCAGCGACATCCACGACAGGCGCGTGTCGGCGCATGTGCTGATCGGACGTGACGGCTTCGTGACGCAGTACGTGCCATTCGAGCAGCGTGCCTGGCATGCCGGACTGTCCTCGTTTCAGGGTCGGGCAGCGTGCAACGATTTTTCCATCGGCATCGAGCTCGAGGGCTCGGACGACGATCCCTATGAGGATATTCAATATGAACAACTCGCTGCGATCGTACGCGTATTGATGCGTCATTATCCAGGAATCAAACGAGAGCATATCGTCGGGCACAGCGACATCGCGCCCGGGCGCAAGACCGACCCCGGCCCCCATTTCGACTGGAATCGGTTGTATACTTTGCTCGATCACGCAGACCGGAGACCGGCCTAGAGCCCTGTCATGAACCTGATCGCCATGCTTATCACCCTGGGGACGGAAAGCCTGTGGAAATCCTTCCGCGGCGTGCGCCCGTACCAGTGGCTGGTCGATTACACCGCCTGGCTGTGGCAGCGCGTCGGCAGTGAGCGCTGGTTTGGCCGTCCCGCCGGCGTGGTGCTGGCGCTCGCCCCCGGCGTGCTCGTCGTCGGATTGATTCAGCTCGCGCTCGCGAGCGGTGAGGGCTTCATTGCCTGGCTGATCAAGCTGGCATTCGCGGTGGCGATGCTGATCGTCAGCATCGGGGTACGTAGCATCGAGCCTGATCTTGGGGAATACCGGCGCGCGCTCGAACGCGATGACGTCGACGCGGCCTACCTGCATGTGCGCGAGCTGTTGCGCGAAGGTCCGCCGGCGAACCCCGGCGAAATGAACCGCACGCTGATCGAGGTGATGCTGATCCGAAATAACGAGCGCCTGCTCGCGATCCTGTTCTGGTTTGCATTGATCGGACCGGTCGGCGCCGTTCTCTATCGTTCGATCTGCCAGCTCAAGGGCATACGGCAGAGCGGCAACGTGATGAGTCCGGACTTCCTCGACTCCGTGCTGCGGATACACGCCGTGCTGGACTGGATCCCCGCGCGCATCACCGCCCTTTGCTACGCCATCATCGGCAGTTTCGTCGAGGCGATGCAGCAGTGGCGTGTCGCGGGGCAGAACTGGAACGCCGACCTCTATAACGGCAACCGCCTTGTGCTGATCAACAGCGGATTGGGTGCGCTGCGCCTGGTCAATCTCGAGGCGGGGCGCGAGAACACGGCCTTGCGCGACGACATCATCGATGCCGAGGCGCTGATCAACCGCACCGTGATCGTCTGGCTTACCGCCTTCGCCCTGCTGACCATCGCCGGCTGGCTGAGTTGACGCGGCGATGGCGGTCATCGATCTGATCCGGCACGGTGAACCGGAAGGGGGGCGGCGCTACCGCGGCGCGACCGATGATCCGCTGACCGCGGCGGGATGGCGCCAGATGGAGGCCGCCGTCGCCGGGCTTTCCTGGCAGCGCATCTATTCCTCGCCGCTGGTGCGCTGCGCGGATTTCGCCCGCAGGCTCGGTGAGCGCCTGGCGGTTCCGGTGCACGAGGACGCACGCCTGCAGGAGCTCGGCTATGGCGTATGGGAAGGGCTGACGCCGGAAGAGATCCGTCGGCAGGATCCCGGTCAGTTGACGCGTTTTTTCAACGATCCGCTCGCGTACCAGCCTGCCGGCGCCGAACCGCTCGCGGACTTCCAGCGCCGCGTGCTCGCGGGCTGGGCCGATATCCTGCGGCGCAGCGCCGACGAGCGGGCGCTGCTGGTCGCGCATGCGGGCACCTTGCGCGCCGTGCTCGGTCATGTCCTCGGCATGCCCTTGCAGAACATGTTCCGGATCAATATCGCTTATGCGGCGCGGATTCGCATCCGCAGCGAAGGCGATCGCCCGCCCGCGCTGGTCATCGAAGGAGTGGAATGATGAGACGGACTCTGCTGATCCCTGGTCTGATGCTGGCGCTGGCATGCGGCGCGGCACAGGCCGTCACGGTGCCGGACGACCGCGGCCGTGAACTGACCCTGGAGCGGCCCGCCGCGCGTATCGTCAGCCTGGCGCCGAATCTGACCGAGCTGTTGTTCGAGGCCGGCGCGGGTGAGAAGCTCATCGGTGCGGTGGCCTACAGCGATTTCCCCGACGCGGCGCAGCGCATACCGCGCATCGGCGAGGCCTCGCGGCTGAATATCGAGGAGATCCTGGATCTGAAGCCCGATCTGGTCGTCGCGTGGAAGACGGGCAACAATCGCGAGGACTACGAGAAGCTGGAACGACTGGGGCTCAAGGTGTATGTGCTCGAACCCGACAGGATCGCGCGCATCCCGAACATCATCGAGGACCTGGGCCGGCTCACGGGGACTGAGACGGTCGCGGATGCCGCCGCCGATACCTTTCGCGTCAGGTATGCCGACCTGCAGCGGCGCTATGCCGGGCGTACGCCCGTGCGGGTGTTCTACCAGATCTGGGAGCGGCCGCTGATGACCATCAACGGCGCGCACTTCATCAGCGACGTGCTGCGTCAGTGCGGGGGTGAGAACATCTTCGCCTCGCTGCCCCTGCTCGCGCCGACCGTGGATATCGAGGCCGTGATCGCCAGCGACCCGCAGGCGATACTGATCAATGCCTCGGCCGGCGACCCGGACAACTGGCGCCGCTGGCCGACCGTCACGGCGGCGCGTCTGGGCAATCTCTTCACCATCCACGACGACCTGATCTCGCGCCCGACCTCGCGCCTGCTCGACGGTATGGAACAGCTGTGCGACATCCTCAACACCGCCCGCATCCGCCTCGGCGCGGACGCGCGGCAATGATCACATGTGATTAAGTGTGGGGACAGATTTTAAATCTGTCCCCATTCCCCGCCGAAAATCTGTCCCCGTAACAGCTTGTAAGCGACAGCCCTACGAATCCGACTTGATGCGCGGCGAGCGCCAGTAGGTCTCGCGACCGTTGCCGAGCCGTGTCAGCACGCGCGCGATGACGAACAACAGGTCGGACAGCCGGTTCAGATACGCGAGGATATGCTCGTTGACCGGCTGGATGCGGCTGAGGGCGTAGACATGCCGTTCCGCCCGCCGGCAGACGGCGCGCGCGAGGTGACAGCGCGCCGAGGTCTCGTTTCCACCCGGCAGGATGAATTCGCGCAGCGGCGTCAGTGTCGCGTTGTACATCTCGAGCTGCTTTTCCAGACCGGTGACCGGCTTGGCCTTGAAGGTGCTGGTGCCGGGCAGGCTGAGTTCCCCGCCGATGTCGAACAGCGTCTGCTGGATCTCGGTCAGGCTGTGGTGCAGGTCCTTCGGCATCTCCTGGCTGTTGAGCAGCAGGCCGATCATGCTGTTCAGCTCGTCGATGTCGCCGATGGCCTCGATGCGGGGGTGGTCCTTGCCGACCTGCGTGCCATCGCCGAGGCCGGTGGTGCCCTTGTCACCCTTGCGGGTGAATATCCTGGAGAGACGGTGTCCCATGGTGCGCTGCCTGTGGTGAACGGATGTCTATTGTACCCGTTCGCCTGGCCGCTTCGATATGCCGGCGCCGGCGGGCGGGGTCAGACCCGCGTGTCGAGCAGGCGATAGCGCACCGGCAGGAGCATGTCCAGGCCGCCGTCCAGCGTGCCGCCCGGGAGGGGCAGCGCATGTGCGCGCGACAGGCTGTCGATCGCGGCATTGTCGAGCACCCGATGGCCGGAGCTGTTGACCACGTGTATGCCGGTCAGGCGACCGTCGATTTCCACCCGCAGGGCCAGCGTCACATCACCTTCCCAGCCCTTGCGGCGGGCGAGCGCGGGGTAATAGAAATGGATGGAGAAGGCCTCCTCGAGCGTGGCCATGATCTGGCTGCCGGTGTAGGTGGCGGTACGCGCGGGTTCCGTCGGACTTGATGAGGCCTCCGTGTCGGTCGCGCGATCCGCGCTTGTCGGGGCAGGCGCGGCAGCTGCCAGGGAGGTGTCCGTCGGGGTCTCCGTGGTGGCGGGTGCCGGTACCGCAGGGAACGGGGCGGCCGAAGATTCCGGCCGTGGAGCGGGGCTTTCGGTCCCTGCCGCCGTCGATGGCACGAGGGCGTGCCGGTCTCCCCCAGTTGACGGCGATGGCGAGCGGGCGGCGAGTGGGGACATCGCCGGCGAGACCAGGGTGACCTGGAGCGGCCCCGGATGCAATGGGGGGGATGGCGGCGGCGATCGCCACACCAGTGCGAACGCGCCCGCGTGCAGGGCGAGCGAGGCCGCGACGGCGAGCCAGCGATTGCCGCCGCCGTGTCTCATTCGGCCGCCTGCCAGGCCAGTTGCAGGAAGTACGCGCGCTCGGCGGTGTTATACCCGTCGGCGATCACATAGTCCTTGTCGAACAGGTTTTCCACCCGTCCGCGCAGCGTCCATTCCGCGCCCAGGCGCGCGGTGGCGGTCAGGTTCACCAGGCCGTAGCCGCCCATCACGGTATCGGTAAAGTCGGAGTCCTTGCGTTCGTCCGTCAGCAGCAGGTCGGCGCCCAGTTGATACGATCCGATATCGCGGGTGACGGACGACGTCAGGCTGTGGCGTGCGCGGCGTGGCAGCGGATCACCGGTGATATTGTTCTCCGGATCCTGCGCGATCGCCTCGATTCGGGCCCGCCAGTATTCCCCGGTGACGCGGTAGCCGGCTTCGACGCCTCGGATCCTGGCCTCGCCGATGTTGATCGTCTGCGAGGTGCCGAAGTCAAATTCGATCAGATCCTCGATGTCATTCTGGAAGGCGCTCAGCGTCACGGCCTGGCGCGGCGTCAACGCATGATGCAGGCCGAGCTCAAGGTTGCGCGCCTCCTCCGGATCCAGGTCGGGATTGCCGCCGAAGCCGAAGCGGTCGGTGCCGTCCGGGGCGCGGAACGCCGTGCCCGCGGCCGCGGTCAGGCGCGTCGCGTCGGACAGGCTGAAGCCGTATTCCACGTCCCAGGTGGTATTGCCACCGAAGGTTTCGTGGTCGGTATGGCGCGCGGCGAACAGCCAGCGGTGCCGGCCGGCTTCGATCGCATCCTGCAGGTAGATCGCGTTGACGTCGGTGGTCTCGTCAAACAGGCTGCCGAAGCTGAGCGCGCGGACGTCCTCCTGCGAGAGCAGGATGCCGGCGGTCAGCAACTGCGCTGCGCCGAGCTGGATATCGTTCTGCCAGTCGAGTGTCGTGCGTTCGGTATGCGCGTAGTCGTCGCTCTGGTTCTGGTCGATCTCGTCGATCGCCCGCCCCAGTTGCAGGTGGCTCGCCCAGCCGGAGACGGGTTCCGCGCGGAGATTCAGCGCGGTGACGGCGTTTTTGTAGTCTTGGTCGATGGGGGTGAGAAAGAAGTCGAGGTATTCGATCGTGCCGGCGGCCTGGAAATGGCTCAGTTCCGCATCGACCGCGCCCACGCGCGTGCCGGCGAACACCTTGACGTTGGTATTGTCGTATCCGCTTTCGATATCGGAATCGGCGCGCGGGGCGTAGCCGTCGCTGTCGAGGCGCGCGGCATCGACGCCGAGCCGGCGGTCGCCATCGCGGTAGGACGCGGCGCCGGCCAGCTCGCGTGTGCCGAAGCTACCCGCGCCGACGGTCGCTTCGAGACGGCCGCCTTCCGGAGCGTCGCGGGTGATGATGTTGATGACACCGCCGATGGCATCCGAACCGTACAGCGCCGAACGCGGGCCCTTCACGATCTCGATGCGCTCGATCAGGGCCGGATTCAGGTTGTTTATCGCGGCGCCGCCGATGGTGCCGGGGTTCATCCGCACGCCGTCGATCAGCACCAGCGTGTGGTTGCTGTCGGTACCGCGCAGGAACAGCGAGGTGGGCTGACCGGGGCCGCCGTTGCGGCCGATGTCCAGGCCGGCGTGGAAGCGCAGCAGGTCGGCGACGTCCTTCGCCTGGCTGCGTTCAATCTCGTCGCGCGTGATGACGATCACCGGCGCGAGCGCCTCGTCGGCGATCTGTGCCGTGCGCGTCGCGGAGACAATCACCGGCGGGGCCTGCTCGGCGGCGTTGATGACGGTGGATGACAGGCAGGCGAACAGCCCGCCGCTCAGACAGAACAAGGATATTTTCACGTGACACTCCCGGCTTTCGCGCACACCCGCGCGCGGATTATCGTTGTCGACCGGCAGTGCGTGGCTGGCTTACGGGCAGGAGGGATGGAGACCTGACCATGCCGCCCGCCGCGACACTGCATCGCTTCGTTCGGGCCGGTCTCCGGGCTCGCAAGCGGATCTCCCGATCCCGGGCTGACGCCTTCCCGTGCTTGCGCACAGTGGCCTGATGTCAGCCCTTGTCTTGCTTACCGTTGCGGGGGCAGCATCGGAATTGTCGTGGACACAAAGGTCCGGACGCACCGATTTCCCGTTTCATCCCGAGTGCGAAACGCCGTCGGGACACCTGAACGAGCCCCAAAGATACAAGAGTCGTCGCGAAAGGGCAAACAGTTCGAAAATTTGAGCATCAATAACCGATGCTTGAGGATTGTAGTTGAAATGACCGTCCAGCGTGGTGGAGATGAATTAGATGACTCGTGTTTCTGAACGCAAAGACTTCAGGAGATATAGTGTACAGGGGGGATTGATCGGGTCAGGGAGTATTTCGATCCAGGGCGGTTCTTCCGGCCCAGTCGCGCGCGAATTGCCAGGCAACGCGGCCGCTGCGCGAACCCCTGGCGAGGGCATAGCGCAACGCCTCGCGGCGGATGTCCTCGGGATCATCCTGCGGGGCGCCGAGCTGTTTCAGCCAACTGAAGCAGATGTCGAGATAATGGTCCTGGCTGAAGGGGTAGAACGACAGCCATAACCCGAAACGCTCCGACAGCGAGATCTTCTCCTCCACCGCCTCGCCGTGATGGATCTCGCCACCGCGCAGGCGCGCCTCCTCGTTTTCTCCCATGTATTCCGGCAGCAGATGGCGGCGGTTCGAGGTTGCATAGACCAGCAGATTGTCCGTCGCGCCGGCGAGAGATCCGTCGAGCACGGCCTTGAGCGCCTTGTAACTCGAGTCGTCCGCCTCGAAGGAAAGGTCGTCGCAAAACAGGATGAAGCGTTCGGGGCGGCCGTGAACCAAGTCGACGATGTCCGGGAGATCGGCCAGGTGCGCCGCCTCAACCTCGATCACGCGCAATCCGCGGCCGGCGTATTCGGTAAGCAGCGCCTTGATGAGAGAGGATTTCCCTGTGCCGCGCGAGCCCCAGAGCAGTACATTGTTCGCAGGCAGACCGGCGAGAAACTGGCGCGTATTGCGATCGATCTCGGCCTTTTGATCGTCAATATTGTGCAGGTCGTCGAGCCGGACGCGGTGTGGGTGCCTGACTGTCTCCAGGTATCCTTTTCCAAGACCATGACGCCAGCGGAATGCCATGGCGCTTTCCCAGGTGGTCTCTCTGACATCCAACGACAGCAAGTGCTCGATCCTTTCCAGGAGCCGTTCGGCGCGGGCGAGGACCTGTTCGGATTTGTCCATCCACATCTCTCAAACGTTTGTTAAGAGAGATTATGATATCAGAGCGAAGTGAACTGAACCGAGACGAGATCCAAAGGATATTGGATGATCCGAGCTTGGTGATGAGTCGAAAAAATGACCAGGATTGCGCGCGTTACCCGCGGCAATCCTGTCACAGGGAAAAGAGTTATTCAGTTTTCTGGCTGATGGTCGTCAGAACGCGAAGCTGAACCCGGCCGAGAAGGCGTTCGGTGTATCGCCGTCCGTGGTGGCAACCTTGTCACCGTGCCCGCCATCGACTCCGCTGTACCGGGCGTTTTGCTCGTTGTCGGTCATGCCAAAGGCGGCGTAGATCTGTGTCTGCGCATCGAGCTGACGCGTGACGCCCAGTCCAAGCCTGAATGCCCCGGAATCTCCCTGATCGTCGTTGCTGTCGGCGATCAGAACCTGGGCGGCGTAGGTATAGGTCCCGACATTGTACGTACCGTTCACGCCAAAGACGTTGCGATCCAGGGTGGGGATGTCGTCGGCACTGATGGTTTCGAAGATCAGGCCGAGCCGGCCGGCGCGGGTGACCTGATGGCTGGCCGCGAACCGGATACCGTTGACATCGCTGTTGCCCCCGGTGGTTTGGAGATTGGACCAGTCCTCATACGCCAGCGATACTTGCAGCAGGCCGAGGGTATACCAGACAGCGGCACTGAACAGGTCGTTGTCATTGTCATCCACGTTATTACTGTCATTGTCCTGCGCATCGGTCGCGTACATGGCTTGCACTTCCAGCCCCTGGAAGGTGTTTGTGTACAGCAGCGCATTGCGGGCGCGCTGATTCATCACGTCACCGTCGACGGCGCTCGCGCCGAGGATCGCGCGGCTGTCGCCCACTGTCGTGCCGAGCACATCCCAGCGTGTGCCGACGGTCTTGTACGGCGTATCGTAGTAACCGAACAATACGGTGCCGAACCTGCTGCCGTGGAAGCCGGCGTAGGTGTTGCGGGTGGCGAACTCACCGCCGCCTTCATCGGTGCGGTATTCCTGCTCCAGTTGCCAGACCAGGGAAAGCTGGGGATTGATGTCGTGCTGTCCCTTCAGGCCCAGATGGCTTTCATTGCTGGACAGGCTCAGGTTGCTCGAATCACCGGGGCTGTCGGTATCGCTCAGGTCGAGAGACAGATCGATCTGTCCGTAGGCCTCCAGCGCGGGACCCGCCAGGGGCACGCTGGCGTAGGCGTGGCCCGACAGGGCGAGTGCGGCGCCGGAAACGAAGGTCGCGCCGATGGCGTTCATGAGACGTGTGTTCATCAAAAGTCATCCCTCCAGTTGACGTTGCCGGCATTATAACGGCGCGGTGCCCGGAACTGAACCTCATCATCTTTCTGATTGCACTAATAATTAAACGACCGGGTCCGTGTCCTGGGAGCGGCTTCGAAGTGCTTTCAGGCCATGGCGACGCGCATCATCGCATCTTGGTGCGACCCTGTATTTGATCGAGACTTCATGATCACTATTGGTGCATTAATTTATCCTTCTTCACATTTATAGTGCATGAAATTGGCCTGTCAGACTGGAAAATAAACAATATGTGACTGTTATTTAATTAAAATTTAATAATGGTGCAATTCTTGCTGCCAAAACCCCATTTTGATGCGCAGCATGTTCAGAGGAGAGCACCATGGAGAGTTTGCAGGCCGGTAATGATGTCCTGTTTCTGTTGATGGGCGCTGTCATGGTGCTCGCCATGCACGCCGGGTTCGCATTCCTGGAGGTCGGGACCGTACGACGCAAGAATCAGGTCAACGCGCTGGTGAAGATCATCAGCGATTTTTCCGTTTCCACCGTCGCGTATTTCTTCATCGGTTACGGCATTGCCTATGGCATCGATTTCATGCAGGGGGCGGCAGCCCTGAATGAGAAAAACGGCTATGACCTGGTGAAGTTCTTCTTCCTGCTGACCTTTGCCGCCGCCATCCCGGCGATCATCTCCGGGGGCATCGCCGAGCGGGCACGGTTCTACCCGCAGCTGGCCGCGAGCTTCCTGCTCGTCGCCCTGATCTATCCGCTGTTCGAAGGCATCAGCTGGAACGGTTTATTCGGCGTCCAGGACTGGCTGGAGGCTCAGTTCGGTGCCCGGTTCCACGATTTTGCCGGTTCCATCGTGGTGCATGCGATGGGGGGCTGGCTCGGTCTGGCCGCCGTGCTGGTGCTGGGCGCGCGGCGTGGGCGCTATGGAAAGGACGGGACCATGAGCGCGCACCCGCCATCCAGCATTCCGTTTCTGGCGCTGGGCGCCTGGATCCTGTCCGTGGGCTGGTTCGGATTCAATGTCATGTCCGCGCAAAGCGTGCAGGCGGTGAGCGGGCTCGTTGCCATCAACTCCCTGATGGCGATGATCGGGGGCGTGCTGGCGGCGCTCGTCATGGGCCGCAATGACCCGGGCTTTGTGCATAACGGCCCACTCGCCGGCCTGGTGGCGGTGTGTGCCGGATCGGACGTGATGCATCCCGTCGGGGCGCTGCTGACCGGAACGGTCGCGGGGGCGCTGTTCGTCTGGACTTTCACGCTGACGCAGAACCGCTGGCGCATCGACGACGTCCTGGGAGTCTGGCCCTTGCACGGCCTGTGCGGGGCCTGGGGAGGCATCGCCGCCGGCATATTCGGGCAGGCCGCGCTCGGCGGTGCCGGCGGGGTTGCCTTCATGTCCCAATTGGCCGGCACCGGCCTCGGCATCGCGATTGCCTTGGTCGGCGGGATGACGGTCTATGGTGGCCTGAAGCTCCTGGTCGGCATCCGGCTGAGCCCCGAGGAAGAATATCAGGGGGCGGATCTCAGTATTCACAAGATCAGGTCAGAATCTCCATATAATGAATGAGTTAAGTTCGTGTCGCGGGGTCGTTCGCGGCGCCTGTCACATTACTTCAGTGGAAAAGCGGGCGACAACGTAGTAGCTTTAGAAGTCCGTTGGCAAGTGCTATTCGGGAGTATGGGACGCAAGCTATATATAAAGACCTTCGGCTGTCAGATGAACGAATATGATTCCGCCCGCATGGCAGACGTGCTGGCGGAGTCTCACGGACTGGAACTCACCTGCCGCCCGGAAGAGGCGGATGTCCTGTTGTTGAATACCTGTTCCGTGCGCGACAAGGCGCAGGAGAAGGTATTTTCCGAGTTGGGCCGCTGGCGCGAGTGGAAAGGCCAGCGCCCCGGGCGGATCCTCGGCGTCGGGGGATGCGTCGCCAGCCAGGAGGGCGCGGCCCTCCATCAGCGGACGCCCTATGTCGACCTCATCTTCGGCCCGCAGACCCTGCACCGCCTGCCGCAGCTGCTTGAGTCGGCGCGCGCCCGCAGCGGTCCGGTCGTGGACATCTCCTTCCCGGAAATCGAGAAATTCGATCGCCTGCCGCAGCCCTCGGCGTCCGGCCCGGGTGTTTTTGTCTCCATCATGGAAGGCTGCAGCAAGTACTGCACCTTTTGCGTCGTGCCCTACACGCGTGGCGAGGAAGTCAGCCGCCCGTTCGAGGACGTGCTCGCCGAGGTGGCGCTGCATGCCGGGCGCGGCGCGCGTGAGGTGACCCTGCTCGGCCAGAACGTCAATGCCTACCGCGGCGTGATGGCGGACGGCGCCGAGGCGGATCTCGCGCTGTTGATCCACTACGTCGCGGCGATCGAAGGGATCGAGCGCATCCGTTTCACCACCTCGCATCCGCTCGAGTTCAACGCCAGCCTGATCCAGGTCTACGCCGAGATCCCCAAACTGGCCGACCACGTGCATCTGCCGGTGCAGAGCGGATCGGACCGCGTCCTCGCCCTGATGAAGCGCGGGCATACCGCGCTCGAGTACCGTTCGATCGTGCGCCGGCTGCGCGCCGCGCGCCCCGGTATCAGCATCTCCTCGGATTTCATTGTCGGCTTTCCGGGCGAGACGGAGTCCGACTTCGCGGCGACGCTGGAACTCATCGAGGCGGTGCGCTTTGACCATTCCTACAGCTTCATCTACAGCCCGCGTCCGGGGACGCCGGCGGCGGGCTATGCCGACGACGTGCCGCCGGAGGTGAAGCAGGAGCGGTTGCGGCGTCTGCAGGACCGGATCGGCGAGTTCGCCGCCGCCTACCGCGCGGAGATGGTCGGCAGCGTGCAGCGCGTGCTGGTCGAGGGCCGTTCGCGCCGTTCCGAGCGACAGCTGTCCGGCAAGACTTCCAACAACAATACGGTCAACTTCACCGGCCCGGCGGAACTGATCGGCGGCATGGCCGATGTGCTGATCACCGCGGATGCCGGCAGCTCGCTACGCGGCGAACTCATGGCATCGCACACATCCGCGGCGCCAGGACAGACCACGGTCAACTGGAACTGAATTGACAAAACGCAACCCTGATATGGACCCTGCACTCGCGAGATCCGCGAGCGTCCACCCCCAGTCCAGCGATCTGGTGCTGGAGCCCGCCGACAACCAGCGCCTGGCCCGGCTGTGCGGCCAGCTCGACGAGCATATCAAGCAGATCGAGCGCGGCCTCGGGGTGGAGATCAGCAACCGCGGCAACATGTTCCGTATCACGGGTCCGGCGACCTCCGCGCAGGCGGCGCGCCGCCTGCTGAAGCAGCTCTATGACGAGACCGCGAAGGCGCCGCCGCTGACACCGGCGCGGGTCCATCTGTTGCTGCAGTCGGTCGATGCCGAGCCCGCGGTAGGCGAGTCTTCCGCGCAGACGCAGGATATCACCACCCGTAACGCCTACATCACGCCGCGGGGAACGAACCAGCGCCGTTACGTGGAGAACGTGCGCAGCTTCGACATCAATTTCGGCGTCGGGCCCGCGGGGACGGGCAAGACGTATCTGGCCGTCGCCTGCGCCGTGGAGGCGCTTGAGCGTGAAGAGGTACGTCGCATCCTGCTGGTGCGGCCGGCGGTGGAAGCGGGTGAACGGCTCGGATTCCTGCCGGGCGACATGGCGCAGAAGGTCGATCCCTATCTGCGGCCGCTGTACGACGCCTTGTACGAGATGCTCGGTTTCGAGCGCGTCTCCAAGCTGATCGAGCGCAACGTGATCGAGGTCGCGCCGCTGGCCTTCATGCGCGGACGTACGTTGAACGAGTCCTTCATTATCCTGGACGAGGCCCAGAATACCACCGTGGAGCAGATGAAAATGTTCCTGACCCGTATCGGTTTCGGTTCGACCGTGGTGGTGACCGGTGACGTGACCCAGATCGATCTGCCGCGCGAGCGCGTATCGGGTCTGCGTCACGCGATCGAGGTGCTGCGGGATGTCGAGGGCATCAGTTTCGTGTTCTTCCAGGCGCGGGACGTGGTGCGCCACCCCCTGGTGCAGAGCATCGTCGCGGCCTATGACCGCGCCGAGGGCGGGCGGAGTGGCGGCTAGATCCGGAGCGGAGGCCGTGGCCCTGGAGCTGGACGTGCAGTACGCGACGGGATCGCTGGCCGGACTGCCGGCCCGGCGCAGCATCGAATCCTGGGTGCGGGCGGCGCTGGCCGGACGCCGGCGCGGCGCGCAACTGGCGGTGCGCATCGTCGCGGAAGCGGAGGGGCGTGCGCTCAACGAACGTTACCGGCGCCGCGCGGGACCGACCAATGTGCTGTCGTTTCCGTTCGAGCCTTCGGGACGGATGCGGCCACCGCCGCTGGGCGATATCGTGCTGTGCGCGCCGGTGGTGCAGCGTGAGGCGGCCGAGCAGGGCAAACCGGCGCGCGCGCACTGGGCGCACCTGGTCGTGCACGGCGTGCTGCATCTGCTGGGACACGATCACGAGAATTCACGCGAGGCGGAGCACATGGAAGAACTGGAACGCAAGATACTCGCCCGGCTGGGGTATCCCGATCCGTATGCGTCAGAACGGGCGGCGATGCGGCAAAATTCAAAACGACAGGCATTGACCAATGAACGAAGTTGATTCGGGTTCCGAAACGGCCCCCCGCTCCTGGCTGGACAAGATCAGCAGGGCGTTGACCGGTGAGCCACGCAGTCTGCAGGACCTGATCGAGGTCCTGCGCGACGCGCAGCAGCGCGGCTTGCTGGACGTCGACGCGCTGGCGATGATCGAAGGGGTGCTGCAGGTGTCCGAGATGCGCGTGCGCGACATCATGATCCCGCGTGCCCAGATGGTGGTGGTCGAGCGCGACGCGACCCTGCAGCAGATCCTGCCGATCATCACCGAGTCGGCGCATTCGCGCTTTCCGGTCATCGGCGAAAGCAAGGATGAGGTGGTCGGCATCCTGCTGGCGAAGGACCTGCTGCCCTATCTGATCGGTGGCCGCGAGCATGAGTTTAACGTGCGCGACATCCTGCGTCCGGCGGTATTCATCCCCGAGAGCAAGCGTCTGAACATGCTGCTGAAGGAATTCCGGTCGGCGCGCAACCATATCGCTCTGGTCGTCGACGAGTACGGCGGTATTGACGGCCTGGTCACCATCGAGGACGTGCTGGAGCAGATCGTCGGCGAGATCGTCGACGAGCATGACATCGACGACAACCTCTACATCATGAAGCACAGCGAGAAGCGCTACACCGTAAAGGCCCTCACGCCGATCGGTGACTTCAACGAGTACTTCAACACCCAATTCAGCGACGAGGATTACGACACCATCGGCGGGCTCGTGATGCGCGAATTCGGTCGCCTGCCCCGGCGCGGAGAGGTGCGCGACATCGGTTCGTTCCGCTTCAAGGTGCTCCATGCGGACAGCCGCAGGATCCATCTGCTGCAGTTGACGCTGGTCGACCTCGAGGCCGGCGAGACCGGTGCCGGTGTGTCCGCGGCGGAACCTCCGCGCTGACCGCCCCCGCTTGATGATCCTGGCGTCCCGCTGGCGGGGCAGTCTCCTGGCGCTGGTTGCCGGCGCGCTACTGCCCCTCGCGTTTTCCCCCTTCGATCTCCCTCTGCTGGCCCCGGCATGCGCCGCCCTGCTGTTCGCCTCCTGGCGCGGGGCGGAGCCGCGTCAGGCCTTGGGGCGCGGTTACCTGTCCGGTCTCGCCCTGTTCGGCCTCGGCGTGAACTGGGTGTACGTCAGCATGCACGATTTCGGCGGCATGAGCGCGGCGATGTCCGTGGCCGTGACCGCCCTGCTCGTTGCGGTGCTGGCGGTGTTTCCCGCGCTCGCCGCGTATCTGTCCGTGCGCCTGTCGCGCCCGCGGGGTCGTGAGTCGCGGGTGGCGATCCTGCTGATATATCCGACAGTATGGACCCTCTTCGAATGGGTCCGCGGCTGGTTTCTGACCGGATTCCCTTGGCTGAACCTCGGCTACAGCCAGATCGATGGGCCGCTGGCGGGGCTCGCGCCGCTGATCGGGGTCTATGGCCTCTCGCTGGCCGTCGCGCTGAGTGGCGCCGTGCTGCTGGCCCTGTTCGAGCGCCGCGTGTCCACCGCTTTCCGCGCGGTTTGCCTGGCCGCGCTGGCCGGCCTCTGGCTGGGCGCGGTGTTTGCCGGCACGCTCGAATGGACCGAGCCGGAGGGCCGACCCCTGCGCGTGAGCCTGGTGCAGGGCAATGTGTCACAGGATATGAAGTGGCAGCCGGGAATGATGGAGCCGACCGTCGCCCTGTATCGTGAATTATCGCGCGCCCACTGGGACAGCGACCTGATCGTCTGGCCGGAGACCGCGATGCCGATGTACTACCTGCAGGCCGAGCCCTACCTGGACGAACTGGGCGAGGAGGCGCGCGCGCACGGGTCCGAGTTGCTGGTCGGGCTGATCTACCTGGATCCCGCCTCCGGCAATTACTACAACAGCATGGTCAGCGTGGGCGGAGAGTCCGCGTCCCGCCAGGTGTATCACAAGCACCATCTGGTGCCGTTCACCGAGTATCTGCCGTTCAACGCGGTGCTGGGCGGCTTGGTGGATCTGCTCGACGTCCCGATGTCCGACTTCAGCGCCGGTCCCGCGCGGCAGGCCCCGTTCGAGGTGGCGGGACAGCAGGTCGGGATGTCGATCTGTTATGAGGACGCCTTCGGCGAGGAGATGATCCGCATGCTGCCGCGCGCCACGCTGCTGGTCAACGTCAGCAACGACGCCTGGTTCGGCCGTTCCGTGGCGCCCTTCCAGCACCTCCAGATTGCGCGCATGCGCGCGCTCGAGACCGGCCGGCCGCTGCTGCGGTCCACCAATACCGGCATCTCGGCGCTCATCGGATATCGCGGCGAACTGCTCGCCACCTCTCCCCAGTTCGAGGTTCATGTCCTGAGCGGCGAAGTGCAGCCGCGGCAGGGCTCGACACCCTATGTGCGGATGGGGAATGCGGCCTTTCTGGCGCTTGCCGGCGCGATGCTGCTGGCGGGTATGATGGCGGCGGGACGCCGGCGCTGAATAAATTCGGGGGCAGACTTCAGTCTCTCCCCCTTTCTGTGCGCGGATAGTTAAGTGGCTAGGGCCGAGCAACGCGAAGCCCGGCGTTTCCGATGCCATCCATGCCGGGCTTCACTTCGTTCAACCTGATCTACCGGGCTATACTGCACGGCGCAGGTTCACGCCTCGCCGTCCGCGGCCCGCATAAACGTTGTGCCACGGCAGCGGGGGCACGGCGGGATATGGCTGGTGGCGTGGAAATGCAGTTCCTCGCCGCAGGCGGCGCACCGCAGCGTGCCGATGCCGGTGATCTCGCCGGTATGGTACTCGGAGGCGAGGCGCGCCTGTCGCTCCAGGGCGAGCAGGCCCAGCCGGGTCTGGTCGGCGACGCCGGCGAACAGTTCCAGCAGGCGTGATTCGATCAGGCCGACGTCGAATCTGAACCAGTCGATCAGTTCGCGATTCTCCGGGCGGTTGAGGTAGTCGGCGGCGTGCTCGATATCGCGCTGGATGAAGGCGCCGATCTTCACGGCCTCCTCGCGTGTCAGCTCGTTGAGCTCGATCATCTTCAGCTCGGCGGCGTCGATCAGGTGCCGCAACGCGGGCCGCGCATGTTTCCCCGCCTGATCGCCCAGGTGCCTGATGTGTTCCAGCATGCGGTCATACGCATGGATGTGGCGTTCGTCGCCGCCGTGTCTGCCACTGTCGCTCATGGGCCGGCCTCGCTTTCTCAGGAGTGGGTCGTGTTGTCCATTTTACCCGCGCTACGGTATGCTACCACCATTTATTTACCCACTTTCCCCCAGGCAGTTGTCGCAGATGAACCAAGTAACTCCACGCGGGGATTACGTCCCGGCGGAATTCGAGGGGCGCGTCCAGCGCGCCTGGAGCGAGGCGGGCGTGTACCGGGCGGTCGAGGATCCCGCGCGGGACAAATACTACTGCCTGTCGATGTTTCCGTACCCGAGCGGGCGCCTGCACATGGGTCATGTGCGCAACTACACCATCGGCGACGTGATCGCGCGCTATCAGCGCATGCAGGGCAAGAACGTCCTGCAGCCCATGGGATGGGACGCCTTCGGCCTGCCGGCGGAGAACGCGGCGATGAACAACGGCGTGCCGCCGGCGCGCTGGACCTACGAGAACATCGAGTACATGCGCGGCCAGCTCAAATCGCTCGGCTTCGCCATCGACTGGGAGCGCGAACTCGCCACCTGCCAGCCCGAGTACTACCGCTGGAACCAGTGGCTGTTCCTGCGCATGCTGGAGCAGGGCATCGTCTACCGCAAGACCGGTACGGTGAACTGGGACCCGGTGGACCAGACGGTGCTCGCCAACGAGCAGGTGATCGACGGCCGCGGCTGGCGCACCGGCGCGCTGGTCGAGAAGCGCGAGATCCCGATGTACTACATGGCGATCACGCGCTACGCGGAGGAGCTGCTGGCCGATCTCGACACGCTCGCCGACTGGCCGGAGCAGGTGCGCCTGATGCAGCGGAACTGGATCGGCAAGAGTTTCGGCGTGCGCATCGGCTTCCCTCACACGATCGATGGCGGCGGCGTGCTGTGGGTGTTCACCACGCGTGCCGACACGCTGATGGGGGCGACCTATGTCGCGGTGGCCGCCGAGCATCCGCTCGCGTTGCATGCGGCGAAAAACGATCCCGCGCTCGCCGCCTTCATCGAGGAGTGCAAGCGCGGCGGCGTCACCGAGGCCGAGCTCGCGACGCAGGAAAAGAAGGGCATGGCGACCGGGCTCACCGTCACCCATCCGCTCACCGGCGAGGCGCTCCCGCTGTGGGTGGCCAATTACGTGCTGATGGGTTATGGCGAAGGCGCGGTGATGGCGGTGCCGGCCCACGATGAACGCGACTTCGAATTCGCGATCATGAATCGCCTCCCTGTTAAACCCGTCATCGTTCCTGAAAGCTGGCGCGACTCCGATTATGATCTCGCCCCCGGGGTTTTCGAGCAACGCGATGGGGACCCCTCGAATCGGGATTTTCCACTCTTCTATAATAAATCGGCCGCCGATTCACTCGGCTGGGCCTACTGGGACGATCGCCATGCGGAGCACGGCATATGCGTGAATTCCGGTAAATACGACGGCCTCGATTTCGACCAGGCCGTCGACGCCATCGCCGCCGATCTCGCGGCCAAGGGGCTGGGCGAGAAGAAGGTCACCTGGCGCCTGCGGGACTGGGGCATCTCACGCCAGCGCTACTGGGGCACGCCGATCCCGATGATCAAGTGTCCCGCCTGCGGCGACGTGCCGGTGCCGGACGATCAGCTGCCGGTGGTGCTGCCCGAGGATCTGGTGCCGGACGGTTCCGGCAACCCGCTGGCGAAATCCCCAGCGTTTCTGAACTGCACTTGTCCGCGGTGCGGCGGCGCGGCGCAGCGTGAAACCGACACCATGGACACCTTCGTCGATTCGTCCTGGTACTTCCTGCGCTACGCGAGCTTCGACGGCAAGACGATGGTGGACCGGCGCGCTGATTACTGGATGCCGGTGGACCAGTACATCGGCGGCATCGAGCACGCCATCCTGCACCTGCTCTATTCGCGCTTCTGGACCAAGGTCATGCGCGATCTCGGCCTGACCTCTGTGCGCGAGCCGTTCCGCAAGCTGCTGACCCAGGGCATGGTGCTGAACCACATCTTCTTCCGCAAGGGCGCGGCCTCGGGCATCACGTATTTCGCGCCGGACGAGGTCGAGGTGACGCGCGACGAGCAGGGCCGCATCGTCGCCGCGACGGCGAAGAAGGACGGCCGGCCGGTCGAGTACGGCGGCATCGGCACCATGTCGAAGTCGAAAAAGAACGGCGTCGATCCGCAGGAGCTGGTGCGCCGCTACGGCGCCGACACGGTGCGCCTGTTCATCATCTTCGCCGCCCCGCCCGAGCAGACGCTCGAATGGTCGGACGCTGGCGTCGAGGGTGCCGCGCGCTTTCTGAAGCGCTTGTGGAAGCTGGTCAACACGCATGTCGAGCAGGAGGACGGGTCCGCTCCGGCGCCGCTGAACGCGCTCACCGATGCCCAGCGCGGCCTGCGGCGCCAAGTACACCAGGCCATCGCCAAGGTGAGCGACGACCTCGGCCGGCGCTACACCTTCAATACCGCGATCGCCGCCGTCATGGAGTTGGTCAACGCGATGAGCCGCTTCGACGATACCACCACGGCCGGTCGCGCGGTGATGCGCGAGGCAGTGGAGGCCGTGGTGCTGCTGCTGGCCCCGGTGGTGCCGCATGTCTGCGAGGTCCTGTGGGAGTCGCTGGGCAAGGAAGGTTCTGTCGTCGGCGCCGCCTGGCCACGGGTGGATGCCGCCGCCCTGGTGACGGATACGCTGGAGATCGTGGTGCAGGTCAACGGCAAGCTGCGCGGCCAGGTCAGCGTGCCCGCCGGCGCCGACAAGGCGGTGATCGAGCAGGCCGCCCTGGCGGAGGAGAACGTACGCCGTTTCATCGACGGCAAGGCGGTGAAGAAGGTGATCGTGGTGCCGGGCAAGCTGGTGAATATTGTCGTATGAGGCGCGAGGCGGACGGAAGATGGATCGCGCAGGGCTTGCTGGCCGCGCTGATGCTGTTGGCCGCCGGCTGCGGGTTCCACCTGCGCGGTTCGCAGGGAGACTTCGCGGCCCTGCCGCCCGTGCTGGTAAAGGGCGACGGTGCCGCGGCGACGGAGCTCAGGCGCGCCCTGCTCAGTGCGGAGACGCCGGTGGTCGATGACGCCGCGCAGGCCCGGCTGGTCGTGACCATCGTCGACGAGCGGCGCGAGCGCCGGGCCTCCGCGGTGGGTACCACGGGACGGGTGCAGGAGTACGAGCTGAATTATACGGCGCGTTTCCGCGTCGACGATCCCGCCGGCGCGGCGCTCGCGCCCGAGCAATCCGTCACCGTCCAGCGCAGCTATTCCTTCGACAGTACGGATGTGAACGCCAAGAGCAATGAGGAAGACGGTCTCTATCGGGACATGGTGTTCGATACGGTGCGCCAGATTCTGATCCGCCTGCAGGCGATCAACGCGGGCCTCCAGCAGCCGGGTCCCGCCGGGGCGGCGCCATGAAGCTCAAGGCGGAGCAGCTGGAGGGGCATCTCGCGGGCGCGCTGGCCCCCGTCTATGTGATCAGCGGGGACGAGCCCCTGCTCCTGCAGGAGGCCTGCGATGCGATCCGTGCCGCGGCGCGCGCGCAGGGCTGCGCCGAGCGCGTGGTGTTCAGCGTCGAGCCCGGGTTCGACTGGGGCGAACTGGCGCAGGCGACGGCCGGGATGTCCCTGTTCGCGGCACGTCGACTGATCGAACTGCGTATGCCGGGCGGAAAACCGGGTGACGCGGGCGCGCGGGCGTTGAGCGAGTATGCCGCGCATCCCGCGGACGGTGATGTGCTGCTGATCAGCCTTCCGCGTGCGGACAAGGCGATGCAGGCGGCCAAATGGTTCTCGGCGCTGGAGCGTTGCGGCGTGCTGATCCAGCTCTGGCCTCCCGCGCCGGCGCAGTTGCCCGGCTGGATCGCCCAGCGCATGCGCGCGCGCGACATGCAGCCGACGCCCGCGGCGGCGGCGGCCCTGGCCGGGCGCGTGGAGGGCAATCTGCTCGCCTGCGTGCAGGAGATCGAGAAGATGCTCCTGCTGCACGGGCCGGGCGCGATCGACGAGGCGGATGTCATGGACGCGGTGGCTGACAGCGCCCGCTTCGATGTCTTCACCCTGGTCGACGGCGCCCTCGCGGGCGATGCCGCGCGCTGCGTGCGCGTCCTGCGCGGACTGGAAGGGGAGGGCGTGGAGCCGGTCCTGGTCGGCTGGGCGCTGACGCGCGAAATCCGGTTCCTGGCCGCCGTGTCACAGGGGATCGCGCAGGGCAAGAAGCCCTTTGCCCTGTACCAGCAGCACCGTGTGTGGGAGAAGCGCCAGCCCCTGCTGGAGCGCGCGCTGAAACGCCATGATCTGGGGCGCTGGCGCGTACTGCTGGGGTGCTGCGCGCGCCTGGATCGCCTGGCCAAGGGGCAGGCGGCGGGCAATGTATGGGATGAATTGCTACAATTATGCCTACTTACCGCAGGGGTACGAATCGAGGCGCTGGCACGGCCGGCGATGCAGTGATGGACATCCAGGCATACATGACCGCAGTCGGCCGCCGCGCGCGTGCGGCGGCGCGCGCCATGGCGCGCGCCGGCACGGCGGAGAAGAATCGCGCGCTGGCGGCGATCGCCGCGGCCATAAACCGCGCGCGCGCCGACATCGTCCGTGCCAATGCCGCCGACCTCGAGGCGGGACGCGCGGCCGGGCTGGATGCGGCGCTGCTCGACCGCCTGACCCTGGACGACAGGCGCGTCGATGCCATCATCGACGGCCTGCATCAGGTCATGGCGCTGGCCGACCCGATCGGCGAGATCAGCCATATGGCCTATCGCCCCTCCGGGATCCGGGTCGGGCGCATGCGCGTCCCGCTGGGGGTGATCGGCATCATCTACGAATCGCGGCCGAACGTCACCGCGGATGCCGCCGCGCTGTGCCTGAAAGCGGGCAACGCGGCCATCCTGCGCGGCGGCTCCGAGGCCTTGCGCTCCAACCAGGCGCTCGCCGCCTGCATCCGCGCCGGTCTGGCCGAGGCCAATCTCCCCGCCGATGCGGTGCAGGTCATCGAGGTCGCCGACCGCGCGGCGGTAGGCGAGCTGCTGCGCATGAAGGAGTATGTCGACATCATCGTTCCGCGCGGCGGGCAGGGCCTGATCGACCGCGTGATGCGCGAATCGCTGGTCCCCGTCATCAAGCATTATCACGGCATCTGCCATGTCTATATCGACGACCGCGCCGACCTCAACAAGGCGATCAAGGTGGCCTTCAACGCCAAGACCCAGCGCTACGGCACCTGCAACACGATGGAGACCCTGCTGGTCGCGCAGGGCGTCGCCGCCCAGGCGCTGCCGCCGCTCGCGCGCCTGTACCGGGAGAAGGGTGTCGAGCTGCGCGGCTGCGCCGCGACGCGTGCGATCCTGCCCGATATCGCCGCGGCGACGGAGGCGGACTGGATCACCGAATACCTGGCGCCGATCCTTTCGATCCGCGTCGTGGCCGGCCTGGACGAGGCGATGGAGCACATCTTCCGCTACGGTTCCGGCCATACCGACGCCATCCTGACCGAGGACATCGGGCGCGCGCAGCGTTTCCTGCGCGAGGTCGATTCGAGCTCGGTGATGGTGAATGCCTCGACCCGTTTCGCCGACGGCTACGAATACGGGCTGGGCGCCGAGATCGGCATCAGCACCGACAAGCTGCACGCGCGCGGCCCGGTCGGGCTTGAGGGGCTCACCTCGCAGAAGTACGTCGTTATCGGCGATGGCCATGTGCGGACCTAGGGCGATGATGATCGGCCCCTTCCGGACGGAGTGACATAACGGCATGCCGATGCGGCGCCTCACCCCTCACGCCTCCCGCCTCGCCCGATCCTCATGATCGGCATCCTCGGCGGCACCTTCGATCCCGTTCATCTCGCGCATCTGCGCTGTGCCCTGGAAGTGCAGCAGGCCTTGCGCCTGGCGGAGGTCCGGTTCGTGCCGTGCGGCCAGCCGCCGCATCGCCCCGCGCCGGCAGCGGACCCTGCGCAGCGGCTCGCGATGCTGCGGCTCGCGCTGGAGGGGCAGACCGGTTTTGCGATCGACGAGCGTGAACTCAGGCGGGCGGGTCCGTCCTATATGGTCGATACCCTGGCATCGCTGCGTGAAGAGCTGCCCGAACAGCCCTTGTGCCTGATTCTCGGCATCGACGCCTTTGTCCAGTTGAACACCTGGCACCGCTGGGAACGGCTGATCGGGCTGGCGCACCTCGCGGTGATGACGCGGCCCGGGCCACAGGCCGGGCCGGGCGGCGCGGTGGCCGCGCTGCTGCAACGGCATCGGGTCGATGACCCCGGGGTGCTGCACGAAACCCCGGCGGGACACATAATTCTCTGCCCGGTTACCCGCCTGGAGATCTCGGCGACCCGCATTCGCGCGCTGCTGGCGCAGGGCGCGGATGCGCGCTATCTCACGCCCGACGGCGTGCTGGAGTACATTCGCCGGACGGGTCTGTACCGCGAGGCACACATCATGGAGGCCGGACAATGACGCCGGAACAACTGAAAGACATCGCGGTGGCCGCGCTGGAGGATATCAAGGCGGTGGATATCCGCGTCCTCAACGTCAGCGGCATGACCGGCGTCACCGATTTCATGATCGTGGCGGGGGGCACCTCGGCGCGTCATGTGCGTTCGCTGGTGGACTCCGTGGTGGTCAAGGCGAAGGCGAGCGGCGTGGCGCCGCTCGGCGTCGAGGGGGAACAGCACGGCCAGTGGGCACTGGTCGATCTGGGTGATGTGGTGGTGCACGTCATGCTGCCCGAGATGCGCGATTTCTATCAGCTGGAAAAGCTGTGGAGCTTCGACGCCCGGGAAAAACGGGTCTGAGCCGGGGCGGCCGCGATCCCGCGCCGGGCAATCGATGCGCATCCATTTCCTCGCGGTCGGACAACGCGTCCCGGCATGGGTCGAAGAGGGTTATCAGGAGTTCGCCCGCCGGCTGCCCCCCGAGTGCCGCCTGCAATTGACCGAGATCGCCGCCGCCCGGCGTGTCAAGGGCGCGGATATCGAGCGCCTGCGCGCGGAGGAGGGCGAACGCCTGCTGGCCGCCCTGCCGCGCGACGCCCATGCCGTCGCACTCGATGTGCGCGGGGCGGGCTGGAGCACCGGGCAACTGGCCGCCCGCCTCGCCGAGTGGCTGCAGGGCGGACGGGACGTCGCGCTGATGGTCGGCGGTCCCGATGGCCTGGCGCCGGAGTGCCTGCAACGCGCCGACGCGGCCTGGTCCCTGTCCGCCCTCACCCTGCCGCATGCCCTGGTCCGCATCGTCGTCGCCGAACAGATCTACCGCGCGTGGACGATGTACAAGGGGCATCCGTATCACCGGGCGTGAAAAATACAGGACTCAGTGCTGAGGGACCAAGGACCACGTTAAGGATACAGCCATGGGATCAGTGACCGTTGAATCTTGGATGCCGGCCTTTAGTATGGTTATTGATTTCACTCAGACCTTGGTCCTACCTCCTTAGTCCTGTCCTTTATGGATCCTTTGATTTTGGCCTCATCCTCCCCCCGCCGCCGCGAGCTGCTGACGCAGATCGGGGTGGCGTTCGAGGTCGTCGCGGTGACGGTCGATGAGGGCCTGCGTGCGGGCGAGGCGCCGGAGGACTACGTGCTCCGGCTGGCGCTGGAGAAGGCGCGCGCCGGGGTCGCGGCGGCGGGACGGGCGGAGACGCGCCTCGCGCTCGGCGCCGACACCGTGGTAGTCCTGGACGGCGAGATCCTGCAGAAACCGTCCGGGCGCGCGGAGGCGCTGGCCATGCTCGCCCGCCTGTCCGGCCGGACCCACCGGGTGCTGAGTGGCGTCGCGCTCGCGGGACGCTGCGAATGCACGCGTCTCAGCGATTCGCGGGTGACCTTCCGCCGGATCGCTACGCGTGAACGCGAGATCTACTGGGAGACCGGGGAGCCGGCGGACAAGGCCGGCGCCTACGCCATCCAGGGCCGGGGGGCGGTATTCGTCGAGCGCCTGGAGGGGAGTTACAGCGGGGTGGTTGGTCTGCCCCTGCGCGAGACGGCCGAGATGCTCGCCCAGTGCGGCGCGGATCTGTATCACTCACCGCCGGAGTAAGACCAACGCCGCGAACCCGGGGCGGGGCCCTGTGTCATAATTGGGGCGTCCGTCCGGTCCCGATCCCATCCAAACAAGGTCCACAGCGTGAGTGACGAAGTCCTGGTCAATGTGACGCCGCGCGAAACCCGCGTCGCCATCGTGGAGAACGGCCTGTTGCAGGAGGTGCACGTCGAGCGGGCCAGCAAGCGCGGCCTGGTCGGCAACATCTATCGCGGCGTGGTCAGCCGCATCCTGCCCGGGATGCAGGCCGCCTTCGTCGACATCGGCCTCGAGCGCACCGCGTTTCTGCACGCCGCCGATATCCAGTCCGCGGGCGATAACGGCGAGGAGGGCGCCCCGCGCAAGGCCCCGGAAAACATCGCGAACCTGCTGCAGGAAGGGCAGCGGGTGCTGGTGCAGGTAATCAAGGATCCGCTCGGCAGCAAGGGCGCCCGCCTCACCATGCACATCACCATCCCGTCGCGTTACCTGGTCTACGTCCCCGATATGAACGGGGTCGGCGTCTCCCAGAAGATTGAGCGGGAGGAAGAGCGCGTCCGGCTGCGCGACTTCGTACTCGAGCTGCGCGGCGAGGGCGCGACCGGGGGCTACATCGTGCGTACCGCGGCGGAAGGCGTGGCCCGGGACGGGCTGCAGGAGGACATGAGCTTCCTCTCCCGGCTGTGGACGTCGATCAGCCAGCGCGTGGCGGAGGGCGGCGAGGACGGACTCGTATACCAGGCGCTCCCGCTCGTGATGCGCATCCTGCGCGACTCTCCCGGCAACCGCATCGAAACCGTCCGCATCGATTCGCGCGAAACCAGCCAGGCCGTGCTGGAGTTCGTCCGTAATTTCATTCCCGAGCTCGTGCCCCGCATCGAGCACTATCCCGGCCAGCGCCCGATCTTCGACCTGTATTCGGTGGAGGACGAGATCCTGAAGGCGCTCAGGCGCAAGGTCCAGCTCAAGTCCGGCGGCTATCTGATCATCGACCAGACCGAGTCGATGACCACCATCGACGTCAACACCGGCGCCTTCGTCGGTCACCGCAATCTCGAGGAGACCATTTTCAAGACCAATCTGGAGGCCGCGCAGGCCATCGCGCGCCAGCTCCGCCTGCGCAATCTGGGTGGCATCATCATCATCGATTTCATCGACATGCTCGCGGAGGAGCACAAGCGACAGGTGCTGCGGGCGCTGGAGAAGACGATGGAGTCGGACCGCGCCAAGCGCTATATTTCCGAGGTCTCACCGCTCGGCCTGGTGGAGATGACGCGTGAACGTACCCGCGAGAGCCTGGAGCATGTGCTGTGCGAGCCCTGCCCGTCCTGCGAGGGGCGCGGGCTGGTCAAGACGCGCGAGACCGTGTGCTACGAGATCTTCCGCGAGATCCTGCGCGAGTCGCGCCAGTTCGAGGCCCGCGAGTTTCTGGTGCTGGCCGCCCAGGGCGTGGTCGACATGCTGCTGGATGAGGAATCGACCAGCCTGGCCGAGCTCGAAGCCTTCATCGGCAAATCGATCAAGCTGCAGGTCGAGTCGCTGTATACCCAGGAGCAGTTCGACGTAGTCATGCTGTGAAGGCGGTTCCCCGTCATGCCTTACCCCCGTTCAATCCCGCGCAGGGGATTTGCCCTTGATCCGCCTCTTGTATAGCCGCTTGTGGCTGTTCGGGGCGGGCCTGATCATCCTGTTCGCCGCGCTGCTGTCCGTCGCGCGCCTGCTGGCGCCCTATGCGGCCGGATACCACGACGTCCTCGAGCGCAAGGTCGGCGAACTGATCGGGCAACGCATCGAGATCGGGTCCGTCAGCGTCGACTGGCGCGGCTTCGGACCGCGTGTGCGAATGTCCGGGATCAGCCTGCACGACCGGGAAAGCGGCCGCGAACTGGTACGTTTCGCCCGCGGCGAAATCGAGGTCGACCTGCTGGTCTCCCTGCTGCGCGGCGGCTGGTACCTCGACCGCCTCGGCGTCTCCGGGGCGAGCCTGGCCGTCACCCGCGCCGAGGATGGCGCGCTGACCGTCGCGGGCATCGGCGTGCCGGCGGCTTCGGAGACGGTTCCCGGCGGCGGGGCCGACCCGTTGCTGGCCTGGCTGCTGGCCCAGGGCCGCCTCGCGGTGGAAGACGTCGAGCTGGACTGGATCGACCGCCGCGGGCCGACGCCGGCCGAGCTCCACTTCAGCGCCGTGAATCTCGAAATGGATAATTCCGGGGCGCGCCATCGTTTCACCGGATCGGCCCTGCTGCCGGAACTGATCGGACAACGTTTTTCCTTCGCGGTCGACGCTCATGGCGATGTCCCCGGTCCGCGGGGCTGGGAGGCGCGTTTCTATGTCGACGGCGCCGGGCTGCGCCTGGCCGAGCTGCTGCAGGAGACCGCGCTCGCCGGCCTGCAGCTGCGCGATGGCGCGGCCAGCGCCCGTCTGTGGGGCGAATGGCGGGACGGGCGCGTGACGCGGCTGGAGGGCTTCGCCTCGGCCGCGGGTATCCGGCTGGCCGGCGCGCGCGCGGAGACCGCGCCGGCCTTGGCTATCGATGCGGTCGCCGGCCGCTTCGCCTGGCGCCGGGAGGACGCCGGCTGGCGCGTGGACGTCAATGACTTTAGCCTCGCCCGCGCCGACGGGGCGTGGCCCGCCAGCGCATTCGGCCTGCAGTATCGGGAGGCCCGCGACACCGCGCCGGGCGCCCTGCGCCTGCACGCCGCGTATGTCGATGTGGGTGATGCGGCCGGGCTGCTGGCGCTGAGCGATGCGCTGTCGCCGCGCTGGACCGAGGCCCTCGCACAACTGGATCCCCGTGGACGCCTGCGCGATGTCGATCTGGTGTTCGACGGATCTTCACCCGTGCCGTCCCTGGTGCGGGCGGATTTCGAGGAGCTGTCCACCTCTCCATGGGAGCGGGTGCCGGGCATGTCGGGCATGGACGGCCGGCTCGTCGCGGATCCGGCGGGGGGGCGCATCGAGCTGGACGCCGCTGCGGCCGCTGTGCGTTTTCCGCATCTGTTTCGCGCCCCCCTGCCGGTGGATGTCCTGCGCGGGGACCTGCGCTGGACGCGCGATGCCGACGGCTGGCGCGTATCGGCGCCGCGGCTGGAGCTGCGCAACGAGGACGTGGTGATGCAGTTGTGGGGCGGCTTCGAGGCCCCGGCCGGTGGCCAGGCGCCGACCCTCGCCGTGTTCGGCGGTTTTGCGGCGGACTCAGTGGAGCACACCTCGCGCTACCTGCCGGTGGGCGTGATGCCGGAAGGGACGGTGCGCTGGCTGGATCGCGCGATCCTGGACGGATCGGTGCCGCGCGGGACGCTGATGTACTACGGTGCCCCGGGGGCATTTCCCTTCGATCATGGTGACGGCCGGTTCCGTATCGATTTCGACGTGCGCAAGGGGGTGCTGGACTATGCTGCCGATTGGCCGCCGCTCGACCAGATCGAGGCGAACGTCGTGTTCGACGGCCGCCGCATGGAGATCCATGCGGCCGACGGGCGCAGCCTCGCCTCCATGGTGACGGAGGCCAGTGTCGTCATCGCCGATATGGGTGGTCACCCGGCCGTCCTCGATGTCGACGGCCGGGTGAAGGGGCCGACGCAGGACGTGCTGCGCTATCTGCGCGAAAGTCCGTTGCGCGAGCGTTTCGGGGCCTATGTCGCCGATCTGCAGGCGCAGGGCGACAGCCGGCTCGATCTCCGGCTGGCCATCCCGCTGAACGATGCCGCGTCGACGCGGGTCGATGGCCGCCTGCATCTGGACGGCAGCCGTCTCAGGACCAGCGGCGGCGGTTTCGACATGGACCGGATCCGGGGTGAACTGGGTTTTTCCGAGGCCGGTCTGGAGGCGCATGGCATCGAGGCGGACATCGTCGGCCTGCCGGCTCGCATCGACGTCCTGACGGTGAGCGGTGCGGAGGGGACGCAGACGCGGGTCAGCGCCGCCGGCCGGGCCGAAACCGCAGTGCTCGAGCGCTGGTCCCGCCTCCCCGTGCTGAGCCGAATCCGCGGCGCCCTGCCGTGGGACGCGGAGCTGAGCATCCCGGGGCATGAGGCGGCGGATACCCGGCCCGGGCTTTCGGTCACGGTCGATCTGTCCGAGGCGGAGCTGGATCTTCCGCCACCCCTGCGCAAGCCGGCGGGCGAGCCGCTGCGGATGGAGATCGACGCCGCGGTACCGCGCGCCAGCGAGCGCCCCGTTCGCATGCGGATGGACGATCGCCTTTCCGGCCTGTTTGAGCTGGACGACGATCTGCACCTGCGCCGCGGCGAGCTGCGCGTCGGCGACGGCGAGGCGGCGCTCCCGGACCGCAGCGGCCTGCGTATCGCCGGTCGGCTAGAACGGCTGTCGTACTCGGAATGGGCCGGGGCACTCAGCGCCGGAGCGGAGGCGGACGACAGGGCCGGCGCGGAGGCCCCACCCGTCACGGAGGTCGACCTGTTCGCGGACGAGGCGGAATTCTTCGGGCGCAGCTACCATCAGGCGCATATCGCGGGCACGCATGGCACGCCGGGTTGGGAGTTGCAGCTCGCCAGCGCGGAATTACAGGGCGCCATCTCCATTCCGGCGGATCCGCGCATGCCCTGGACCCTGGACCTCGATCGGCTCTACCTGGCGGCGTCATCGCCGGAGGCGGACCCCGGGGAGGGGGCGGCAGCGGCACGGGCGCCGGATCCGCGCGAACTTCCCGCGGTGCGCATCCGCAGCCGGGATTTCCGCTACAACGACATCGCCTTCGGCAGTCTCGATCTCGCCGCCTCGCGCCAGGAGGCCGGCCTGCACCTGGATCACCTTCTGCTGTCTTCCCAGCACATGCGCGTCGATGCCCGGGGCCACTGGATCGTGGCCGGGTCCGGGCAGTCCTCGGCGTTCAGCATCAAGTTCGACAGCGACGATTTCGGCGCGGCGCTGGCGCGCCTGGGCTATGCCGACACTATTGATGACGGCAAGGGGCAGTTCGACATCAATGCAAGCTGGGACGGGCCGCCCACCGCATTCGCGCTGGAAAATCTCGATGGATCGGTGGGCATGAAGATCGAGAACGGCCGTCTGCTTGAGGTCGAACCGGGCGCGGGGCGCATCTTCGGCCTGCTCAGCCTGCAGTATCTGCCGCGCCGCCTGAGCCTCGACTTCAGCGATTTTTTCCGCAAGGGGTTCAGCTTCGATCGCATCCGGGGAAACTTCGTGATCCAGGACGGCCGCGCCTCGACCCACGACCTGTTCATGGACGGTCCGGCGGCGAAGATCACGGTCGACGGCGGTATCGACCTCGCGGCCAGGACCTATGACCAGACCGTCGAGGTGACGCCGAGCGTGACCTCCGGCCTGCCGGTCGCCGGCGCCGTCGCCGGGGGCGTCGGGGTTGGCGCCGTGATCCTCTTGATGGAAAAGATGCTCAGGCCGAACATCGAGCGTCTGACGCGGATCACCTATCGCGTCACCGGGAGCTGGAGCGATCCGGTGATCGAACGCCTGCAGGATGCGGAGCGCCCCGATAACAGGTAATATTTGCGCGCCGGAAATTCGCCCGGCGTACGGACCGCCAGAGAGAAGCCGAGATGCACAGTCGAGTCGCTGCGATACAAATGGCCTCGGGGCCGAGCGTCACCACCAACCTGATGGAGGCCGGGCGCCTGCTGGCGCGCGCCGCCGCCGCGGGCGCCGAGCTGGTGGTGCTGCCGGAGAATTTCGCGCTAATGGGCATGAGCGAGCGCGACAAGGTCCAGGTGCGGGAGGAGGACGGGCGCGGGCCGATCCAGGATTTCCTTGCTGCGCGCGCGCGCGAGTACGGGATCTGGATCGTGGGCGGCACGCTGCCGCTGGTCGCGTCCGCCGCCGACAAGGTATACGCGTCCTGTCTGGTGTTCGACGCACAGGGCAAGCGGGTGGCGCGCTATGACAAGATGCACCTGTTCGACGTCATGCTCGAACAGAGCGGGGAACGCTACGCCGAATCACAGACCATCGCGCCAGGCGAGCGGGTGGTGGTGGTGGATACGCCGTTCGGCCGCCTCGGCCTCGCGGTCTGCTACGACCTGCGTTTCCCCGAGCTGTTCCGCCGCATGTCCGATCTGCAGGTGGAGATCATCGCGCTGCCGTCCGCGTTCACCGCCCTGACCGGCAAGGCGCACTGGGAATCCCTCGTGCGCGTGCGCGCCATCGAGAATCAGTGCTACATGATCGCGGCGGCGCAGGGCGGTTATCATTTCAACGGCCGCGAGACCTATGGCGACAGCATGATCGTCGACCCGTGGGGCGCGGTGCTGGAGCGCCTGCCGCGCGGCGCCGGTGTGATCAGCGCCGACATCGATCTCGCCTATCTGGCGCGCATCCGCCGCAATTTCCCTTCCCTGCAGCATCGGCGCCGTGAAATTTCCGCTGGTCTGCCGGGCGAACCGGGTCGATAATAGCCCGATGCAGCCGTTTCCTACAGTGTCGGGATGATGACCGGAGGCTCGGAAAATCTGGTCAGCGTCCGCAACCTGGTGTTCCGGTTCGGGCGGCGGGTTATCTTCGACGATGTCGACATCAATATCCGGCGCGGCGCGGTCACCGCCATCATGGGTCCGAGCGGCACCGGCAAAACGACCCTGCTGCGCCTGATCGGCGGGCAGTTGCGCCCCGATTCCGGCAGCGTCAGCGTGGATGGCGCCGAGGTAACCACCCTGCGCCGCAAGGCCTTGTTCGAGCTGCGCAAGCGCATGGGCATGATGTTTCAGACCGGGGCGCTGTTCACCTCGCTCAGCGTGTATGACAATGTCGCCTATCCGCTGCGCGAGCACACCCTCCTGACTGAATCCCTTATTCGCGACCTGGTATTGCTCAAGCTGCAGGCGGTCGGGCTGCGCGGCGCGCGCGACCTGATGCCCTCGGAGCTGTCCGGCGGCATGGCCCGGCGCGTGGCGCTGGCGCGCGCCATCGCGCTCGATCCGATGATGATCATGTACGACGAGCCCTTCACCGGGCAGGACCCCATCACGGTGGGCGTGATCATGAAGCTGATCCGCATGCTCAATGACAGCCTGGGGATGACCAGCATCATCGTGTCGCATGACGTGCAGGAAGTCTCCGCCATCTCGGACTACATTTATATGATCTCGAACGGCAAGGTGATCGGCCAGGGCGCGCCGGCGGAACTCGGTCGCTCCACTTCGCCCTGGGTGCGACAGTTTCTCGACGCCCAGCCGGACGGGCCGGTCCCGTTCCACTATCCGGCCGTGGAACTGGCGCAGGATCTGCTGGATGCGTGACGCCTGGACGCGGCGGCGGGCCGGAGGGCTGCGCGCATGATCAACCTGCTGCAGCGCCTCGGGCGCGGCGGACTCGGTTTCTTCGAGCGCCTGGGCCGCGCGCACCTGTTCGTGCTGCGCGTCTTTGCCGGCATTCCTGCCCTGGTCACCCATCCCGGCCTGGTGATCGCCCAGCTCCATTCGGTGGGTGTGCTGTCGCTGGTCATCATCGTGGTGTCCGGCCTCAATGTCGGCATGGTGCTGGGTCTGCAGACCTACAATACGCTGGTGGATTTCGGGGCCGAGGCCTCGCTCGGCCCGGTGGTCGCCCTGTCGCTGCTGCGCGAACTCGGGCCGGTGGTGGCGGCCCTGCTGTTCGCCGGGCGGGCCGGCTCGGCGCTGACCGCGGAGATCGGGCTGATGAAGGCAACCGAACAGCTGTCCGGCATGGAGATGATGGCGGTGGATCCGATCCGGCGGATCGTGGCCCCGCGTTTCCTCGCCGGCATGATTTCCATGCCCCTGCTGGCGACGATCTTCAGCGCCGTCGGCATCATGGGCGGATATTTCGTCGGCGTGGGCCTGCTCGGCGTCGACGACGGGGCCTTCTGGTCCCAGATGCAGGCCAAGGTCGACTGGCGCGAGGACGTGCTCAACGGCATCATCAAGAGCATCGTCTTCGGTGTCGTGGTGACGTGGATCGCGGTCTTCGAGGGCTACGACGCCGTGCCGACCACGGAGGGCGTCAGCCGCGCCACCACGCGCACGGTGGTGTATGCCTCGCTGGCCGTGCTGGGCCTGGATTTCGTATTGACCGCGCTGATGTTCGGGGACATTTGATATGATAAACGGCAAGATGGTCGAGATTACGGTCGGGCTGTTCGTCGCGGCGGGGATCGCCGCGCTGTTCATGCTCGCGATGAAGGTCAGCAACCTGAACGCCTTCAGCGTCAAGGATGGCTACCATCTGAAGGCGCACTTCGACAACATCGGGGGACTCAAGGTGCAGTCGCCGGTGAGCGCCAGCGGCGTCAGGATCGGGCGCGTGGTGGCGATCGAATACGATCAGGAGAGCTACGAGGCCGAGGTCAGCATGGTGATCGACCCGAAATACGACCGGCTGCCGACGGACACCACCGCCGGGATCTATACCTCCGGGCTGCTCGGCGAGCAGTACATCAGCCTGGAGCCGGGCGGTTCCGACAGCTACCTCAAGGACGGTGACCGCCTGACCCTGACACAGTCGGCGCTGGTGCTGGAGCGGATCATCGGTCAGTTTCTGTTCAGCCAGGCCGCGGAAGGCGCGGCGAAGCAGTAGTCATGATCTCATTGTTCGAGCGCTTCATGCCCGCGGTCCGGGCTGGCCGGTCCTGCGCCGCACTGGCCGGCCTGCTGCTGGTCCTTGCCGTGGGCGCGGCTCCGGCGCGGGCCGGCGGGGACGGGGCCCTCGACCTGGTACGCGACACGTCGGCCGAGGTGCAGAAGGTTCTGCAGCAGCGGCACGCGGAACTGGAGCAGCGGCCCGGCCTGATCTACGGCGTCGTGGAGGAATACATCCTCCCCCATTTCGATTTCGAGCGCATGTCGCAACTGGTGCTGGGCAAGAACTGGCGCGGCGCGACGCCGGAGGAGCGGCAGCAGTTCGTGGAGGAGTTCCGTCTGCTGCTGGTGCGCACCTATGCCACGGCGATGCTCAAGTACTCCGATCAGAAGATCAGTTTCCTCCCCGCGCGCGGCAAGGCGGGCGAGGGCGATACGGTCGTCCAGACCGAGGTCGAGCAGGCCGGCGGGCCGCCGATCCCGATCGATTACAGCCTGTACCGCAAGGGTGACGCCTGGAAGGTGTTCGACGTGAAGATCGATAACGTGAGCCTGGTGGTGAATTACCGCGGGACCTTCGCCGGCGAGATTCGCAGCGGCGGCCTGGCCGCGCTGATCCAGAAACTGCACGAGCGCAACCAGCAGGCGGCCAATGAGTGAGATCCGGGTCGATCCCGGCGATCCGGCGGCCTTGAGCGTTAACGGGGAGCTGAATTTTTCCACCGTGCCCGCCTTGCTCGAACGCGGCGCCGCGTTGCTCGCGGGGCGCGCGGGCGCGGTCCGGCTCGACCTCGGCGGAGTCACCCGGGCGGACAGCGCCGGGCTGGCGCTGCTGATCGAGTGGCTGCGGGTCGCGCGCCGCAACCGCGCCAGCATCGAGATCCGGAACATGCCGGCGCAGCTGCGGGCGATCGCCCGCGTGAGCGGCCTCGATGCCATCCTGCCCGCGGGCGGGACGGACGAGGCGCGGTGACAGGCCCCGGGTGGCGGCGTCCGCGCCGCCTGGCTTTCGACTTTCAATCTGGGGTGGGAGAATATGCAGGCGGATGAAATCAGGCGCATGATCGAGGCGGGGATTCCCGGCTGCGAGGCGTACGTCAGCGGTGACGGGACCCACTTCGAGGCGGATGTGGTGTCGGCCGCCTTTGGCGGCAAGACCCTGCTGGAGAAGCATCGCATGGTGTACGCCACGCTGGGCGACGGCATGCGCGGCGCCATCCACGCCCTGTCGATCCGGCCGTACACGCCGGAGGAGTGGGCGCGGCGCGGCGTACGTTAAGGCGGTGGCCCCGCGCGGGCGCGCTGAATTTTTTTCCTGAACGAGCGAAAGATCCACCCAAAACCATGGATAAACTGATCATCACCGGTGGCGTGCCGCTCGACGGCTCCATCAGCATCTCCGGCGCGAAGAACGCCGCCCTGCCCATCCTGGCCGCCACGCTGCTGACCCCGGAGCCGGTGACCGTCTGCAATGTGCCGCACCTGCACGATATCACCACCACCATGGAGCTGCTCGGCCGGATGGGCGTGCGACTGATGGTGGATGAAAACATGAACGTCGAGACCGATGCCTCCGACATCCAGGAATTCTGCGCCCCCTATGATCTGGTCAAGACCATGCGCGCCTCGATCCTGGTGCTCGGTCCCTTGCTGGCGCGTTTCGGGCAGGCCGACGTCTCCCTTCCGGGTGGCTGCGCGATCGGCACCCGGCCGGTGGATCTGCACATCAGCGCCTTGGAGGCGATGGGCGCCCAGATCGAGGTGAAGGGAGGCTATATTCGCGCACGGGCGCCCCGGCTGAAGGGCGTACGCCTGTTTCTCGACATGGTGACCGTGACCGGCACGGAGAACATTATGATGGCCGCCGCGCTCGCCGAAGGCACCACCGTGATCGAGAATGCGGCGCGCGAGCCCGAAGTGGTCGACCTGGCCAACTGCCTCAACCAGATGGGCGCGAAGATCAGCGGGGCCGGCTCCGATACCATCGTCGTCGAGGGCGTCCAGGAACTCAGCGGAACCACGTATTCAATCCTGCCCGACCGTATCGAGACCGGCACCTATCTGGTCGCCGCGGCAATCACCGGCGGCCGCATCCGGGTGAAGAAGACGCGCCCGGACATCCTCGACGCGGTGCTGGCCAAGCTGCGCGAGGCCGGGGCTTCGATCGAAACAGGCGACAACTGGATCGAACTCGATATGCGCGGCCGGCGGCCCGAGGCGGTCGACGTGCGCACGGCGCCCTATCCGGCATTCCCGACCGACATGCAGGCGCAGTTCGCCACGCTGAACTCCATCGCCAGCGGTTCCGGTACCATCACCGAGACCGTGTTCGAGAATCGTTTCATGCACGTGCCCGAGCTGCAGCGCATGGGCGCCGACCTGCGCCTGGAAGGCAACACGATCTTCAGCCGCGGGACGGACACGCTTGCCGGGGCGCCGGTGATGGCGACCGACCTGCGCGCCTCGGCGAGTCTGGTGCTGGCCGGTCTGGTGGCGGAGGGGAAGACGGTGGTCGACCGCATCTATCACATCGACCGCGGCTACGAGTGCATCGAGGAAAAGCTGGCCTCGCTCGGCGCCGATATCCGCCGGGTGCCGAAGCTGTGACGGGCGGCGACAAGGGTGGGGCATGATCACCATCGCGGTATCGAAGGGACGCATCCTGCTCGAGACTTTGCCGTTGCTGGCCCGCGCCGGCATCGTCCCCGTCGATGACCCGCATACCAGCCGCAAGCTGATTTTCGAGACCCGTCGTGAAGATGTCCGCCTCGTGGTGATTCGCGCCGCCGACGTGCCGACCTTCGTCGAGTACGGGGCCGCCGACATGGGCATCGCCGGCAAGGATGTGCTGATGGAATACGGCGGTGGCGGGCTGTACGAACCGCTCGATCTCCGCATTGCGTGCTGCCGCCTGATGCTCGCGGGTCCGGAACAGCCCGTGCCGCGCCCCCGGCGCGCGCGCGTCGCGACAAAGTACGTCGAGACGGCCCGGCGCTACTTCGCCGCGCGCGGCGAACAGGTCGAGATCGTCAAGCTGTACGGATCGATGGAGCTGGCGCCGCTGGTCGACCTGGCGGACCTGATCGTCGATCTGGTGGACAGCGGCAGCACGCTGCGCGCCAACGGCCTGCGGCCCTACGAAAACATCGCCGACATCAGTTCCCGCCTGATCGTCAACAAGGCGGCGATGAAGATGAAGCATGAACAGGTCAAGGGTCTGATCGCGCAGCTCGAGGCGGCGGTGGACCACAACAAGGGTGCCTGACCGGCGCGATCGTTGAACGCGGTTTTACTCTCCATTGCAGTGGTGACATATGCTCGGCATCAAGAGACTGGACACGGCGGATTCCGGATTCTACTCCCGGCTTGATGAGCTGCTCGCCTGGGAAAGCGTCTCCGATGCGGGGGTCAACGAGACGGTGCGCGCCATCCTGGCCGACGTGCGCCGGCGCGGCGATGCCGCCCTGCTGGAATACACCCGGCGTTTCGACCGGGTCGAGGCGGCCACGGCGCGGGGGCTCGAGATCCCGGCCGCGCGCCTGCGCCAGGCGCTGGACGGCCTCCCCGCCGATCACCGCGCGGACCTGGAGCTGGCCGCCGTGCGCGTGCGCAGCTATCACGAGCATCAGAAGGCCGATTCCTGGACGTACACCGAGCCGGACGGCACCCTGCTGGGTCAGCAGGTCACGCCGCTCGACCGCGTCGGGCTCTATGTCCCGGGCGGCAAGGCCTCGTATCCGTCCACCGTGATCATGAATGCGATCCCCGCCAAGGTCGCCGGCGTGCCCGAGCTGATCATGGTGGTGCCGACGCCGGACGGCGCGGTGAACGAACTGGTGCTGGCCGCCGCCTGCATCGCCGGCGTGGACCGCGTGTTCGCCTGCGGCGGGGCGCAGGCGGTCGCCGCGCTCGCCTACGGGACCGAGACCCTCCCGCGCGTGGACAAGATCGTCGGCCCCGGCAACATCTATGTCGCCACCGCCAAGGGCATGGTGTACGGCACGGTCGGCATCGACATGATCGCCGGGCCGTCCGAGATCCTGGTGATCTGCGACGGCGCGACGAATCCGGACTGGATCGCGATGGACCTGTTCTCACAGGCCGAACACGACGAGGACGCGCAGTCGATCCTGTTGTGCCCGGATCCGGCCTATCTCGACCGCGTGGCGCAGAGCATCGAGCGCCTGCTGCCGCGGATGGAGCGCGCCGACATCATTCGCACCTCGATGTCGAAGCGCGCGGCGCTGATCCGCGTGCGCGATCTCGACGATGCCGCCGCGGTGGCCAATCATATCGCGCCCGAGCACCTCGAGCTGTCGGTGGCGGACCCGCTCGCGCTCGCACGCAAGATCCGCCACGCCGGCGCGATCTTCCTCGGGCGGCATACGGCCGAGGCGATCGGCGACTACATCGCCGGCCCCAACCACGTGCTGCCGACCTCGCGCACCGCGCGCTTCTCGTCGCCGCTCGGGGTCTATGATTTCCAGAAGCGCTCCAGCCTGATCCAGTGCACGCCGGCGGGCGCCGCCGTCCTGGGCCGCACCGCCGCGGCGCTGGCCCGCAGCGAGGGCCTGACCGCGCATGCGCGGTCGGCGCAGTACCGCGTTGACGGCGAGGGCGGGGCATAGTCCCGGCGGCATCATGACGTCCTCTTCCGCATCCGCGCCCGCCGACGCCGCCATCCGCGCCCGCATCGAGCAGTGGGTGCGTCCGGAGATCCGCGCGCTCAACGCCTATCATGTGCCGCCGGCCGCCGGCCTGATCAAGCTCGACGCGATGGAGAATCCCTACCGCTGGCCGCCGGCCGTGGTCGAGGCCTGGCTGGAGACGCTGCGGGAGGTCGCGCTCAACCGTTATCCCGATCCCGGCGCGGACGCGCTCAAGCGCGAGCTGCGCGCGTTCTTCGGGGTGCCGCGCGGGATGGATCTGCTGCTCGGCAACGGTTCGGACGAACTGCTGCAGATCGTCGCGCTCGCCGTGGCCGCCCCGGGACGCGTCGCGCTGGCGCCGCAGCCGGCGTTCAGCATGTACCGCATGATCTCGATCTTTACCGGCCTGGATTTTGTCGGCGTGCCGCTGCGTGCCACCGACTTTGCCCTCGAGCGCGAGACGGTGCTGGCGGAGATCGCGCGCCGCCGCCCCGCGCTGGTACTGCTCGATTATCCGAACAATCCGACCGGTGGACTGTTCGACGCGGAGACCGTGCGCGCCGTGATCGAGGCGGCGCCCGGCCTGGTGGTGGTCGACGAGGCCTATCAGGCCTTCTCCGAGACGACGCTGATGGACTGGCTGCATGACCATCCCAATCTGCTGGTGTTGCGCACCCTGTCCAAGATGGGGCTGGCCGGCCTGCGCCTCGGCATGCTCGCGGGCCGGCCTGAATGGATCACGGAACTGGACAAGATCCGCCTGCCCTACAATATCAATGTGCTGACGCAGGCGAGCGCGGCCTTCGCCCTGCGCCACCGCACCATGCTGGAGGAGCAGGCGGGACGCCTGCGCGCCGACCGCGAGGGACTGCTCGCGGCCCTGCGCGCCTGCCGCGGTCTGACCGTCTATCCGAGCCGGGCGAACTTCATCCTGTTTCGCGCCCCGGCCGGGCGCGGCGGCGAGATCTTCGCCGGGCTGCGTGAACGCGGGGTGCTGATCAAGAATCTGGACGGCGCCGGTGATGCGCTGCGGGATTGCCTGCGCGTCACGGTCGGCACCCCCGAGGAAAACCAGGCCTTTTTGACGGCTCTGGCCGCAGTGCTGTAATAACCCCGGGCCGCGGGGTCGATTCGCACGCGAAGACGGGTTGTGCCATTATATTGGCGTTCATGTTGGAGAAGGATGGATGGGAGAACGTAAGGCCACGGTTAAACGCGACACCCGGGAGACCCGTATCTCCGCGACGGTCGATCTCGACGGCACGGGACGGGCCGTGTTCCATACCCCGGTGCCGTTTCTCGATCATATGCTGGACCAGGTCGCGCGCCACGGCATGATCGACATCGAGTTGCATGCCGAAGGGGACATCCACATCGATGCCCATCACACCGTGGAGGACATCGGCATCGTGCTCGGCCAGGCGTTGGCGCGGGCGCTCGGCGAGAAGCACGGCATTCGCCGTTACGGCCACGCCTACGTGCCGCTGGACGAGGCCCTGTCGCGCGTGGTGATCGATCTGTCGGGCCGTCCCGGCCTGGATTACCATGTGGTCTTTCCGCGCGCGCGCATCGGGGAGATGGACGTCGACCTGCTGCAGGAGTTTTTCCGCGGCTTCGTCAACCACGCGCTCGTCACCCTGCATATCGACTGCCTGCGCGGAGTCAACGCACACCATATCGCGGAGACAATATTCAAGGCCTTTGGTCGCGCGTTGCGCGCGGCGGTGGAGCCGGATCCGCGCGGGGCGGGCATCATGCCGTCGACCAAGGGCAGCCTCTGATTCCTGCCTGGCCAGGTTTTTCGTTCGAGCGGACGATGGATACAATCCCATGACGACGGTAGCGGTAATCGATTACGGCATGGGCAACATCCGTTCCGTGTCCAAGGCGCTGGAATACGTCGGCGGCGACGCCCAGATCGAGGTCAGCTACGACCCGGAGCGCATCCTGCATGCCGACCATGTGGTGTTCCCCGGTGTGGGCGCGTTGCGCGACTGCATGTCTGAATTGCAGCGGCTGGAGCTCGACGACGTGATCCGTGAATGCGCCCGCACCCGTCCGTTCCTCGGCATCTGTCTCGGCATGCAGGCCCTGCTGGATTTTAGCGAAGAGAATGGCGGTACCTCCGGCCTCGGTATCGTGCCCGGGCGTACCGTGCGGTTTCCCGGCGGCGACCCCGGCGCGGAACCGCTCAAGATCCCCCACATGGGCTGGGATCGCGTCCATCAGGCACATGCCCACGCTCTGTGGGAGGGGATCGCCCAGGACAGCTATTTCTACTTCGTGCACAGCTACTATGTGGAACCGCGCGATGCCGCGGTGGTCGCCGCGACGACCGATTACGGCGTTTCGTTTGCCGCGGCGCTGGCGCGCGGTAACATATTCGCGGTGCAATTCCATCCGGAAAAGAGTCAGCAGGCGGGACTGAAGCTGCTGGCGAATTTTCTCGCCTGGGACGGCGGGATCTAGCGGCCGGGCGCGGCAAGCCGCGTGTATCCGGCAACAGGTAAGAAGCGTGATTCCTGGCAAGTCTGTAACCCTTCGTATGAGGACAGTACCATGTTGTTGATACCTGCCATCGATCTCAAGGATGGCCAGTGCGTGCGCCTGCGTCAGGGCCGCATGGATGACGCCACGATCTTTTCCGACGATCCGGTACAGATCGCTGGCCGCTGGGTGGAGGAAGGCGCGCGGCGCCTGCATATCGTCGACCTCAATGGCGCGATCGCCGGCCGTCCGGTCAACATGCGCGTCATCAAGGACATCGCCAGGGCCTTTCCCGATGTGCCGATCCAGATCGGCGGCGGGATCCGCGACGAGGAGACGATCGACGCCTACCTCGACATCGGCGTCAGTTACGTGATCATCGGCACCAGCGCGGTGAATGAGCCCCACTTCGTCGCCGATGCCGCCGTTGCCTATCCCGGCCACGTGATCGTGGCGCTGGATGCGCGTGAGGGGAAGGTGGCCATCGATGGCTGGTCCAAGCTGTCGAATCACGATGTGATCGATCTCGCACAGCACTTTGAGCGCGACGGCGTCGTCGCCATCGTCTATACGGATATCAGCCGTGACGGCATGATGAACGGCATCAATATCGAGTCCACCGTCCGGCTCGCCCAGGCGGTCACCATACCGGTGATCGCCTCCGGCGGCATCGCCAGCATCGAGGACATCAAGGCGCTGGGCAGGCATGCGCGCGACGGCATCACCGGCGCGGTGCTGGGCCGCGCCCTGTACGAGGGGGCGCTGGATTTCGCCGAGGCCCAGCGCCTCGCCGACGGTTTCGCCGGATGACGGGTCTCGCCAAGCGCATCATCCCCTGCCTCGACGTCGACAAGGGCCGCGTCGTCAAGGGTGTCCGCTTCGTGAACATCACCGATGCCGGCGATCCGGTCGAGATCGCCCGGGTCTACGACGCCCAGGGCGCGGACGAGCTGGTGTTCCTCGATATCACCGCCAGTGCCGAGGAGCGCGCGACGATGGCGCACGTGGTCGAGCAGGTGGCCGCGCAGGTGTTCATTCCGCTGACCGTCGGCGGCGGTATCCGCGAGGTGACCGATATCCGGCGCATGCTAAACGCGGGCGCGGACAAGGTCGCCATCAACACGGCGGCGATCACCAACCCCGACTTCGTGCGCGTCGCGGCCGAGCGCTTCGGTTCCCAGTGCATCGTGGTGGCCATCGACGCCAAGCGCGTCAGCGGTCCGGAGGATGCGCCGGCATGGGAGATCTTCACCCACGGCGGCCGCAAGTCGACCGGAATCGACGCGGTGGACTGGGCACGCCGCATGGCCGAGCTCGGCGCCGGCGAAATACTGCTGACCAGCATGGACCGTGACGGCACCCGTGACGGCTACGATCTCGAGCTGACCGCGGCGGTCAGCGCGGCCGTCGGCGTGCCGGTGATCGCCTCCGGCGGGGTGGGGGAACTGCAGCACCTGGCCGACGGCATCCTCAAGGGCAAGGCGGACGCGGTGCTGGCGGCGAGCATCTTTCATTACGGCCAGCACACGGTACAGGATGCGAAGCGTTTCCTGGCCGGGCGTGGCATCACGGTTCGGCTTTGACCCTGAGCGGAGAGGTTGACGACATGCCCGAAGGGGAGGACTGGCTGGCGGATGTGAAGTGGACGAAGAGCGGGCTGGTGCCCGCCATCGTGCAGGATCACGCCAGTGGCCGCGTACTGATGTTCGCCTGGATGGACCGCGCGGCGTTGGCGGAAACCGCCGCCAGCGGCCGCGCGGTGTTCTGGTCGCGTTCGCGCCACAGCCTGTGGCGCAAGGGCGAGAGTTCGGGCCATGTCCAGCGGGTGCGCGAGCTCTGGCTCGACTGCGACGGCGATGTGGTGCTGCTGCGCGTTGAACAGGAAGGCGGCATCGCCTGCCATACCGGGCGCCAGAGCTGCTTCTTCCGCCGGCTGCGGGACGGACGCTGGGAGACGATCGACCCGGTTCTGAGGGATCCCGCCGATATATATGGTGATTCCGGCGGCTGAAAGGCGGTATATTCAAGGGCATCATCCAGATTCGACGGCAGATTTCATGGATACCGTACTGACAGATCTGGCACGCGTGCTGGAACAGCGCAAGCTGGGGGACCCGGAGACATCCTACGTGGCCCGGCTCTATAATAAGGGCCTGCCTGCAATCCTGAAAAAGATCGGCGAGGAGGCCACCGAGGTGGTGTTGGCTGGGCAGTCCGAGGGTGACGATGCGCTGGTGCGCGAGGTGGCGGACCTGTGGTTTCATACCCTGATCCTGCTCGCCCATCGCGGTCTGGGACCGCGGGAAGTACTGGCCGAGCTCGAGCGGCGCAGCGGGGTCTCCGGCATCGAGGAGAAGAACAGCCGGGTCGGACGGTAGGACGGGCGAGGGTGTGCCCGAACATCAATGTGATTGAGGTGCAAGATCATGGGATTCAGTCTCTGGCATTTACTGGTGGTGTTGTTGATCGTGGTCCTGCTGTTCGGGACCAAGAAGCTGGCCTCTATCGGCAAGGACATGGGCGGGGCGGTGAAGGGGTTCCGCGACGCCATGCGCAACCCGAACGAGGGCGAGGACCAGGAAGAAGACAAGGAAGCGCCCCGCCTCAAGCAGGCCGATGCACCGAAGGCCGGCGAGGGCAAGGTCGAGTCGCGCGAGAAGAACCAGGCCTGAGTCGCTCCATGTCCGGACTGCCGCCCAGCATCGCGTACCTCCCGTCTTCCGGATCGACCGGTCGCCAGGGCGTGAGCGGGCCCCGGCGCATGCCCACCTAGCCACCCTTTTTTCGCCCCGGGCGGCCGCTCGGATTGCCAAGCCGATGTTCGATATTGGGTTCAGCGAAATTCTCATCATCTCCGTGGTGGCGATCCTGGTCGTCGGACCCAAGGAGTTTCCCGCCCTGGTGCGCACCATCGGGCGCTGGATGGGGAAGGCGCGTTCGGTCGCCGGCGAGGTCAGGAGCGAGTTTCAGCGTGAACTGGCCAGGACCGAGGAGCTCACGCGCAAGATCGAGCAGGAAAGCGAGATCGCCGAGCTCCACAAGGTGATCGACGAAACCAAGGCCACCATCCCGATCAACGCCCCGGTCGCAGGCGAGGAGAAATCCGCGCCCGACGCGGCCGCGTCGAACACGGGGACCAAGTCCGATGGCGGCACCTGAGAAGTATCCGCCTGAGGCGGAGATGCCGTTGATCGGTCACCTGATCGAGCTGCGCTCGCGCCTGCTGCGCGTCGTGATCGGTGTCGGCATCGTTTTCCTCGCCATGGTGCCGTTCGCCAATGCACTCTACACCGCCGTGGCGCAGCCCCTCATGCAGCGGCTGCCGCAAGGCGCCACCATGATCTCCACCGAGGTCGTCGGCGCTTTCATGGTGCCGCTCAAGTTTACCTTCGTGCTCTCGTTCTTCTTCGCCGTGCCCTGGGTGCTGTACCAGATATGGGGGTTCGTGGCGCCGGGATTGTACCGGAGCGAGCGCAGGCTCATCCTCCCGCTGCTGGCCTCGAGCACGCTGCTGTTCTATGCTGGCATGGCCTTCGCGTACTTTATTGTGATGCCGATGGTGTTCACCTTCATGGTGGGGACCACCCCCGACGGCGTCGCGATGATGACCGATATCGGCAGCTACCTGAGCTTTGTCATGCTGCTGTTCTTCGCCTTCGGGTTGGCCTTCGAGGTGCCGGTGGCCACCATCCTGCTGGTATGGGCCGGACTGGTCACGCCGGAGGGCCTCAGGTCGAAGCGCTCCTACATCATCGTGGGATGCTTCGTCATCGCCGCCGTGATCACCCCGCCCGACGCGCTTTCCCAGATCATGCTGGCCATGCCGATGTGGCTGCTGTTCGAGGTCGGGCTGCTGATCTCGCGTATCTACGTGCGCAAGGAGCCGGAGGAAGAGGAGCCGGCGCAGGACAAGGGCGCCGGCTAGGGAAACGGGTTAACGCGCCGGCGGCGGGCGTTTGCTGACGGTCACATCCCGGGTGAACGATTCCCCCTGATGCAGCCCCTTGATGGCGATCCGGCTTCCCGGCTTGGTCTGCGCGATCATGTTCAGGCCGACGCTGGCGTCCGTCACCGGGGTGCCGTCGATGTCGGTGATGATATCGCCCGCCTCCAGGCCGGCAGTGGCGGCCGGTCCGCCACTCAGTACGCCGGCGATGATCAGTCCCTGCCGGTCATGCAGCCCGAACGATTCCGCCAGCGCCGGTGTCAGGGTCTGGATCTCCACGCCGAGCCACCCGCGGATCGCCTCCCCATGCTCGATGATCTGCGTCATGACGCTCTTGGCCAGGCTGGTCGGGATGGCGAAACCGATGCCCTGGGAGCCGCCGCTGCGGGAGAAGATCGCGGTATTGATGCCGACGAGATGACCGTACGGGTCGATCAGCGCCCCGCCCGAGTTGCCCGGATTGATCGCCGCGTCCGTCTGGATGAAGTTCTCGAAGGTCGATATGCCGAGCTGGCTGCGGCCGGTGGCGCTGACGATGCCCTGGGTGACGGTCTGCCCCACGCCGAACGGGTTGCCGATCGCGAGCACCACGTCGCCGACCTGCAGTGCGTTGGAATCGCCCAGGGTGATCACCGACAGGTTTCCCAGCGCGATCTTCAGCACGGCGATGTCGCTTTCAGGGTCGGTGCCGATCACCGTTGCCGGCGCCGAGCGGCCGTCGTTGAGGCCGACCAGGATCTCATCCGAGCCGTCGACGACGTGGTTGTTGGTGAGGACGTAGCCGTCCGCGCTGACGATGACGCCGGAGCCCAGGCTGTTCTGCTGCTGTTCGCGCGGCACGTTTGGCGCGTTGAAGAAGCGCCGGAAGAGCGGATCGTCCAGGAAGGGGCTGAACTGGCGCGTGACCGTCTTCGTGGTGTGGATATTGACCACCGCCGGCGCGGCCTTGCTGACCGCGCCGGCGTAGGATACCGTGGCCTGTGGTTCGATCGCGGTTTCACCGGGCGCCGACTCCTTGAGTTCCACCACCGGCCGCTTGGTGAAGGTATCCGTCATGAGGAATACCGCGATCAGGCCCACGGCCAGACCCACGATGACGCCTTGACTGAGGTAGGGAAGCAGTCTGCGGATTTGCATGATCGCCATACTCTAGCATAGCGCTCGTACCGTCTGCCCCCTGAAAATCCGAGTGGAGTTTGTCCATGCCGATGCCCCTGTCAGAGCTCGCCGCCTACCTGGATCGCCTGCTGGACGTCGGTCGCTTCGAGGATTACGCCCCCAATGGCCTGCAGGTCGAAGGACGCGCCGAGGTGCGCAGGATTCTCGGCGGCGTCAGCGCGAGCCATGCACTGATCGAGCATGCGCTGGAATGGGAGGCCGATGCGATCCTGGTCCATCATGGCTGGTTCTGGCGCAACGAGGATCCGCGCGTGTGCGGCATCAGACGACGGCGTCTGCGGGCGCTGCTGTGCGCCGATATCAGCCTGCTCGCCTATCATCTTCCGCTCGATGCGCACGCCGAGCTCGGCAACAATGCACAACTGGCGCGCGTTCTGGACATCGCGATCACCGGCGAGGTAGCGACTGGACGCAGGGAACCAGGATTGCTGCTGCGTGGCCGCCTCGGCGCCGACATGAGCGGCCACGATCTGTCCCGCCATCTGGCGCGGTGTCTCGCGCGCGAGCCCCTGCATGTCGCGGGAGCGCGCGCGCTCGTGCGCGAGGTGGCGTGGTGCACCGGAGCCGCGCAGGATTACCTCGAACTCGCCGCTGCCGCGGGCGTGGATGCGTACATCACCGGCGAAGCCTCCGAACGCACCACGCACATCGCGCGTGAAACCGGTGTGCATTTCTATGCCGCGGGACATCACGCGACGGAACGCTACGGCGTGCGCGCGCTGCTGGCGCATATCGCCGCGAATTTCGCCGTCGAGACTCGCTTTGTCGATGTCGAAAATCCTGTCTGAGCGTTCGCGCTCGCCGATGTCGACTACCGCATTTGGGGTAGCGCGTGGGGCGTGGAATATAACCCACGCGGTTTATGCGGCTTGTGAGGCGCTTTTGGCGCGGTCTGAGCACGATTCATCGATGTGGTCCCATCAGCGTTGACAGGTCCGCAGAGATTGATCTACGATTCATCGCTCGACCCCGCTCAGCGTTGTCGAGCGCGAGAGAATCGAATTAAAGAAAACAAAACAAACCCGCCCCGTGCGAGCGACTGCGGAGAGCGAGGTTGAAGACAGACCGTTGCGAATCATGACGACGACGGTTCGGAGGAGGGTGTGAGTTCAATGAATGAAATCCTTCCGCGTTTCGAGTCGGTATAGTTTCAGTCTGGCACGATAAGCATCCGGGGCGTCCGTCCGCTGCGCGCGCATCCCGGCATGATGAGTCGTTCATCGCTCAGTCTGCGGCGGGCGGCTTGACACGAATCACAAACATAGGTTGAGGGGGGAGATGTCAGGCACTCGGCAACTTTTCTCAGGACGATTGTCCTTACCAGGAGCGGGAATCCCGGCTGGCCGTCGTGCCGGCCTGCCGTCGACGGCAGGGTTTCTGGCATTGGTCGTTGCGCTGTTCGCCGTGTGCGCCCCGCTTGCGGCTACTGCCGGATCGGCGGTGCCCAACGCGGTTCCGCCGGAAGGGACCTACGCCGGCAAGGACGTTCCGCAACCGATCGAATTTCCCCACGACATCCATGCCAAGATCAACGGCATCAATTGCATGTACTGTCATACCTATGCGCGCCGCAGCAAGGTGGCGGGCATACCGCCGACGAGCAAGTGCATGGGCTGTCACAGCGTGATCGCGACAGACAAGCCGCGCATCAAGCAGCTGACCGAGTACTGGGAAAAGCGCGAGCCGCCGCATTGGCTCAAGGTGCATGACGTGCCCGATTTCGTGCACTTCACCCACGAGAAGCATCTCAAGCGGTTCGTTTTCGACAACCCCGAGCTGCCGGTGGAGCAGGTCTCCGAGGTCTGCGCGTTCTGCCACGGCGACATCAAGAACATGACCGTGGCGAAAAAGCAGAAGCCGCTGACCATGGGATTCTGCCGGCGCTGTCATGAGGCGAACAACGGGCCCTTCGACTGCTGGAAGTGCCATAAGTGACGCGTGTCCATCCGACACGAAACTGCGCCCGATGATGCGTGATTGAACGGAGTGGTCCCGCGATGAGTCTCGATAAACTGAAGCGAAGAGAATTTCTCAAGGTGCTGGGATGGAGCGGCGTCGGCACGACGCTGGCCGGCTGCGACATGCCCACCACGGTCACCGTGCAGGAAGGCAAGGAGGAGGTGGTCGCCTACCTCGCCCCGGAGGAATACGTCATCCCCGGCATCGGGGTCTGGTATGCCAGCACCTGCGCGCAATGCGGCTCCGGTTGCGGCGTGCATGGCCGCGTGCGCGAAGGCCGCGTGCTCAAGCTGGAAGGCAACCCCGATTCCCAGGTCAACCGCGGGCGCTTGTGCCAGGCCGGGCAGGCCTCGCTGCAGGCCCATTACAACCCCGATCGCATCACCGCCCCGCGCGTGCGCCGCAACGGCCAGTTCGAGCAGATCAGCTGGGACCAGGCGCTGGCGCTGCTGGAGGAAAAGGTCGGTCCGTCCTCGGGGCTGTCCGGCGACCGCTTCGCCTGGGTAACCGACAGCGTCAGCGGTCACCAGTCCGTGCTGCTGAAGGCCTGGATGGACGCCGTGGGCTCGGGGCACCACTATGTGCACGAGGCCGTCAACGACGCCGTCTGGCGCGCGGTCTGCCGCGACATGCTGGGTGATGCGAATCCCCGCCTGCGGCTGGACAAGGCGCGCGTGATCCTCTCTTTTGGGGCCGACTTCCTGTCCACCTGGGGTTCGACCATCCACAACTCGACGCAATACGCCGAGTTCCGTACCGCGCCGCGCGGTGTCCTGATTCAGGCCGAGCCGAAGATGACCGTGACCGGCGCCAGCGCGGACCTGTGGATACCGGTGCGCCCGGGTGCGGAGGGCGTGCTGGCCCTGGCCATCGCCCATGTGCTGGTGAGCAAGCACCACCGCGACATCTCGAACCTGCCTGTCGAGGCGCAGGAGCAGATCCGCGCCTACGATATCGACAAGGCGGTGCGTCTCACCGGTGCGACCGGCGAGCACATCGTCAGGATCGCCGGCCTGCTCAACGACCGGGCGCCGAGCCTGGTCCTGGCGGGGGCTTCCGCCGCGGGCCATGCCCGCGGCTACGACAGCGTCGCCGCCGCGATGCTGCTGAACATCGTGCTCGGCAACGTGGGCAAGACGCTGGAATCCAGCGCCGGCTTCCCGTTCCCGCAGCTCGCCGCGAAGACGGGCGGCAACAAGGAACTGCTCGATTTCGCCGCCGCACTCGAGTCGAAGAGCTTCGATGTGGTGTTCTTCAAGGGCGCCAATCCGGTCTATACCGCGCCGGACGCCTTGAAGCTGAAGGAGAAGCTCGCCGGGGTGCCATTCAAGGTCGCGTTCACCCAGTTCGACGACGAGACCACGCAGCAGGCCGACCTGGTGCTGCCGCTGCGTTCCGCGCTGGAGGACTGGGGTACCCATGTGCCCGCCGCGCAGCCCGCGCAGATGCTGATCAGCATGCAGCAGCCCCTGATGGAACCGCTCTATCCGGAGACCCGCGGCTTCGGCGATACCCTGCTCGCGCTGCTCAAACTGCGCAAGGTGTCGCAATACGCCGCCTATGACGATTACTACGCGTATCTGCGCAACGCCTTCGCCGCGCTGCCCGCCGCGCTGAAGCAGGGCACGATCAGCGATCAGCAATTCTGGACGCGCGCCGTGCAGAAGGGCGTGATCGAGGTCGGCGCCGGCGGCGGCAGCCTCACCTCCCGCGTCGTCGCCTTCGCGGTGGCGGAGCCCGCCGATCAGTCGCGGTCCTATACCCTGGTGCCGAGCGCGGGCGCGAACATGCAGGATGGCCGCTACGCCAATCTGCCCTGGCTGCAGGAACTGCCCGACCCGATCAGCAAGGTGGTGTGGGACTCCTGGGCCGAGCTGCATCCGTCCACGGCCGCGAAGATCGGCGTCAAGACCGGCGACCGCGTCCGGATCGAATCCGAGCACGGCGCGATCGAGGCCAAGGTCTACGTCTACAAAGGCATGCATCCGAACGCAATCGCGGTGCCGCTCGGCCAGGGCCATGAGGCCTACGGCCGTTACGCCCAGGGGCGCGGCGTCAACCCGCTCAGGATCCTCGGCCTCGCCACCGAGGTGAAGACCGGCGAACTGGCGCATCACGCCACGCCCGTTCAGGTCACGCGCATCGCGGACAAGGCGGGCGACAAGCTGGTCAAGCTCGGCGGCAGCGAGGCCCAGCTGGGCCGGAAACTGGTGGCTACCGTGACCGCGGACGTATACGCGCGTAATGAAGGAGAAGCCTGATGTCCTTGGAGAACATTCTCACCGACTGGTCCAGGTACCGTAAGGGCCTGGAGCAGGGCGGCTTCCATGACTACGAGCACATGTGGGGCATGGTCATCGACCTCAACAAGTGCACCGGCTGCGGCGCCTGCGTCGTCGCCTGCTATGCCGAAAACAACCTGCCGGTGGTCGGCAAGGACCGTTTTGACGACGGTCATGCCATGCACTGGCTTCGCATCGAGCGCTACTGGGATGAGCCCGACCTGGGCGAGGGGCGTGTGGCGGAATACCAGCACCTCGGCGCGAGCTTCCTGCCCATGCTCTGCCAGCAGTGCAACGCCGCCACCTGCGAACCCGTGTGTCCCGTCGCGGCCACCTATCACACGCCGGACGGCCTCAATGCGCAGGTGTACAACCGCTGTATCGGGTCGCGCTACTGCTCCAACAACTGCCCGTACCGCCTGCGTTACTTCAATTTCTTCTCGTACTACGAGAGTTCGTGGCCGGCGCCGCTGCACATGCAGCTGAACCCGGACCTCTCCGTGCGCGACAAGGGCGTGATGGAAAAGTGCACGTTCTGCGTGCAGCGCATCCGCGCCGCCAAGGACAAGGCGAAGATGCAGGATCGCCAGGTGATCGACGGCGAGGTGCAGCCGGCCTGCGTACAGACCTGCCCCACCTCGGCGATGACCTTCGGGGACATCCTCGATCTGCACAGCCCGGGCAAGGGGGTCGAGAATACCGAGGCCACCGCGCTGTGGCGCAAGCACCAGGTGCAGCTCCACAAGGCCAAGCAGGTGAAGCAGGACCCGGAGATGCGCGGTTACCGCGTCTTCGAGGGACTCAACACCGATCCCAAGGTGCTGTTCTTGGAACGCGTGCGCGAAGTGTAATCGCGGAGAATAACTCATGACGAAGCGACGGATCCGGATATGAGCGACCAAAACAAAGACATCAACGAAGACATCCGCTGGGCAAAGATCAACGAGGACGTCCTGCGCTCGATGGAAAATCCGCGCATGGGATACTGGGTCTCGGTGGCGGTATGCCTGGCGTTGCTCTCGCTGGCGGTGATCGCCGAGATCTACCAGTACCGGACCGGTATGGGGGTCGCCAACCTGAACTGGCCGCAGATGTGGGGTCTCTATATCGCGACCTTCATCTTCTGGATCGGCATGAGCCACTCCGGCACGCTGCTGTCGGCGATCCTGCATATCACGCACGCCGACTGGCGCAAGCCGATCTACCGTTTCGCCGAGGCCATGACCACCTTCACCCTGATGACGGCGGGTCTGTTCCCGATCATCCACCTCGGGCGCCTGTGGAACATGTACTGGGTGCTGCCCTACTACAGCGACCGCGGGATCTGGCCCAACTTCCGCTCCCCGCTGGTGTGGGACGCCTTCGCCATCGGCACCTACCTGACCTCGTCGGCCCTGTTCCTTTACATCGGTTCGATCCCCGACCTGGCGATCTGCCGCGACAACGCCCGGGGCTGGCGCAAGAAGCTTTACACGGCCCTCTCGCTGGGCTGGCGCGGCGACGACCGCCAGTGGCGCCATTTCCGCAAGGCCTATCTGATCATGGCGTGCTTCCTGATCCCGCTGGCGGTATCGGTGCACTCCATCGTGTCGTCCGACTTCGCGATGTCGATCATGCCGGGCTGGCACGTGACGACCTTCCCGCCCTATTTCGTCGCCGGGGCGCTGTACTCGGGCTGCGCGGGCATCATCACGCTGTTCGTGCTGCTGCGCTACTACTTCCGCTTCGAGGATTACATGACACTGCCGATCCTCGACAAGACCTGCAAGCTCACCTTCGCCATCGCGATGGTGTGGACCTACCTGAACCTGATCGAGTTCAGCTCCATCTGGTACGGTCATGACATGATCGCCAAGGAACTGCTGATCGACAAGTTCACCGGTACCTACGCGCCGTACTTCTGGGCCATGCTGTTCTTCGGCTCCGTCGTGCCGTTCACGATGGCCTTCGAGAAGATCCGCCGCAGCATTTCCGCGATGTTCGTCATCTCCATCCTGCTGAACATCGGCATGTGGCTGGAGCGCTGGATGATCGTGGGTCCGACCCTGTCCGCGTCCTACGAGCCGTTCGCGTTCGACGTCATGTGGCCGAGCTGGGTGCAGTGGTTCATCGTGATCGGAAGCTTCGGCTGGTTCGGCCTGCTGTTCCTGATCTTCGTCAAGGTGATTCCGTCGGTCTCGATGTATGAGGTCAAGGAAATGATCTTCCATCGCCGTCATATCGCGCACAAGGACATCGCGAGCGTGATGCATCGCAGGACGGGTGACCCGAAACCGTCGGGCGAGCCCGGTCTGGAGGGGGCAAAACCATGAAGAAAGCGCGTATTCTGGCCCTGTTCTCCAATTTCGACGAGGCCTTCGCCGCCATCTCGGACATCCGGCACTACAAGGTGCCCGGCGTATCCGTCGACGATGTCACGGTGATCTCGCCGATCGAGCACCCCGAGATCGAGGAGGTGCTGGGCGAGCGTCCGGCGCATGTGCCGAAATTCACCCTGATCGGCGCGCTGCTCGGATCCACCTGCGGCTTCATCTTTCTGGCCAGCGCGCAGGCGAACTTCACCGTGCAGCCGCAGGGCGGCAAGCCGGTGATTCCGCTGCCGTCGAACATCGTGCTGACCTACGAGATGCTGATCCTGTTCAGCGTGCTGTTCACGCTGGCCGGGCTGATGATCGGCGCGCGCCTGCTGCGCAAGCGCAAGAGCCTGTACAGCGAGAAGGTCAGCCTCGACCAGGTCGGAATCGAGATGGAACTGGAGGAGAAGTACGTCGAGCCAATCAAGAAGCTGTTCCGGCAGCACCAGGTACTCGAGATTCGGGAAGAGGTTATCCAATGAAATACAGGATGGCGGTTGCGGCAGCACTGTTTCCGGTCGTGGCGTGGGCGTGGCCGTGGTCAACCGATATGATGGATCAGCCCAGCATCAAGCCGCAGGAAGGCGAGATGGCGCCGTTCCCGAAGCGTTCAATCCCGCTGCGCACGGAGCGAATCGACACCGCCATGCTGCTGACGGAAGTCGCGAACCGTGATGAGGCAAAGCCGCTGACCAGCCCGATCCCGGTGACGGCCGACAATCTGGCCAAGGGCAAGACCCTGTTCCGGATCTACTGCGGGGCCTGTCACGGCCTGACCGGCAAGGCCGACTCGCCCGTTTCGAGCAAGATCGGCGCGATACCGCTGGTGGACGACTATGTACAGAAGACCCTGACCGAGGGGTGGATCTTCGGCACCATCACCTTCGGCAGCTACATCATGCCGGCGTATGGCAAGCCGATGGCCCGCGACGATGGCCGCGGCTCCGACGATCTGTCGATCGAGGAGCGCTGGCAGGTCGTCAATTACGTGCGCCACCAATTGGCGAAAGACGCCGCGGCCGAGCCGACCAAGACGGCGGCCGCGCAATAAGTCCAACGACATTCAACGAGAGGCGGGGATGGCGAACGCAGAGGATTTTGGCAGCTGGTCGGTCTTGACGACGAACTTCCTGTTTACGCTTTATATCGCGCTCGGCGGCGTGACCCTGTCGTCCGTGCTGCACCTGGTCAACGGAAAATGGCGCTTTCAGGTCCGCAAGCTGGCCTGCGCCTTCGCCGCGCTGTTTCCCATCGCCGGCGTACTGCTGTTGATCCTCCTCTTCAACGGGGATGCGACCTTTCAGTGGCTGGCCCATGCCCATGACGGTGACCATCACCTGAACGGCTGGCATAACTACACCTTCCTCGTCGCGCGCGAGATCGGCGGCTTCATCGCGGTGGTGATCCTGTGCGGCCTGTTCATCAAATACCAGCACCAGAGCGAGATCGACAGCTCATACGCGGCGCAGCGCCGCTTCCGCAACATCGCGCTGCTGATCCCCTTCGCCTACTTCATCTACGGCTCCATGGTGGCGTGGGATTTCGAGATGACCCAGATGCCCGGCTGGCACAGCGCGAGCTACGGCGCCTATCATTTCCAGAGCAACTTCCACATGTTCCTGGGCTTCTTCACCATCTTCCTGTTCTTCATCCACCGCTCGGGCAAACTGGCCGCGCCGTTCCAGCACTACATCTTCAACTACATGGCGCAATTCATGCTGGCCATGACGATCCTGTGGACCTACCTCTACTTCACCCAGTACCTGATCATGTGGTACGGCCGTCTCCCCGAGGAGATGCACCGCTACAACAGCATGATGCTGGAAGGCTACGGCGCCCTGTGGTGGACGTTCCTGACCTTCAAGTTCATCATCCCGTTCTGCACGCTGGCGATCACGCCGAACCGCCACAATCCGGTGGTCATCACCCTGGTGGCCTGCTTCATCGTGGTCGGCACCTGGATCGAGCGCTATACCTGGATCTCCGGGTCGATCGACAGCCAGTACTACCATGCCCCGATGAGCTCGATGTTCGATATCATCGTTACACTGGCCGTCTTCGCCGTGAGCTGGTGGGTGGTACAGCGCGCCCTGCTCAAATACGGGCTCGTACGCACCTGATCCGGGCCGGCGGGCGGCCCCGTGGCCGCCCGCCCCATTCTCCCCGGGCTATTCACTTCCCCCGCACCTTTCCGTCGCGGCCCTCCGCGTGATAACTTTCACGCATTCGGGTAAAGTGTACGTCCCGCTCCACAGTCAGTCAGCGACCAGAGGCATCCCATGAAGAACTACGTCATCGCCCCTTCGATCCTGTCGGCCGATTTCGCCCGCCTGGGCGAGGAAGTCACCAATGTGCTGAAGGCCGGCGCCGATATCGTGCATTTCGACGTCATGGACAACCATTACGTCCCCAACCTCACCATCGGCCCGCTGGTATGCGAGGCGCTGCGCAAGCACGGCGTCACCGCGGATATCGACGTGCATCTGATGGTGAAGCCCGTGGATCGCATCGTGCCGGATTTCGCCAAGGCGGGCGCCACCTACATCACCTTCCATCCGGAGGCGAGCGAGCACGTCGACCGTACTCTGCAGCTCATCCGCGACTGCAAGTGCAAGGCCGGTCTGGTGTTCAATCCGGCGACGCCGCTCGATTACCTGAAGTATGTCATCGACAAGGTCGACATGGTGCTGCTGATGTCGGTCAACCCGGGGTTCGGCGGCCAGAGCTTCATCCCCACCGCGCTGGACAAGCTGCGCGAGGCGCGCAAGATCATCGATGCCAGCGGGCGCGACATCCGGCTCGAGATCGACGGCGGGGTCAAGGTTGACAACATCCGCGCCATCGCCGAGGCCGGGGCGGATACCTTCGTCGCCGGTTCGGCCATTTTCAGCACCCCGGACTACAAGGCGACCATCGACGCCATGCGCGCCGAGCTCGCCAAGGCGCGGCGCTGAGCCCCGTTTTCCCCGCGAGAGTCGGTCCATGAACAGTCTGGCGGTCCGCCCGCGCATGCTTCTGATCGACCTGGACGGTACCCTGGTGGATACCGTGCCCGACCTCGCCTATTCGGTCGATCTGATGATGCGGGAGCTCGGCATGCCGGACCGGGGCGAGGCGCGCGTGCGCGAATGGATCGGAAACGGCGTCGAGCGCCTGGTGCGGCGCGCGCTCGTCAACGCCTACGACGGCGAACCGGACGAAGCGCTTTACCAGCGCGCCTATCCGATCTTTCTCGATGCCTATGCGCGCAACGTCTGCACCTACAGTCGCCCCTTTCCCGGCGTCATGGAAGGGATCGAGTATCTCGCCGGCGCCGGATTCCTGCTCGGTTGCGTGACCAACAAGGCGGCCGCCTTCACCGAGCCGCTGCTGCGCAAGCTGGGCATGTATGAGCGCTTTCGGACGGTCGTCAGCGGCGACACGCTGGCGCAGAAGAAGCCGCATCCGGCGCCGCTGCTGCACGCCGCCAGCGAGCTGGGCGTCACGCCGCGGGAATCGCTGATGGTGGGGGATTCCATCACCGACGTGGAGGCGGCGCGCGCCGCCGGTTTCCAGGTGGTATGCGTCAACTACGGCTACAACCATGGACTCGACATCCGCGATGCCAGGCCCGATGCCGTGATCGGCTCCCTGCTCGACTTGCGGGAGCTGCTCGGGCCGGCGTAACCGCCCCGGCGCGTTTCTCATGGCCATGACGCCCGACGCCTTCGCCGCACTGCGCGCCCGGGGCTACAGCCGCATCCCGGTGATGCGCGAGGTGCTGGCCGATCTCGATACCCCGCTCAGCACCTACCTGAAGCTGGCCGACCAGCCCTATACCTACCTGTTCGAATCCGTCCACGGCGGCGAGAAGTGGGGTCGCTATTCGATCATCGGCCTGCCCTGCCGGACCGTGGTGCGCGTCAGTGGAAATGTCGTCAGCGTCGAGACCGACGGGCGCGAGGTGCGCCGCGAGGAGACGGCCGATCCACTGGCCTGGATCGAGGCGTTTCGCACCGCCTATCGGGTACCGGAGATGGACGGCCTGCCGCGCTTCAGCGGCGGACTGGTCGGTTACTTCGGCTATGACACGGTGCGCTATATCGAACCGCGTCTCGCGCAGTGTCCGGGGCGCGATGCGCTCGGCACCCCCGATATCCTGCTCATGCTGAGCGACCGCGTGGTCGTGTTCGACAATCTGTCGGGCAAGCTCCATATCGTACTGTACGCGGACCCGGCGGCGTCGCTGGCGGAGGCCGAGCGGGAGCTCGACCGGCTCGAGGCCCAGCTGCGCCAGTCCGTCGCGCGCTCGCCGGCGCCCGCCGCCGCCTTCAGGGTCGGCGAAGAGGATTTCGTGTCGGAATTCACCCGTGAGGGTTTCGAGGCGGCGGTGGAGCGGGCCAAGCGTTACATCGTCGACGGCGACCTGATGCAGGTGGTCCTGTCGCAGCGGCTGTCGGTACCGTATACGGCCGCGCCGCTCGATCTGTATCGCGGTCTGCGCGTCCTCAATCCCTCGCCGTACATGTTCTACCTGAATCTGAAGGAGTTCCACATCGTCGGTTCCTCGCCCGAGATCCTGGTGCGCGTGGAGGACGGCGAGGTGACCGTGCGTCCCATCGCCGGGACCCGGCCGCGCGGCGCCGGTGCGGCGCAGGACCGGGCGCTGGAGCAGGAGCTGCTCGCCGATCCGAAGGAGCGCGCGGAGCATCTGATGCTGATCGATCTCGGCCGCAACGACGTCGGCCGGGTGGCGGAGACCGGCACCGTGCGCGTGACCGAGCGCATGCTGATCGAGCGCTATTCGCACGTCATGCACATCGTGTCGAACGTGACCGGCGCGCTGCGTTCCGGCCTGTCGGCGCTCGACGTGTTGCGCGCCACCTTCCCGGCCGGCACCGTGTCAGGCGCGCCCAAGGTGCGCGCGATGGAGATCATCGACGAACTCGAACCGCTCAAGCGCGGCATCTATGCCGGCGCCGTCGGCTACATCGGCTGGGGCGGCAACATGGATACCGCGATTGCGATCCGGACCGCCGTGATCAAGGATGGCCGGCTGCACATCCAGGCCGGCGCCGGCATCGTCGCCGATTCCGTCCCCGCCCGTGAATGGGAAGAGACCATGAACAAGGGCCGGGCCATGTTCCGCGCCGTGTCCCTGGTCGCCGCCGGCCTCAAGTGACCGGGGTCCTCCCCGGGCGCCCGCAAGGGATTCCCAGCGTCTAGTCTCCGATGCGCGCCGGATACGGTGCGGCGGCGGGGGAATTATGACGCCGCACCGGGGTCCATATAGGATAAGATCATGTCCATGCGACATAACATGGCCGCCCGTGCGGCTGCTGGTGTTTCAGGGTATTTATCTTGTTGAACGCAATCGAAAATAGAATCCGGCTCAGGCGTGCCGGATGGGCGGCGGTGGTCGGCTTCGGGATGCTGTGCCTGCTCATGGCCGGTTCCGCCCAGGCGCTGACCGTGGTACCGCGCGACTTTTCCGAACTGGTCCGGGATGCGGAGCTCATCATCGTCGGGACAGTCACCGGCGCGCAAAGCGCATGGTCCGCAAACGGGCAGGCGATCACCACCACGGTCAACCTGGACGCGCTCGAGGTGATCAAGGGCGAGGTGCCATCGGTGCCTTATGAGCTCGTGCTGCCGGGCGGCGTGGTCGGCGATACCGCACAGTCCTATCCGGGCATGCCAGAGCTCGCTTCGGGCGGGCGTTATGTGCTGTTCGTGCGCGGCAACCGGCGCGAGTTGATACCCCTGGTCGGGGCCTATCAGGGTTTGTACCGGGTACTGACGGATCCGGACGGGCAACAGCGCGTGCTGCGCGCGGACCGGGGCGACAGTCCGGTCGTACGCGCGCTCGTCCTGCCCGGGCAGCCGACGCTGGAAGAGTTCACCCACCGCATCCGCCAGGAGCTGTCCGCGCCATGAGCCGGCTTGCCCCGACCGCCTGTGCGCTGTGTCTGATCTGCCTTCCACCGGCGGCCGGCGCCTTTGCCTTTTTCGGACAGCCCAGTGCCGGGGGCAGCGGCCCGCAGCCCCTTCAGACCGATACCAATGTCACTCCGGTGGTATGGCCTGATGCCAAGGTCGTCGTAGCGATGACGCTGAATTTCAGCGGGGCCTACAAGGACAGCATGCTGGATGCCATGCAGACCAGCTGGAACGCCGTCGGGACGCCGCTGCAGTTTCAAGAGGGAGTCAGCACCGCACAGCCCTGCGACAACGCCCCTGGCAGCAACGCCGCGGACGGGATCAATGCCGCCGGGTTCCGGCAGACAACCTGTGCTGACCAGGCGTTCGGTGACGCCCTGGCCGTGACCCAGGTCACGCATGTGCGCCGGAACGGCACCTGGGAATTATCCGACACCGATATCATGGTGGATCAGTCCCGGCCCTGGATCGCGCAGCGCGCGGGACAATTACAGCCCGGGACCTACGATTTTCACCGCGTGGTCATTCACGAGCTCGGGCATGCGCTCGGGCTGGAACATCCCAATGACGCGGGCGAGACGGTGACCGCGATCATGAATTCCCAGGTGAGCGGGATAGAGACATTGCAGACGGATGATATCCAGGGCATCGAATTCCTGTATGAGGGAACGGATAGCCGCACCAGTTCCGCATCCCAGCGGGACAGCAGTGGCGCCGACGCCTCCCTGGGCGTGCTGTCCCTGCTGGGCTGGGGCGCAAGGCG